>NZ_JBHXVO010000004.1:0-493178 GCF_042672265.1 Nocardia sp. NPDC127526 | reverse complement strand
GGCTGGGGCGCGGCGGCATTTCACGTGATTGCCCGATGCACGGCGACCCGACCGGTCGTCCGGGTAGGGTCCGAAGGGTTTCACTGTGATCTTCGGGGGCCGGGATGCTGCGACCAGGGGAAGTTTTCGCCGATTACCTCATAGAACGACCGCTGGGCAGCGGCGGCATGGCCGAGGTGTACCTCGCACGGCACCCGCGCCTGCCCCGCCAGGTGGCCCTGAAGCTGCTGAGCTCGGAGTTCTACGCCGACCCCGATATCCGGGCCCGGTTCGAGCGGGAAGCGAATCTGGTTGCGCGGCTGGACCACCCGAATATCGTCGCGGTCTACGACCGCGGCATCTGGAACGACCGCCTGTGGATGTCGATGCAGTTCATCGACGGCACCGACGCCGGAACCCTCGATCACCGGACCCTGCCCCCAGACCGCGCACTGCACATCATCGCCGAAACGGCCAAGGCGCTCGACTACGCGCACACGGTCGGAATCCTGCACCGCGACGTGAAACCGGCGAACATCATGCTGGCTCGGCCATCTCCCGGCCACGGCGCACGAGTCCTGCTGACCGACTTCGGCATCGGCCGGCTGCGTGAGGAAACGCAACACCTCACTCGCACCGGAGCCCTCCTCGCGACCCTCGCCTACGCCTCCCCCGAACAGCTGTCGGGCGCCCCGCTCGACCCCCGATCCGACCAATACTCGCTGGCGTGCACACTGTTCCGCTTGCTCTCCGGCTCGACCCCGTTCGAGGCGGACAGCATCGGAACGCTGATCATCGGTCATCTACAGACACCGCCACCGTCGGTGTGCGACCGGCGGCCGGGCTTGCCACGCGCCGTGGACGGGGTGTTCTGGCAGGCTCTGGCGAAGAATCCGGCCGATCGCTTCGGCTCCTGTATGGCGTTGGCGTCCGCTGCCGCGGTCGCTCTGACACCCACCGCGACGACCGTGTTCGTCCCGGGGCCCGCGAACATCGGGACGGCCGCGACTGCCGCGCAATCGATTCCGGCGAATCTCGGACGACCACCGGCGGTCCGGACCATGCCCGGCCCCGGTTCCGGGCCGAGTTCGGCAAATCCTGCTGGGCGTTGGCTCGCCGCTGGGATTCTCGGGCTCGTCGTCGTGCTGGCGGTGGCGGGCGGAATCTACTGGTCCACTCGCGACAGGGGTGCACCGGGCGCCACGGCGCCGAACACGTCGACGACGACCGGGTCGCCCACCGCGGCGGCGACGCTTGCCGCCGGGACACGTCTGAGTATGTTTCCGCAGTTCCAGCCGCTGATGCTGGTGGACGAACAGGGAAAGCAGGTCACGCCACCTGCTTTCGCGGTCGATCCGGCCGGTGACGGCAAGGCGGTCTGCGCACCGACCACGATCGCGACGATCGGCCCGTTCAGCGGGCAGAACCAGAGCCTCGGCCAGAGCATTCCGGGCGGCGTGAAACTGGCGATAGATCAGTTCAATCGGAAGAACCCGGGATGCCAGGTGTCGTTGAAGGAGTTCGACACCACCAGCGAGGTTCGCGTCGCCGCCGAACTCGCGCCGCAGATTGCGAGCGATTCCGCCATCGCCGCGGTGATCGGACCGGTCTTCTCCGGTGAGGCGCTCGCGTTCGGAAACGCGCTCGGCGATGCCGATCTCGCGTTTCTCTCACCGGGAGCATCCAACGCGACACTCTCCGACAGAGGTTTCCGCGGCTTCTTCCGCGGCGTGTCCAGTGACGATATCCAGGGTCCGGCGATAGCCCGATACCTCACCGGCGCCGCGGGATTCGACCGTGTTTGCGTTGTGACCGATACCAGCCCCTACGGCAGCGGTCTGGGTCGGACGCTCAGCGCCGCACTCGGAGCCGCGGCGGACGGGACGTGCTCGACATCGGTTGCCGAGGGCGCGGATCTCGCCGGTGCGGTGAGCAAGATCGCCACGGCCCGGCCCGACGCGGTGTTCTACGGCGGCTACAACCCGGATGCCGCGAACCTGGTCGAACTGCTCCGTGCGGCGGGCGTGACCGCCACCTTCGTGTCGGGGGACGGCGCCTATGATCCGGTCCTGGTCGAGGGCGCCGGCGCCGCCGCGGCGGGGGCGATCCTGTCCTGCCTGTGCGGTCCGCCCACCGATTGGTTCGCCGAGGCATTCGAGACCGTCGCCGGCCGACCGCCCGGCACCTTCTCGGTCGAGGCCTATGACCTGACCGCCATCGTGTTGCGAGGGATCGCCGCCGGGCATGTCGCCCGCGCCGACATCGTGTCGTATCTGCGCGCTTACAACGGGGAGGGCCTCGCTCACGGGTACCAGTGGAACGACAAGGGCGAGCTCACGCCCGCACGGCTCTGGCTGTACAAGGTTCCTTGAGACACGGGATCGCAAGGCGTGGCGATACAAAAGGCGGTATGCCATCGCGCCCCCTCCGGAATCTCGGAGGGGGTGCGGTCGTTTCCCGGCCTGGGTGCGGGGCAGGCGGCGTACCTTTGAAATCGTTCTCGCAGTTCGAGAGGGGGCCGCATGCCGGAGGCGGGTGAGGTCTTCGCCGGGTTCGTCATCGAGCGGCGGCTGGGGTCGGGTGGGATGGGGCAGGTGTATCTGGCTCGGCATCCGCGGTTGCCGCGGCTGGTGGCGTTGAAGTTGCTGGGGGAGGAGTTCGCGACGGACGCGGAGTCGCGGGCGCGGTTCGAGCGGGAAGCCGATCTGGTGGCGCGGCTGGATCATCCGAATATCGTGTCGGTGTACGACCGGGGGATGGACGGCGGGCGGATGTGGATCGCCATGCAGTTCGTGGACGGGGTGGACGGGTCGACGCTGGAGCCGCGGACCATGGCGGCGGAGCGGGCGGTGTTCATTCTCGCGGAGACGGCGAAGGCTCTCGATTACGCGCATACCGTGGGGGTGCTGCACCGCGATGTGAAGCCGGCCAATATTCTGCTGGCGCGGCCGACGCTCGGGCACGATGAGCGAATTCTGTTGACCGACTTCGGGATCGGGCGATTGCGGGATGACACCAAGCAGGTGACGCAGGCGGGGACGTTCACCGCCACGCTGGCGTATGCCTCGCCGGAGCAGCTCAGCGGGAAGCCGCTCGATCATCACGCCGACCAGTATTCGCTGGCGTGCACGCTGTTCTGGCTGTTGTGCGGATCGACGCCGTTCGCCTCGGACAATCCGGGCGCGATCATTGCCGGGCAGCTGAACGATCCGCCGCCGCCGCTGGCCACCCGCCGCCCGGGTCTGCCGCCGGCCCTGGATGGCGTGCTGCGGCGGGCGATGGCGAAGAATCCGGCCGACCGTTTCGCCACTTGCTCCGAATTCGCCGCCGCGGCAGAGCGTGCGCTGACACCCACCGAACCGACGGTGGTGGCCGCGCCCCCGGTGGATGATCCGACCACGGTGCTCGATGATCCGACCACGGTCTTCAATCCGCCGCCGGCGCCGCCGGTTCCGGCCCAACCTCCCGTGCGGCCGCCGGCGCAACAGCCTCCGGTGCGACAGCCGGCACAGGTCTCGTCCGTGCGACCGCCGGCTGGAGGTAATCGCTGGATCGCGGTGGTGTCGCTCGGCGTCATCGTGCTGCTCGTCCTCGCGGCCCTGCTCATCTGGGCGACCGGGTGAGCACCGCGTCACGGTGTGGATCAAGTGCTCGTGGTCGTATCGCATTCCTCTACGCCGATATGCGCATTATGGCATGTATGTCCACCATGTCGGGAAATGTGAAGCGGCACATCATAGGTCGGCGAAAACCGGAGCGCAGGAAGGTCCGGGGAAGATGTTGGGTTCCGCACACTTCCTACCAAGCAAGTGCTTGGGTTGATACCGTCGGAAGGGCAGGAGGACGGTGACGGGCATCGATCGCAAAGTGGCGATACGCGCTCAGCCTTACCGGACCGCGCTTTTCGCGGCGGAACTATCAATGGGGATGTGACCGGGGGCAATTCAATTCGGCTAGGCGTCTGTTCGGAGGACGCCGGCGTGTGGCGTCGCGCGCGTGCCCGTCTACCGGCAAGGCAATAGACAGGAACGACTCATGAACGACACCAAGGTGATCCCGGACCCGAACCACCCGCTGCTTCCCCTGGCCCGGGCCTACACCAACTACTTCACGCCCACCGTGACCGGCGTGGAGAATGTGCCGGCCGCCGGGCCGGCGCTGATCATCGGCAATCACTCGTCGATCTATTGGGCGCCGGAGGTGTGGATCACCTTCATGGCCATGATGGAGCGCCGCCCCGACGAGCCCACCCACGGCGTCGCGCACGAGATCCTTTTGCGCGCACCGCTACTGGGCGACAGCCTCAAGCAGTTCGGCGTGATCCCGGCCTCGCAGGACGCGGCCACGCAGGGGCTCAAGGACGGCGGCGCGGTCATGGTGTACCCGGGCGGCGACTGGGAGGCGTGCCGGCCGTGGACCGATCGGGGGAAGATCGATTTCGCCGGCCGCAAGGGTTTCATCCGGCTGGCGCTGAAGCTGGGGGTGCCGGTGATTCCGGCGGTCGCCAACGGCGGCCATGACTCGATCTTCATCCTGAGCCGCGGCGAGCGCACCGCCAAGCTGTTGCAGCTGGACAAGCTGGTGCGCGCCAAGGTGTTTCCCTACACCGTCGGCCTGCCGTTCGGCGTGGCCCCGATCCTGCCGCAGATTCCGCTGCCCGCGCATGTGAGCGTGAGCTTCCTGCCCGCGCTGACCTGGTCGACCGAACCGGGTGATCCCGAGGACACCGCTCTGGTCGACTCGTACTACGAGCAGACCGTGACGGCCATGCAGAGCGAGCTGGATCGGCTGCGCGCGGAGACGCCGCATCCGGTGGTGACCGGGCTGAAGAAGCACGCGGAGGGGCTCCCCGGCCCGCTGTCCGCACTGGCTAATCTGCTGTAACCGATTTCCGGCCCTCGTGCGGCGCGCATTCGCCCGCCCGGTTCCGGATTGTGGTTAACTCTCGGCACGCGTCAGCTGTGCCGCGATGGCGGCACGGACCGAGAGGCTGGAAAGCATGGTGCGCCTGCTGCATTCGGTGGGACCCGCGGTGGCGGCGGTGGGTGCGCTGGCCACCGTCTTCGCGGTCCCGCCCCTCCTGGATGCCGCGGTGCCGACCCGCGAGACCGCGGTGGCGCCCGGGACCGTCATCACGCTGACCGCCTCGGGCGTCGGATCGCTCTCCGGTGGTGCGGATCCCGCGAATGCGGTCGCCTTCGTGGTCCCCGAACCCATGGATCGGATCGCGACCGGCAGCGAGACGGTCGCGGTGCTGCGGTCGCAGCTGGACGATCAGCGGCTGTCGGTGTCGGTGGTGGACGGCATCACCGACTTCGCGGTCGCCGCACCGCGATTGCTGCTGCCCTTGCGGGCCGCCGGGGAGCAGGTGGACTTCGACGGCGGCGCGTTCCGGGCGGGGGAATTCGAGGGCCTGACCTGCGTGCTGCCCAATACCGCCGGCGGCGTGTGCGCGGTCGCCACCAGCGGTGATGTGGCGGTGACGGTCACGGTGGCGGGCACGACCCGGGAGGCGGGACGCGCGCTCATCGCCATGGTGCTCGAATCGAGCCGGGCGGTGACGGAATGAGCGGGTCGGGCCCGGAGGCGGCAGCGGAGCGGTACTACGCAGCTCCCTCACTCATGCCCGGAGCGCGCAGCATGAGCTGGTTCCAGCCCCGGTCGGCGCTGTTCTGGGTGTACTGCGCCGCCGTCGTCGCGGGTCCGATCCTGTTCCTGGCGCAGTCGTTCGGCCAGATCTGGTTCGCGGGCGCACCGGCGTTCGCGGCCCTGCCCATCACGCTGCTGACGCTGCTGGTCTTCGGATCGATCCTGTTCTGGCTCGATCCTTTCCGCGCTCGTCGTCGTTTGGGCGCTCCCATGTTCATGGGTTTCCTCTGGGGTGCGACGGTCTGGACCGGCCTGGCGCTGTGGGCCAATGATCATGTGACCCGGGTGATCACGAATCTGGGTGGCGATCGTTTCGCGTCGAACTGGTCGGCCGCCATCGCCGCGCCCATCGACGAGGAATTGATCAAGGCCATCGGTATCGCGGTGGTGTGCGTGCTGTTCCGCCCGCTGCTGAGCCGTCCCATCCATGGATTCCTCATCGGCGGCTCGGTGGGTCTGGGCGCGCAGATCGCCGAGGACGGCCTCTACAGCGTGCAGACCGCGCTCGGCGCACCGCAGCATCCGGTGGCCGATGTGCTCATGGTCGCGGTGCTGCGCCTGGTCACGGCGTTCACTTCGCACTGGGCCATGTCGGCGCTGGTGGGTGTGGGCATTGTGGTGCTGCTGACCCGCACGGATCGGTCGTGGCCTTGGCGGCTGGGCGTTTTCGCCGTCTTCTACCTGTGCGCGGTCACCATGCATTTCCTCTTCGACGCCCCGCGCCCCGCCGGGCCGGGCTGGCTGGTGATGTTCCTGCCGATCCTCGTCGATCTGGCGATCTTCACCCTGGCCTACCGCTGGGTCCTGCACGCCGAACGGAATTGGCTGCGCGCCACCATCGCCCAGCCGGCCGCCCGCGCGCTCGGCACCGAGGCGCAGCTGTCCAGCCTGCTCACCCAGCGCCGCCGCCGCAAGGCCCGCAAGCTGCTGCGGCGCCACACCCGCTTCGGCCGCCGTCAGGCGCAGCGCTACGAGAACGATCTGATCGATCGGGTGGAGGCGCTGTCCGATGCCCCGCGCGAGCAAATTCTCAGATAGCGCGATGACACGCGCGCCGGTCGCTTGCCCGGCAGGTCCGGAACGATAGCGTTTGCCAATATGAGTGAGGGCAAACCGCTTCCCGAGGGAACGGGGACCGACCGCGCGCGCGAGCTCTTGGAGCGGCGACAGCAAGCACTGTGCAACTATCTCGATGCCAGTGCCGAGATCGCGACCACCCGTATCCGCGCCAACCTCACGGGGTGGAAACGCTGGTTGCATCGCATGCCCGGCGGCTCCATCGCCCATGCCACGCACCGCCGCGACGCGCTGCTGCGCGATCTGGCCCGCCACGGTGTCGGCGCGGACGATCATCGCTGGGGTGTGCTGTCCGGCGGCTACATTCGCAGCCTGGGCGCCGCGATCTGCCTGGAGAACACCCTCACCGACCTGATCGCCCGCAATGCGGCCACCTCCCCGCACTGGGTGCGCCAGCTGCGCGTGGTCGCCGACTCCAGTGCGCAGGTCCGTCCCTTGGCGGCGGTCGGGGATCGCGCCGCCGTGGCCGACCTCATCGATCAGGTCATCGCGGTCACCCGCGCCGCGCCCGACGATATCGCCCGCCAGAAGCTCGCCGACCACCTGCCGGGTGTACTCAGACCCATTCCGTCGGATATCGAAACCCTGCGCCGCAGCGACCAGCTCGTGGAAGTCGTCTTCGATGTGTACGCCGACACCATCAAACTCGACAACATCACCGTCAATCCCGAACTGCGCGGCGCCGGTCTGGGCACCGCCACCCTGCAACACCTCTGCCGCGCCGCCGACGCCCATCATCTGTACATCGTCGGCCAGCTGGTCCCGACCTTCCGCGACGACGACTCCGCCGTCCCGATTCTCGCCAATTGGTGCCGCAGTCACGGTTTCGCCGTGAACGAGCGCCTCGGCGGCCGCATCTCCCGCACCCCGGCCAGCGTTCCGGCCTGACCGGTCACCGCCAGCCGGTGGCGGTTTGCAGGGCGAGACTGCCGATTGCCAGGGCCGCGCCCAGAATGCCGCCGAAAAGCAGTGGCCGCGAACCCGATCGGCGAACCCGCTGCCAGGTGAGCGCGGTGCCGATGGCGGTGAGCGCCGCGGCGATGAGCCCGGTGCTGACGTGCGCGAGCGGGGCGCTCGCGGCCGGCGGGATCACCCCGGTTCCGGCGATCACCGAGGCCGCGAGGAACAGCAGCACGAATACCGGCACGATCCGCCGGGCTTGCAGCCGCTCCGCGGTGGGCGTGTGCCGGCGGCGTTCCCAATGCAGTCCCAGGCACATGGGAACGATCATCAGGCTGCGCGCCAGCTTCACGACCAGCGCGAATTGTGCTGCCGCGGGCCCGAAGACGACTCCCGCCGCCAGGACCGAGGAGGTGTCGTTGATGGCGGTGCCCGCCCACAGCCCGAATGCCTCGTCGGACAGGCCGAGCAGCCGTCCGATCGGCGGAAATACCAGGACCGCGAGCACATTGAAGACGAAGATGGTGCCGAGCGCGTAGGCGGCGGTCTCGCGCCGCGGCTGGATCACCGCGGTGGCCGCCGCGATGGCCGACGCGCCGCAGATGGTCGTCCCGACGCCGACCAGCGTGGCGGATTCGCGATCCAGGGCCAGCATTCGGCCGACGACGAAGGCGGCTCCGGCCCCGATGAGCAGCGTTCCCACCAGAACCAGCGCGGTCCGCCGGCCGACATTCAGCACCGCGTCGAACGGCAGCCCCAAACCGAGCAGCACCACCGCCACCTGGAGCAGCCGTTGCCGCGCGACGCCGAGCCCCGGACCCAGCGGACCGGAATCCTCCACCGCGCGTGCCCATTTCGCCGCGATCGCCGCACCCGCGAGTAGGGCGATCACCGGTGTTCCGACGAAGGGCAGCGCCCGGCCCAGCACGGTCGCGGCGCCGGCGACGACCGCCACGACGAGCAGCCCGGGCCCATACGCGCGCACACTGATCATCGATTCACCATCGCGAGAAGCGGACTCGCCCGGTAGCCACCGAGATACGAGCACCCCATAAGCCAGGCTTATGCCCGTCGCGAAACCAATATCGATCGTGCGTCGTTGGCAGTGGGTGAGCATCCGTGGCTGGGCGTATACCGCGATCCGGGTCGTGCTGTCCCTGCTGATGATCGCGTTCGGAATGGTGAAAGTGATTCCGACGCAGTTCATCGCCTTCACACTGCCCTCGGAGATGCTGGTCCCGCTGGGGGAGTCCTCGCCGTCGGGCATGCTGTGGAAGTTCATGGCGACCTCGACGCCCTACACGGTGATCAGCGGTGTGGTGGAGGTGCTGGGCGGGTTGCTGCTCATTGCCCGCCGCACGGTGCTGCTGGGCGCGCTGGTGAGCATGGTCGCGCTGATTCAGGTGAGCATCCTCAATATCTGCTATGACGTGCCGGTGGTGCTCACCCCACTGCTCATGCTGGGCATGGCGCTGGTGGTGTCCATGCCGTGGTGGTCGCGGTTGATCGATGTGATGATCCGCAACCGGGATTCACCGGCGCTGCCGCGGACTCCTCTGGTGGCCGACCCCCGCCTGCGCCGGGCGGGCGTGGCCGCGCACGCGGCGGCGGCGCTGCTCGTTCTGATCGCCCTGGGAGCCAATGGAATCAACCAGTACCGCGACTACACCGACCGGCTCTCGGAGCTGGACGGAGTGTGGGCGGTGGACGGGTTCCGGGGCGATGGTCCGCGCTGGGTGCGACTGGCGATCGACGACCGTCCGGCCTCCCAGCGGGTGGTCCTGCTCCGCGACAATGGTGAGCTGCTCGAGCTCGACCTCGTCGTCGAGGAGCCCGAATCGCAGATCCGCGTGGGTGATTCGACCCTGAGCTACACGCAGCCGACCCCCGACACCCTGCGCCTGGCCGGTCCCTTCGACGGCGCGGCAGCCGAGGTCGACCTGTATCGGCTGCCGCTGCGCTCGGAAACGCGGACCTTCCGTTGATGCCCGGCGCGCCCCTCAGCCGCGCGCGGTCAAGGTGATGACGCCGAAGACCTCACCCTGCGGAGCCCGCAGGATCCCCATGCGCCCGAACGGCCCGTCCTCGGGACCCATCAATTCGGTCGAACCGGCATTGACGGCCTCGGCCATGAGATCGTCGATATCGGCGACCTGGAACCAGGTCAGCCAGAACGGCGGGGTCTGCCCCGGATGGTTGGTGGTGTCGGAGATGCCGCCGACCGGGTCGCCGCCCGGATTGGCGAAGGTGGCGTACGGGAAGTCCGGCCCCTGCCCGACCTCGGTGAACGTCCAGCCGAAGACCTTGCCGTAGAACTCCTTCGCCACCTCGTACTGCGAGGTGTGCAGATCGTTCCAGCACCAGGCCCCGTTCTCGTTGTAGACCTCCGCCCCGTGGTGCGCCCTGGCCTGCCAGACGCCGAACATGGCGCCGGCGGGGTCGGCTGCGATGAACATGCGGCCCACATCCAGGACATCGAACGGCGGCATGAGCACCATGCCGCCCGCTGCGCCGACGGCCGCCGCGACGGCATCGGCATCGTCGGCGGCGAAATAGGTGGTCCAGACCGAGGGCATGGGCGCGGCGCTCATCTTGGGGCCGATACCCGCCGCGGGCCTGCCGTTCACCATCGCCATCAGGTAGCCGCCCGCCGCGGGCGGGCTGTCCTGCACGTCCCAGCCGAGCAAACGGTGATAGTAGGCGCGGGCCGCGGCCGGATCGTCGACCGAGCAGTCGACCCAGCACGGAGTTCCCGGTGGCCACGCGGTGTCGCGGGTGGGCATGGCGATCCTCCTGGGGCGGTTCGATGGTGCCTGACGGAGTGCTGGCTTATTTCCAGCTAATCACGGATCGGGCAATTTGGGCAGAGTTCGGCAGGAAGTCGGGGTGGTGTGGGCTCGCGCGGCTAGGCTGCGGACAGGTAGGGATACCGCCGGCCGGCGGGTGTGATCGGTGGGGAGACGCGATGACCGGATGGCTGCTGCTGCGGGGGCTGACCCGCGATCAAAGGCATTGGGGCGCATTCCCGCAGCTGCTGTCCGCCGAACTCGACGCGCCGGTGGCGATGCTCGATCCGCCCGGCTTCGGGACCGAATACCGGCGGCGGTCACCGCATACGATCGCCGGGATCGCCGACGATCTCCGCGCGCGATTCGAGCCGGGCGACGGGAAGTGGTCGGTACTGGGCATTTCGCTGGGCGGCATGCTCGCCATGGACTGGTGCGCGCGCTATCCCGGCGATTTCGAGCGCTGCGTGGTCGTGAACACCAGTGCGCGCGAGGTGTCGAGTGTGCGGCGCATGCGCTGGGAGCCGGTATCGGTCTTCGCCGGGCGGTCCTTCCGTACGCCGCAGGCGCACGAATCGGCCGTCAGCCGGCTCACCATCAATCATCCCGACGTGGACCGGGTGGCGCTGGCCGAGGCGTGGGCCGCCTATCACAGCGACACCCCCGTGGCCCCGGCGAACGCCTTGGCCCAGGTCGTGGCCGCCGCGAGATTCCGCCTGCCGCAGCGCATTCCGGTGCCGCTGCTGGTGCTGGCCGCCACTCATGACCGGCTCGCGCCGTTCCAGATGTCGCAGCGCATCGCGGGGCGCTACGGCGCGCCCTTGCGGCTGCATCCCTCCGCCGGTCACGACCTACCGGTGGACGACGGCCCGTGGGTGTGCCGTCGGATCGGCGAGTGGCTCGGCAATCCTCAGCGGGGCCAATAGTTCTCCGGCCCGGCCTGTTTCACCCCTTCGCTGGCCGCGGCATCGAGCCATTCCATAATGCCGCGGTCCTGGGTGAGATTGATGTAGAGGGCGGTGGCCTCGAACACGTAGCGGTAATGCTGAGCGCCCCAGCTGGCCTGTACCGCGAAGTCCGGATTGGTATCGCAGGGCTCGGAACCGACGCCTTCGAGCGGGCAGCGAATTCCCCAGTCCTGATTCTGCCCGCGCATGCCCTCGTACAGGCGAGTGGCATCGGCGGCGGTCTGGAATGCGAAAACCTTGATCGTGAGCAGGATCTGATCGGTGTGATCGATATACGACCCGGAAACGGCTTCCGTGCAACCGTATTCGCGCAGGGTCTGCTGCACGTTCCAGGACATGTCGGAGGAATAGCATTCGTGCACGCCGCTGGCGCGCAGGGTGTAGTCGACATTCTTGGCATCGCGGAAGCTGCGCGGCAGCAAGGCGTTCACGGTGAACGGGGTCTTGTCGGTGGCGGCGGAATCGAGGGTGTTCCAGTCGAAAGCCGGTGTGGTGGGCGGGGTGTCGTAGGCGGAGCTGGTCGTGTAGGGGGAGTGGGCGATGGTCGTGGTCGCCGCGGCGGTGTTCTGCTCACCGGTGTCGCGCGCCGCGACCGCGACGATGACGGCGATCACCGCGACCAGGGCGACGACGCCCGCCACGATGCCGCCGATGAGCGCGCCCGAAGTGCCGCGCGGCGGTGCGGGAGCCGGAGCCCGGCCGGTGTTCGGCGGCCACGCGGGCTGCGGCACCGGGGGATGCGCGGTCCGCAGCGCCGCCAGCCATTCCGCGGCGGCCGGGCGCGCATCGGTGGCGAGGGGGTCGGCGAATGCGCGCTCGAACAAGACCCGCAGCTCCGGATGCACCTCGGCGGTCAGCGAGGCCCGCCAATTCCCCTGCGGGATGGCGGGCGCGCCGAAATCCAGGAACAGGCCGCGGTACAGCAGCACCGCGAGCGCGAATCGGTCGCTGTAGCGGTCGGGGGCATTGACCTGCCCGGTGAGCCGGCGGGGGTCGCACCACTCGGCGCCATCGGGCGCGCGCGGCGCGATGGTCTCGGCGGGATGCAGTAGCGCCTCGCTCGGGACGATGTACGCGTCGGGCTGAATTCGACTCCACAGCACGTTCTTCGGCGCGATATCGCCGTGCACGAGATGGCGTTCCTCGAACGAGGCCGCGATCTCGCAGAGCCGGATCAATACCGCGACACGGAAAGCCGCCTCGGGCGGGCTCGCGGACATCGAACACAGGTGGTCGAAGGTCAGCGGGGCCCCGTCGTAGTTCAGGAACTCCTGCGGAATCTGCCCTTGGCCAGTGAACTGCGTCGGCTCCCACGACATCCGAGCCACCCTCCCATCCGGTGCCCCGGCACCGCCGTTCTGCGGTTCGAACTGTGCCATACCCGGCAATCGGGGACAAACCGAACGGCAATCCGGGGGCATGGTCCCGAGTAGCCCCCGAAGAGCGCCAGCTCTTCTGGGGGCCCGCTCCGGGATCGTGTCGGGGGTGACTGAAGGAGCACTATTATTCGAGCACATTTTCCCGGGTTGCGGGCGTCCTGGCCCGCATTCGAATCATGTTGGCCCATTTCGATTCCCGATAAGTCGCGTATCGCACCGCCGGCGGCATGGAATGCGAATAGCGGACATTGTGCGCTTGCGGGAATTCGGGTTCGCACCTGCTGATCGAGGGTCCTCGCCGGTGAGGACTTTCGGCCCTACTCCTGGCGCGGCCCGCCTGATGATCTAGGTAGCGACCAGGTTGCTGCGCAAGGAAGCAGCGCCGCGAGATCGGGCGAGGAGCATGGTGTGCCGCGTGAGCTGACCCAGCGAGAGATCCTGACCGAACTGGAGCCGGTGGCCGCCGAGTGCGTGGACCGCCACCTGTCCATCGCCAAGGACTGGCACCCCCACGATTACGTGCCCTGGGACGACGGGCGGAACTTCGCCGCCCTGGGCGGAACCGATTGGGATCCAGCGCAATCCCGGCTCAGCGAGGTCGCCAAGGCGGCGCTGATCACCAACCTGCTCACCGAGGACAACCTGCCCTCCTACCACCGCGAGATCTCGGAGAACTTCTCCCGCGACGGCGCCTGGGGCACCTGGGTGGGCCGCTGGACCGCCGAGGAGAACCGGCACAGCATCGTGCTGCGCGACTACCTCGTCGTCACCCGCGGCGTCGATCCGGTGGCGCTCGAGAACGCCCGGATGGCGCATATGACCGACGGTTTCGGCGCGCCCGCCGAAACCCAGGACGCCGGCTTCCTGCATTCGGTCGCCTATGTCAGCTTCCAGGAGCTGGCCACCCGGGTGAGCCACCGCAATACCGGCAAGGTCTGCAACGACCCCATCGCCGACCGCATGCTGCAGCGCATCGCCGCCGACGAGAACCTGCACATGATCTTCTATCGGAACATGTGCGGGGCGGCCCTGGATCTGGTTCCCGACCAGGCCATGGCGGCGATCGCCACGATTGTCGAGAACTTCCGCATGCCCGGGACCGGCATGCCGAACTTCCGCCGCAACGGCGTGCTCATGGCCAAGCACGGCGTCTACGACTTGCGCCAGCATCTGGAGGAGGTGCTCATGCCGGTCATCCGCCAGTGGAACATCTTCGGCCGCACCGACTTCACCGCCCGCGGCGAACGGGCCCGGGAGGGCCTGGCGATCTTCCTCGACGACCTCGAACGGATCCGCATTCCGCGCTTCGAGGAACAGCGCGACCGCGCCCTGGCTCGCGAGCGGGCCCGCGCGGGTACGTAGCATCGTCGGAGTGAGAGAAGCAGGACGCACAACGGGGAGACCGGTGCGCCACGGCACCACGGCCGAACTCCGCACGGTCTCTGGATTGCTGGCCCGCGCCTTCGTGGACGATCCGATGACCATGTGGCTGCATCCGAACGCCTCCGCGCGGCTGGCCAAGCAGCACATCGTCTTCGAACTCCAGGCCCGCTACGCGCACGCGTCGAGCAATGGCATCGAACTGGCCGTCGACCAATCGGCCGGTCTGGTCGGCGCCGCCCTGTGGCTGGCGCCGCACCGCAGGTCACCGGCCATGACACTGTCCGAGCGCGCCACCCTGTGGCGGGCCTACGGCCGCCACTACGGCCGCGCGGCCGCGGCCACCCGCCTGATCTGGTCCTCGCATGTCCAGGAACCGCACTGGCACGTGCTGTCCATCGCGACGGCCCGTGAGTTCCGCGGCCGCGGCTACGGCCGCCACCTCATGGAATCCGGTCTGTCCCGTTGCCGCGCCGAAGGTCTCCCGGCCCATCTGGAAACCTCCAAGCCCGAGAACCTCCCGTTCTACGGGCGGCTCGGCTTCGAGGTGACCACCACCGTCGCGCTGCCCGGCGGCGGCCCCACCGTCTGGCTGCTGCGCCACCAGCCGTAACCGGTAGCCATCCGGTCCTGCTCATCCTGCATCCGGGCACGCATCCGCGCCTCGACCGCGCGAATGCGCTGGTCCGCCGTCGGATGCGTCGACAGCGGTGCGAACACGAAGCGGGACAGTCGATCCCGCCACGGCAGCGCCGCCGGTCCCGGACACGAATCGTGAAGATGCTTCCGCAACAGCGCAAGCAACCCGTCCCCGAACCCCAGATCGACCGCGACCAGATCGGCCATCCGCTCGTCCCGCCGGCTGACCATGCGCCGGGCGAGCACCCGAACGATCAGCAGCCCGGCGGCGACGATCGCGAACCGGGTACCGAACAGCGCCACCAGCATTCCGCCCATGGTTGCCAGATATGTCACCTGCCCAATACCGTTGGACCACTTCCGTTCCGGACCGTCGTTCGCGAACCCGCTCGACACCGCCAGCATGCCGGCGAGCAGTGTCGGCGCCAGATACAGCGGCACCGAATACCACATGGCCACCAGCGACCACCCGCTGCGGCGGGAGCTGAGCAGATGGCCGAGCTCATGGGCGAGCAACGCACTCAACTGCCGCCGCTTCAGCCGCCGCACGGCCCGCGACGAAACATTGATGAGATGCCCGAACCCGGCAGACCCCTTGACCTCACTCGACTTCTCGATCAACACCACATAATCGCTCTCCGAAACCCCAGCCGCCTCGACGACATCCCGCCAAGCGGGCTGGAGCCGCTTGGCCTGCCCCTCAGGCCATTCGGGAACCGCCACCCCCTCGGGCCGCGATTCGAGCGCCATCCCGAACAAGAACACCGGCACCCCCGAAATCCCCCACAACCCCACGAACCCCACCATCCCCCACACTCCGAGCAACCCTCCCACGTGCGCCACGAGCATCCCCGCCAGCACGATCGAAGGCATCGACGCCAACACCAGCGCCGCCGACGAAATCCGCCGATGCCTCCGCAACCCCTCCCGATACCGCTCCCGCTCCCATGAACTCGCAGATTCCAATCGAGGCGTAGACATCGGCTCCCCCCAGAGTCCAGTTCCCCTGAAGCCGAAGATACCCACTGGAATTCACAGGTACACTCCCATTTCCGCTGCGCGGCCGTAGAAAACCTCCGCGTCGGCGGACTACCGCCAGACCTGACCCCGTCTCGCTGGACGACCGCCCGTAGCTCAGGCGCGGAAGGGGTGCGCGAGTTGGGTGGTCAGCAGCTGTCGCGCGGTGGTCAGGGAGGGGCCGTACCAGGTGAGGCTGCGGCCCTCGACCAAGGCGACGGGGATGCCGGGAAACGCTTCCGGGCCATCGGTTTCGGTGAAGACGTAGGGCTCGTCGGGCAGTACGGCCAGGTCGACGCCCGCCGTCAATTCCGGTGGGGAGACCTTCGGGTATCGGTCCGGCCGGTCGGCGTGCACCAGGCGCAGGCCCAGCCGGTGGGCGAGATCGGCGGTGAAGGTGTCGCGGCCGACGACCATCCAGGGATCGCGCCAGATCGGAATCACCGCATTGCGGAAGGGCTCGGGCGGGGGAGCGGCCCATTCCGCCTCGGCCCGGCCCAGCCATTCCGGCGGCGCTACGCCCAGCGCCACCGCGAACAAGCGCTCCAGCGACGAAAAGGCCTCCGCCACGGTGCGAATCCTGGTCACCCACACCGGGATTCCCGCCGCCCGCAGCCGATCCACGTCGATGCGGCGGTTCTCCTCCTGATTGCACACCACCAGATCCGGCACCATGTCGATAATGCGCCGCACGTTCGGGTTCTTGGTTCCCCGCACCCGCTCGACCCGCAGGTCCGGCGGATGGGTGCACCAGTCGGTGGCGCCGGCCAGCAGGCCGGGGCAGCTGACCGCGATCGACTCGGTCAGCGACGGCACCAGCGACACCACGCGCCGCACCGGCCCGCGCAGCGCGACCGGCGCGCCGAGGTCGTCCAACGGTTCCGCGCCGTTCGACCACGAAGTGGGGTCCACGACTACCCAGGCTAGTCCCGCGTTCGGCCGCTCAGGCGTAGGCGACCTTCCAGCTCTTGATCGCGTTCAGCCAGCCCGAGCGCAGCCGCACCGGCGGGGAGATCTCGTACAGATTCGGCATCACGTCGGCGATGGTGTTGAACATGAGATCGATCTCGAGTCGCGCCAGGTTGGCGCCCGCGCAGTGGTGGGTGCCGCTGCCGCCGAACCCGACGTGCGGGTTGCGCGTGCGCAGAATGTCGAATCGGAACGGGTCGTCGAAGTGGTCCTCGTCGAAATTGGCCGAGGCATAGAACAATCCGACCCGATCACCCGTGGCGATGGGCTGCCCGCCGATCTCGGTATCGCGCATGGCGGTGCGCTGGATCGCGACCACGGGCGTGGCCCAGCGGACGATTTCGTCGGGCGCGGTGCGCGGGCGCTGCTCCTTGTAGATCTCCCACTGCTCCGGATGATCGACGAACGCCTTCATCCCGTGGCTGATGGCATTGCGGGTGGTCTCGTTGCCGCCGACGATGAGCAGCACCACGAACCACGCGAATTCCTCGGAGGTCAGCCCCGCGCCGTCCACATCGGCCCGCAGCAGCGTGGTGACGACATCGTCGGCGAGGCGGCGCCGCTTCTCCTCGGCGAGATTCCACGCGTAGCCCATAACCCCGGCGGTGGCCATCCGGTGATCACCCTCGTAGTCGGGATCGTCGTAGCCCATCATCTGATTGGTCCACTCGAAGAGCTGTGCGCGATCGGCGGCCGGCACACCGAGCAGCTCGGCAATGGCCTGCACCGGAAGCTCACTGGCGACCTGCTCGACGAAGTCGCCGCCCCCGGAGGTCCTGGCCTCGCGGACGATCCGCTCGGCCCGCTCGCGCAGCGCGTCGCGCAGCCGCTCGACCGCGCGCGGGGTGAAACCCTTGGCGATGATCCGCCGGAATCTGGTGTGCCGGGGCGGATCCATATTCAGCAGCATCGATCGCTGAATCTCGATCTCCGCGCGCGTGGTGTCGCTGGGCTGCCGGATGACCGCGGTGTTCTGCTCCGAGGAGAAGACCTCCGGATTCCGCGAAATCGCCTTGATGTCATCGAGTTTGGTGACAACCCAGTACCCGCCGGTGTCGAACCCGCTGCGGCCGTCGGCCTGCGGATTCCAGTACACCGGCGCGGTGCGGCGCAGCTCGGCGAACTCCTCGACCGGCAAGCGCTCGGCGAGCAGATCCGGATCGGTGAAATCGAACCCGGCGGGTAGGGACGGCACGGAACCTCCTGTGGCACATGATCATCAAAAGTGAACCATGCATGCCTCGGAGTGGCGTAACGAGCACTCCTCAGGAGGGTTGCGGGCAGAACGGTTCACACACCACCGGCGAGCTCGGCACGGCCGGCGGCGTATCGTCGAATTCCGCGGTGCTGACCAGAACCATAACGGCTATGGCGACGCCCACTATCAGAATGGCGGTGGCGAGAACCAGCGCCCAGTTGAGCCGGGGAAAAGTGATGACTTCGCTGCCGTCATCGAGCACATGGAATATCACGGCGGCGCTCACGCCGGTGCGAGCCATTTGTGCCAGAGCGGCGGTACGCCACGACGCCAAACCCATTGTCTCTACCCACTAGCAGCCCTACTGTGCCGTCCTGAAGGCACAATTCAGGCTACGTCTCACCTGCGGTGATAGCTGTGAGGTATGGACAGGATCCGGTTACGAATACCGATCGTTTCGGGCTAAGAAACAACTCGAATCGGCTGGGATGCGATCCCGGCCGATTCGAGCTTTACATATCAGCGCCGCGGATTACCGGCCGTGCAGGATATACGGCGGATAAGAGCCGGTATCCAACTGGCAGCGCCATTCACGGATAGCGCCTTCGCGTTGGAACTGCTGGCCCGCGTCGATACACCGGCTGTTCGTGGTGTAGGACCCGATATACCGCCACCCGTCGCCCAGTTCGGCCTCCGGCCCGGCTTGGGCCGGACCGCCGAGTGCGGTGAGTCCGGCGATCGCGATCCCGGCGCCGACAAGTGCTGCACGTATGCGCATCATTCATCCAATCTCTGTGCGGGACAGACCGATCGAGCTCTCGCCCGGTCGGGCGATACCGATGCCCCGGCCTGCCCATAGCTGGGCAGCTTACGGCGAGCGACCCGTACGCGGCGGCGAAATCAGATGATCATTCTACGAATCAGATTAGGACCCAATGGAATTGGCGTCTTGTAGATCACCGGGCGACTTGCTCCAAGATCTTCAGCGTTTCGACCGCGTCGCGTGGATCGACCGGCACGGGCGTGCCGTCGCACAGGGCGTCGGCCATGCCGCGGTAGAACGCGGGGTAGTCGCCGGGCTCGCTGGGGATCGGGCGGGTGTCGTCCTCGGTGCCGAACAGGCCCCAGTGCTCGCGCTCGACAGTGCCCCACGGCTTCCCGTCATCGGGCCGGCGACCGGCCCGCAGGGCTGCTTCCTGGGGGTCGAGACCGTATGTCACATAGGCGTTCTCGGAGCCCAGAATGCGCAGCCGCGGGCCCAGCTGGGGTGCGACGGCGCTCATCCACAAATGGGAGCGCACCCCATTGGCGTGGGTGAGGGCGAGGAACGCGTCGTCATCGGCCTGCACGCCGGGCCGGCGGTGATCGCGTTCGCTGTAGACGTCGACGACCGGGCCGAAGAGGGTGAGCGCCTGATCGATGAGATGACTGCCCAGATCGAACAGGATGCCCGCGCCCTCGGCCGCGCTGCCGAGTTCCCGCCAGCCGCCCTTGGGAACGGGCCGCCACCGCTCGAACCGGGATTCGAACCGGCGCACACTGCCGAGCCTGCCGTCCTCGATCAAGGCGCGTGCGGTGCGGAAATCGCTGTCCCAGCGCCGATTCTGGAAGACCGACAGCGCCAGTCCCGCCTGCTCGGCCGCCGCGACCACCTGTTCGGCCTCGGCCGAGGTGACCGCGAACGGCTTGTCCACCACGACCGCGAGCCCGGCCGCCAAGGCTCGCAGCGCCAGCGGCGCGTGGGTGCGGTTGGGCGTGGCGATCACCGCCAGATCGATCCCGGCCGGATCGGCGAAAAGCTCATCGGCCGTGCGCACTACGCGCACCCCCGGATGCTCCGCCCGGGCCTGCTCGGCGCGCTCGGCCGACGAGGTCACCACCGCGGCCACCCGCAGCCGCGGCTCCGCGGCGATCAGCGGCGCGTGAAAGACCGCACCGGCCAAGCCGTAACCGATCACCGCCACACCGAGTTCCCGCACTCTCCCGACCTCTCCGTCTCTAGTCGATGGCGTTCACGACGGCGTCCCCGTCGATCCCGGCCGGTTCCAGCGCATCCGCCGCCGCCCGGATCTCCGGCAGCCGCGCCGGATCGGCGAGCAGCCCGGTGAACGCGAAATCCACGATCTCCGCCGGGCTCACCTGGTATTCCGGCACCGCCAGCACATCGAACAGCGCGATCACCAGCCGCGCCCCCGACTCCGGCTTCATCGCGCGCACATCGCCCTCGTTCTGCGCGGCCCGCACGAAATCCACGACCACCCCGTCGAATTGCCGGATGAGCTCGCGCTCGGCGGCGAAATTCTCCTGATACAGCTCCGGTGTGGTCAGGATGGCCACCAGCACATACGGCGAATCCCGGAAGTGCTCCAGCGATTCGCGCAGCCAGCGATGCAGTTTCACGATCGCCGGCGCGGAGACCCGCGCCAGCTCCCCGGCCAGCTCCAGCGGCCGCCCCACCCCGAGTCCCACCAGGGCCGACAGAATGTCGTTCTTGGTGGAGAAGTGCTTGTAGATCGCGGGTTGCGCCACCCCGATCGCACTGGCGATGGTGCGCGTGGAGGTGGCCGCGTATCCGCGTTCGGCAATGAGCTCGGCGGCCGTGCGCAGAATGCGATCGGCCGCCGGACTCCATCCGGACGTCGGTGCGGGCATGCGGATCAGGCTATCGCGACTCGCCCACCGGGCCCGGCCACGGCGTGTCGCCCAGTAGCGCCTCGGCGAGATTGCGGTAGAAGGCGAGCATGCCCGGCGCCTCCTTCGGGCTGAGATGCCCGCGCTCGGCGAACCGCGAGCCGACCGCGCGCTGCACGGCCTCCAGCCCGATGCGGTCCTCGTCGTTGATCATCGCGGTCACCGCCCGCTGCGTGCGCTCGATCGACGCGTCCCCGGCCGCGGCCAGTTCCGGCGTGGTGAGCACCCCGCCCAGCACCCGCACCCGATCGATGGTCTGCGGCACGAAGGTCAGCCACACCACCTGATCCGAGAGCGCGATGAACGCGCTCGCCGGAAAACCCACGAGCACCATGCCATTGGACTGCTGCATCTCGTCGAGTCGCAGCGTCTGCGCGGGCAGCGGCAGCGTGAACGGAATCCGCGCGTGCAGCACCCACGGCGAAAAGTGCTCCACCGCCACATCCCCGCCGCCCGGCATGAACGGTTCCAGCGTCTGCTGATGCAGCCCCAGCACGTGGTAGTTCTCGTGCCCGTTCTCCATCACCAGCTTCCAATTGACCTGCCATTCCAGCGACCACGAGTCGACCAGCGTCATCCGGTCCAGCCGATACGCCGCGTAGCGATGGGCGGCCAGCTCGAGATGCGGCTCGATGGGATCGGCCGCGGCGTCGGTGTTCACCCACACGAAGCCGTTCCACTCCGCGACCGCGAACCGCGGCAGCCGGCAATCCGCCTTCGCGAACTCGGTATTGCCCTCCATGTACGGCGCCCCGCGCAACCGGCCGTCGAGGGCGTAGTTCCAGCGGTGGTATGGGCAGGTGAACGATTTGAGCTGTCCCGCACCGGGCTCCACCAAGGGCATGAGCCGGTGCCGGCACACGGGGGAGAGGGCGTGCAGCACACCCTCGCCGTCGCGGGTCACCACCACCGGTTCGCCCGCAATGGACAGTGACACATAGTCGCCTTTCCGGGCTAACTGGTCGGTGTGCGCGACCAGGAACCACGAGCGCCGGAAGATCCGCTCGCACTCGAGGTCCCACAACTCCGCGGAGGTGTAGGCGGCGGGCGGCAGGCTCAGTGCGGGTGGGTGCGGATCGAGGTATTCGCGCAGTGTTGCACGGATCTCATCGAGTCCCCGGTGGGTGAGCACGGACATCTCGGACCTCCCTGGCTGTGGGTTATCGATCGATAACCTCGTGAGTTCAGGTTATCAAGTGATAACCGATCGTCAAGGGAGATCTGGCGGGGCGCTCGAATCCGGACTGTGTGCGGGGGTAGCCATCCCGTCGCCAGAACCGCCCGCGGACGCCGTTGCGAAGGCGGGGTCCCCGCGACGATGTCCCGTCCAAACCGCACTTGTGGTCTGATATGTGCCGAATGCCCCCAAAATCGAGGTCTTCTCGGCCGTTCCCGCCGTGGTTCGCCCACGGTGCGCCACGGGACGGTCGAGCTCGTCGATTGCGGAACGCTCCACGGCTCGACTGAGAGGAACGCAAGACTCGGATGGATAGGGTTCGTCGTACCGTTCGAGGGAGATCTCGTCGGAGGTCGGGGGGCCTTCTCTTCGTTCAACTGCTGACCGCCGCGGTGGAGTCGGCGGCCGATTCGATTGCCATCAGCTATGAACCGACCGGTCTGTCGGTCGGGCGGCGCGAACTCCGCTACACCGAACTCGACGAGTCCTCGTCGCGCTTGGCGCGGGAACTGATCGACCGCGGCGTCGGACCCGGCGATGTGGTCGCCGTCGGCTTCACCCGCTCCGTCGAATCGGTGCTCGCGGTCTGGGCCATCGCCAAAACCGGTGCGGCGTATGTGCCCGTCGATCCGGGGCTGCCGCCGGAGCGGCGCGCGTACATCGTCGCCGATTCGGGGGCGATCCTCGGGCTCACCGATACCGCTCACCACGGTGAATTCGGCACCGGCATCGAATGGCTCGACCTCGCCGATCCGGCATTGCGCCAACGCGTCGCCGCCCGGCCCGCGCATCCGATCTCCTACGTCGACCGGGTCCGCGCGCTCACCGAACAGCATCCGGCCTATGTCATCTACACCTCCGGCTCCACCGGTCGCCCCAAGGGCGTCGCGGTGACCCATGCCGGTCTCGCGGCGCTGGTCGCGACCGCCCGCGACCGCTACGGCGTCGATGCCGCCGCCCGCATCCTGCACGTCTGCTCGCCGAACTTCGACGTCTCGGTGCTGGAACTGCTGCTGGCGTTCAGTTCCGGTGCGACGCTGGTGATTTCCCCGCCCACGGTGTTCGGCGGCGCCGAGCTCGCGGACCTGATCCGGCGCGAGCGGGTGACCCATGTGCTCATCACCCCGGCCGCGCTCGAGTCGGTGGATCCCGCCGGGCTCGCGGACCTGCGCGCGGTGGTCGTCGCCGGTGATGCGTTCGGGCCGGGGCTCGTCGACCGCTGGGCCGTGCCCGGGCGGGCCTTCTTCAATGCGTACGGTCCCACCGAGGCCACGATTCTCGCGACCAGCAGTACCGAGATGACCGCGGGGGAGCCGATCACCATCGGCTCCGCCCTCACCGGAATCGGTGCGGTCGTACTGGATTCGCGACTGCGCCCGGTTCCGGCGGGGGTCGTCGGGGAGCTCTACCTGTCCGGTCCCGCGCTGGCCCAGGGCTATCTGGGGCGGCCCGGCCTCACCGCGGAACGGTTCGTCGCGGGCGCCTTCTGCGGCGACGCGGGCACGCCCGGCACGCGCATGTACCGCACCGGAGATCTGGTGCGCCGCCGGATCGGTGACGGCGCCATCGAATACGTGGGCCGCTCGGACTTCCAGATGAAGATTCGCGGTTTCCGCATCGAACTCGGCGAGATCGACGCGGCGCTCGGCGCGCATCCGGATATCGAATACGCCGCCACCCTCGGGCGGACCGCGCCCTCGGGGGCGACCGTGCTGGTCGTATATGTGCTGCCGCGCAACGGCATAACGCTCGAGGCCGCCGCGCTCGCCCGGTTCGCGGGTGAATCGCTGCCCGGGCACATGGTGCCGTCCGCCTTCGTCGTGATCGACGCGATTCCGTTGACCCCCAATGGAAAACTGGATCGGCAGGCCCTGCCCGAGCCGGATTTCGAAGCGGACGCGTCGCGGGTGCCCGAAGGGCCGGTGGAGACCCGGCTCGCCGCATTGTTCACCGAGGTCCTCGGGGTGCGGGTCGGCGCGGACGATTCGTTCTTCGCCGCCGGCGGGGACAGCATTCTGTCCATACAGCTGGTGTCGCGCGCGCGTGCCGCGGGAATCGTGTTCACCCCCAAGGATGTTTTCGAGCATCGCACCGTCGCCGGGCTGGCGCGCGTCGCGGTGGCGGGCGCCGAACCGGTGCCGGGCCTGGCGGAGCTGCCCGGCGGCGGCGTCGGCGAGATCCCGTTGCCGCCGGTGCTGGCCGCGCACCTTGCGGGCGGCCGATCCTTCGCCCGATTCACCCAGCAACTGGTGCTCGCCCTGCCCGAGGGCATCGACCGGGCGGGCATTGTCGCCACCCTCGCCGCGGTGCTGGGCCACCACGACATGCTGCGGGCCCGACTGCGATTCGCCGACGGCCGCTGGGAGTTCCGGACCCTGCCGATCGGCGCGGGGATCGACGTGGACGCCCTGCTCGCGAAGGTCGACGCACCCGCCGGTGCGAGCGCCGACGAGCTGGCCGACATCGCGGATGCGGCAATGGATTCCGCTCTCGATACGCTCGATCCGGCGGACGCACGGATGCTCGCGTTCACCTGGCTGTCCCGCCCGGACGGCCGCGATGCGCTGATCATCGCCGCGAATCACCTTGTGATCGACGGTGTCTCGTGGCGCATCCTGGTCTCCGACCTGGTGACGGCCTGGGCGCAGCACGCCGCCGGGCATCCCATCGTGCTGCCCGAGGTCGGCACCTCGTTCCGGCGCTGGGCGCACGGCCTGACCGAGACGGCGCCCGGCCGCACCGGCGAACTGGACCACTGGCGGCGGACGCTCGCCGCCCCCGATCCGCTGCTGGGCGCGCGCCCCCTCGACCCGGCCGTCGACACCGTCGCGACCGTGCGGCAATTCAGCGTCTCCGTGCCGCCCGAGGTCACCCGCGCGGTGCTGACCGTGCTGCCGGCGCTGTACCGCGGCGGCGGCAATGACGGCCTGCTGGCCGCCCTCGCGCTGGCGGTGCGCGACTGGCGCGCCGAGCAGGGCATCGACGCCGCGGCGACCCGCATCCGGCTCGAAGGGCACGGCCGCGAGGAGCACGCCGTCCCCGGCGCCGACCTCAACCGCACCATCGGCTGGTTCACCACCATGTACCCGGTGGTGCTCGACCTGTCCGGCATCGACGCCGCGGCCGCCTGGGACGGCGGCGCGGCGACGGCGGCGGTCCTGAAGACGGTCAAGGAACAACTACTCGCGGTGCCGGACAACGGCATCGGCTTCGGCCTGCTGCGCCACCTGCACCCGGACACCGCGGGCGAGCTCGACGGCCCGCTCGGCCAGATCGGCTTCAACTACCTGGGCCGCATCGCGACCGGCGACGTCCCCGCGGCCATCGCGGACGGCAGCTGGCTGCCGACCGCCGCCTGGGGCGAACCCGCCGCCGCCCAGGACCCGGCCATGCCCGCGCCCGCCGTGATCGACATCAACGCCATCGTCACCGGCTCGGGCGACGAGGCACAGCTGACCGCGTCCTTCGCCTACGCCGCAGAGATTGTCGACGAGCCCGCCGCGCGCGAACTGGCCGACCGCTGGGTGGCCGCGCTGACCATGCTCGCCGACCACGCCGCCCATCCCGCCGCAGGCGGACTCACCCCCGCCGACGTCCCCCTGGTGCACGTCACCCAGGACGAACTCGACGCCTGGCACCGCGACCACCCGGGTCTGGCCGACATCCTGCCGCTGTCTCCGCTGCAGCTCGGATTGCTCTATCTGACACAGGTTTCCGGCGAGGAGTCCGACCCGTACCTCCTGCAATGGTCGATGGAGCTATCCGGCGCCCTCGACCTGGAGCGCCTGCACCGGGCCGCCCGGACCATGGTCGACCGCCACGCCATCCTGCGCACTGCCTTCGGCGCCACCACCGAGGGCGTCCCGGTCCAGATCGTCACCGCGGGCCTGGAGGTGCCCTGGCGAGTCATCGACACCCCCGACGCCGATCCGGCCGAACTGCGGGCCGCCGAACTCCGCCGCGGATTCGACCTCACTACCGCGCCCCTGCTGCGATTCACGGTGTACCGCACCGAATCCGGCCGCGCCCACCTGGTGCTGACCTCCCACCACCTGCTGCTGGACGGCTGGTCGATGCCGCTGCTCATGAAGGAGCTGCTGGTTTCCTATGCGGCCGACGGCGATTCACTCCTGCCGCGGGTCCGGCCCTACCGCGACTACATCGCCTGGCTGGCGCAGCGCGACCGGGAGCACACCCTCGCCACCTGGCGGGAGGCGCTGACCGGAGTGACCCCGACCCGGTTGGTGGCCGCCGTGGCCCCACCCGCGGAACCCGCTGCGGGCCACGGAGTGTGCACCGCAGTCCTCTCCGACAGCGAAACCGCGGCCCTCCTGGCCTTCGCCACCGCCACCGAGGTCACGGTCAATACGGTCGTCCAAGCGGCCTGGGCCCTCATTCTCGCTTCGTGTGCCGGTCACGACGACATCGTCTTCGGCGCGGTGGTCTCCGGCCGCCCGCCGCAATTGGACGGCGTCGACGACATGGTCGGCCTGTTCGCCAACACCATCCCCGTCCGGGTCCGCCTCGACGCCCAGGAATCAGTGCGCAAGCTACTGATCCGCCTACAGGCAGAACAAGTTTCGCTGCTCGACAGCCACCAGCTCGGCTTGGCCGAGATCCAGCGGGCCGCAGGATCCGGCGAATTGTTCGACTCCGTCCTGGCTTTCGAGTCCTACCCGGTCGACGCCGACGGCCTACGCCAAGCGCACGGCGCAATCGACGGCCTCGAGATCGCCGGCCTGGAAGCGGTCAACTTCACCCACTACCCGGTAGCCGTCGAGGTCGAACTCGGCGACCGCCTGCGCATCGCGGTCCAACACCGCCGCGATCTGGTCGACACCGCGAACGCACAAGCCCTGGCCAATCGATTGCACCTGCTGCTGGGCGAATTCGTCGCGACACCGGACCACACCCCGGCCGACCTGTACACGCTGCTCGACACGCACAACGACATCCTGGCGCAGGCCCGGTACTGGCGAGATACGCTGGCGGGCCTCCCCGACGAGTTGAACCTGCCCGCGGACCGCCCTCGAACCGGCGCGTCCACCCGTCTGGACCGTATCCTCTTCGAGCTCGGCCCAGATCTGCACGAGCGGCTGCGGCGCTTCGCCGACAGCCGCGAGACGTCGATCTTCACCGTCGCACACGCGGTCTTCGCGGTTCTGCTCGCCCGCCTGAGCGGCAGCGATGACATCGCGATCGGCACTCCGCCCCCCGCCGCCCCGACAACAGCCGAATCCGAGACGGTCGCCGATGAGTCCGGCACGGCCGCTTCCGGATCGCACTCAGCAGCGGTGGCGTCGAACATGCTGGTCCTGCGCATCGGTGTCCGGTGTGCGGACTCGTTCGACAGCCTGCTCTCGCAGGCGGAAGACGTCTGTCTCCAGGCGTTCGCGCGCACCGATGTGCCGATCGACGCGGTAGCGGACTTGCTGGAGGCGGATGGATCGCGGGACCGCCTGCCGCTCGTCCGGGCAATGGTCGTGGTCGGTGATCGGTCGGCCGCAGGTGAATCGATCGACCTGTCGCTGCGTATGTCGGAGGACGGCGGCCTCGCCGAATTCGGCTTCGCGGCAGAACTGTTCGACCGTCGCACGGTGGAGGTGTTCGCCGAGCGCTTTCTGCGCTTGCTCGCGGCAGCGATGGACCGGCCGGAGATCCCGGTCGGTGACCTGCCTTTGCTCGCCGCGGACGAACTTGCGTTGCTGACTCACGTGCCCGGCGACGAGGTCATGGCCACAGCACTGTTGCCGGAGCTGCTCACCCGGGGCGTGGGGCTCGGGCCGGAGCGCATCGCGGTGCGTTACGGCGACCGGTCCATCACCTACGGCGAACTCGACACGCGCAGTTCGCAGTTGGCGCGGGTGCTGGTCGACGGTGGCGTCGGCCCGGAGACGCTGGTCGCCGTGGCTCTCCCGCGCGGCTACGAGTTGGTGCTCGCGGTCCTGGCCATCGCCAAGGCGGGCGGCGCGCACGTGCCGATCGACCCGGGGTATCCGGCCGACCGGATCCGGCACATGGTGACCGATTCCGGTGTGGCGCTGGGCATCACCACCGCCGAGTACGCCGGTGGGCTGCCCGGCGGTCCGGAGTGGCTGCTACTCGGCGACGCCGAGACCGAACGCCGGTGCGATGCCCAGCCGGGCGGCCCGGTGACCGACGCGGAACGCCGTGCGCCGCTGCGCATGCACAATCCGGCCTACGTCATCTACACCTCCGGTTCGACCGGAATGCCCAAGGGCGTCACCGTCACTCACACCGGGCTGGGCGGTATGGTCGCCGATGCGCTGAGCCGTTACCGGCTGGAACCGCACCACCGGTTCCTGCACATCTGCTCGCCGAGCTTCGATCCGTCGGTCTTCGAATGGATGTGCGCGTTCTCCGTCGGCGCGACCCTGGTCATCGTGCCGCCATCGATTATCGGCGGGCCGGAGTTGACGGAACTGCTGCGCGCCGAGGCGGTCACGCATGCGCTCATCACGCCCGGTGTCCTCGGCACCATCGATCCCGCCGGGCTGGACGCTTTCGAGGCGCTGTTCGTCGGCGGCGATGTGATGACCCCCGATCTGCTGGCCCGCTGGGCTCCCGGGCGGCGCTACTACAACGCTTACGGTCCCACCGAGGCGACCATCATCTCGTCTTACGCGGAACTGACCGTGGGGCAGCGCATTACGATCGGTGTTCCGGTGGCGGGCATGGCGGCACTGGTGCTGGATGCCCGGCTGCGACCGGTTCCGCCGGGTGTGGCGGGTGAGCTGTATCTGACCGGCGGCAGCCTGGCTCGGGGCTACCGCAATCGGCCCGGGCTGACCTCCGAGCGGTTCGTTCCCGATCCGTGGGGTGCGCCGGGCGCGCGGATGTATCGCACCGGTGATGTGGTGCGCTGGTACGCGCCGCCGGAGCAGCGGGACGGCAATCACGCACGGGCGTCGGTGGATTGGCAGCTCGACTATGTGGGCCGCAGTGACGCACAGGTCAAGGTGCGCGGCTTCCGCGTCGAACTCGGTGAGATCGACGCGGCGCTGAACGGTTGTGCCGAGGTCGGATTCGCGATCACCCTGGGTCGGACGCTGCCGTCGGGGGCGACCGCGCTGGTGTCGTATGTGCAACCGGCGCCGGGGCACAGCGTCCATCCGGCGCGGCTCATCGAGTACGCGGCGGGAATCCTGCCCGCGCACATGGTGCCCGCGGCGATCGTCGCGGTCGACGAGATGCCGCTCACCTCGAACGGCAAGATCGACCGGAAGGCGTTGCCGGAGCCGGTTTTCGAGACGACCGCTACCCGTGCACCGCAGGGGCCGGTGGAATCGCGACTGGCCGAACTCTTCGCCCAGGTGCTCGGGCTCGCGACCGTCGGGGTGAACGATTCGTTCTTCGCGATCGGCGGCGACAGCATCATGTCGATCCAGCTGGTCTCCCGCGCCAAAGCGGCCGGGATCGTCTTCACCGCCCGCGATGTGTTCGAGCAGAAGACGGTGGCGGCCCTGGCCCGTGTCGCCGCGGTGGGCTCCGACGCGGCGCGCGTGGTCCTCGCCGAGCTGCCGGGCGGTGGTATCGGCGAAATCCCGCTGACACCGGTGCTTTCCGAGTTTCTCGCCGAGCGCCCGTCCGACCGTTTCGCCCAGACCATGGTGCTGGCGCTGCCCGAGGGCATCGACCGTGCCGGCTTGGTCGCCACGATCGGCGCGGCCATGGAACGGCACGAGGTGCTGGGTTCGCGCGTGTGGCGCGACGATGAGAGCTGGCGGTTCGAAGCCTTGCCGCACGAGGCGGTCGACACCGGCTCCCTGGTAACCGAGATTGATGTCGCGGCCGGTGCCGACGAGCGGGAGCTGAGCCGAATCGGCAGCGCCGCAATGGCTTCCGCTCTGGGTGCACTCGACCCGGCGGCGGGCCGCATGCTGTCCTTCGTCTGGCTGCGTCGCCCCGATGCCCGCGACGTCCTCGTCGTGGCCGCGCACCACTACGTCATCGACGGCGTGTCCTGGCGCATCCTGATTCCGGACCTGGCCCTGGCCTGGGCCCAACATGCCGCGGGACAGCCCATCGCCCTGCCGCCCGTCGGCACCTCGTTCCGGCGCTGGGCCCACGGGGTGTCCGAGGCGGCCGCCGGACGCGGCGGGGAGCTCGGCTACTGGCAGCGCGTGCTGGCCACTCCGGATCCGCTGCTGGGCGTGCGCGCCCTGGATCCTGCCGCCGACACCTACGCGACCTTGCGCTCCGTCACGGTTCAGATGCCGGTCGAGGTCACCGAGGCCCTGCTCTCCGCGCTGCCCGCCCGGTATCGCGGCGGCGTCAACGACGGCCTGCTCGCCGCTCTCGCACTGGCGGTACAGGTTTGGCGTGCGCGGCGGGGCATCGACACCCGGGTGACCCGAATCCGGCTGGAGGGCCACGGGCGCGAAGAAGACGCCGTCCCCGGCGCTGATCTCACGCGCACGCTCGGCTGGTTCACCAGCGTCTACCCGGTCGCCCTCGAGCTGCCGGATTCGGCGAGCGCCGAGGTCGCCCACTTGGATGCCGAAAGCCTGGCGCGCCTGCTGAAGTCGGTCAAGGAGCAACTACTCGCGGTGCCGGACAAGGGCATCGGATTCGGCATGCTGCGGCACCTCAACGCCGAGACCGCCGGCCGGCTCGCCGGGGACATCGGCCAGATCGGCTTCAACTATCTCGGCCGCACCATCACCGGTGCGTCCGCGGACCTGCCGGACCAAAGCTGGCTGCCCACAGCCGATCTGGGCGTACTCGAGATCGAGTACGACCCGAGCATGCCTGTCGGAGCGGTCATCGACATCAATGCGATCACCGCCGACACACCGGCCGGACCACAGCTGGAACTGAGCTTCGGCTACGCGAGCGAAATCCTCGACGAGGCGGCCGTGCGCGAACTGGCGGATGACTTCGCCACCGCGCTGACTATTTTCGCCGGTCACCTGAACGACCCCGCGGCGGGCGGCCTGACCCCCTCCGACGTGCCCCTGGTCCGCGTCTCCCAAACCGAGCTGGACCGCTGGCAGCGCACCTACCCGTCGCTCTCGGACGTCCTGCCGCTCTCGCCGCTACAGGATTCCCTGCGCGTGCTCATGGAACTGCTCGACGATTCGACCGAGGCCTACCTCATCCAAGCGGCGCTACAGCTGACCGGCGACCTGGACATCGACCGCCTGCGTAAGTCCGCCCGCATCATGCTCGACCGGCACGCGAACCTGCGCTCCGCCTTCGTGCCCGTGGCCGACGGCACCTCCGTGCAAGTGGTCGTGGACGACATCGAAGTCCCGCTGCGCCTCGTCGACGGCGTACCCGACTCCGATCTCCCCGAACTCCTGGCCGCCGAACAACGCACCGGCTTCGACCCGGCGGTGGCGCCGCTTCTCCGATTCACGGTGTACACCACCGACTCCGGGCACACCCACCTCGTCCTGACCGGCCACCACATTCTGCTCGACGGCTGGTCCATGCCGCTGCTGATGAAGGAACTGCTGGTCCTCTACGCAACCGGCGGCGACCCGGCGGTGCTCACCCCGGTGCGCCCCTACCGCGACTACCTGCGCTGGCTCACCCAGCAGGACCGCGACGCCGCCCACCGAGCCTGGTCCCACGTCCTGACGGATGTCACCCCCACCCTGCTCGCCCCCGAGCTGGCCTGGCCCGCCGCCACGGAAACCGGCTACGGCCGTTGCGAATTCGAGCTGTCCACCTCGGAAACCGCCGCACTCACGGCGTACGCCGCCACCGCCGAGGTCACCCCCAACACCCTCCTGCAAACCGCATGGGGCCTGGTCCTCGCCGCCGGCACCGGCCGTGACGACGTGGTCTTCGGCGCCACCATCTCCGGCCGCCCCGCCCAACTCGACGGCGTCGGCGAAATGATCGGCCTGTTCGTCGACGCCATCCCGGTGCGGGTGCGCTTCGAGCAGGACACCACCGCCCGATCCCTGATCAACAGTGTCCAGGCCGAACAAATCTCCCTCCTCGACCACCACCACCTGGGCCTCGGCGCCATCCAACGCCTGGTCGGCCAAGGCGAACTCTTCGACACCATGCTGGTCTTCGAGTCCTACCCCATCGACGCCGAAGGCCTCCAACAGGCCGGCGGCGCCCTCGGCGACCTCCATATCGACGCCCTCACCGGCGAAGACTTCACCCACTACCCGATCACCGTTCTGGTCTTCCTCAACGACCGCACCCTCGTCCAGGTCAAATACCGCCGTGACACGGTCGCCGCCACCACCGCCCAAGCCATCGCGAACCGCCTGCACCAGGCCCTCGCCGAACTCCTGGCCGCACCCACCCGCCCCGCCCGCGACATCGCCCGCACCCTCGACACCGAATCCGCCGACTCGATCACCCGAACCCGCTACTGGCGAACGGCATTGGCCGGCCTACCCGAGCGCCTACCCCTGCCCTCGGACCGACCGCACCCAGCCCAGCGCACAGAAGCGCGCGGCCACGTAGCCTTCTCGGTTCCGGAGCACGTCCAGCAAGGACTGCGCGAAGTCGCGAACACAGCGGGCGTCACCTGGGCCACAGTGATCCGCACCGCCCTCGCCGTCCTCCTCGCGCGACTCTCGGGCACCGACGACATCGCGATCGGCACCCCGGCAGAGGCCGAACACCCGTCCAACCGCGCCCCCCATCGATCCGGCGACAGCGCACCCCGCCCGTCCGGCGACAGCGCACCCCGCCCGTCCGGCGACAGCGCAACCCGCCCGTCCGGCGACAGCGCACCCCGCCCGTCCGGCGACAGCGCACCCCGCCCGTCCGATGGCGGTGCGCCTCGCCAGTCCGGTGACGATGTGTTCCCCGAATCCGGCGAAGGTGCGCGCCGCGAGTCCGATACCCGTGAGCGTCGCCAGTCCGGCGACGGTTCGCTCCGTCATTCCGGCGCGCTTTTGGCCGGAATCCACAAGCCTCGCCTCGATTCCGGACCGGAACACGCCGAGATGACGAGCGCGGTCCGGTCTCCGAGCCGTGCGCCCGAACTCGTATTGCGGACACAGGTGGCGGCCGACCACCCCTTCGCCGAGCTGCTTCCCGCAGCGTACGAGGCTGAGCGGCAAGGGTTTGCACACGCCGGAATTCCGCTCGACGAGCTGGCCGACCTGCTGGGCGTGCGCCGGACATCGGCGCGGCAATCGCTGTTCCAAGTCGCGCTGTCCTTCCAGAGCCCCCCGGCCGCGACCGGTGATCTGGCGCTGGCGGTCTCGACCGATAGCGCGTCCGCGCTCGTCCTCGGCGAGATCTCCTTCACCCGTGACCTTTTCGACGATGCGACGGTCGAAGCCCTCGCCCGGCGATTCGTGCGGGTGCTGACCGAGGTCGCCGAACGCCCGGCGACACTGGTTCGTGATATCGCCCTGCTGACAGCGGCGGAACACCACCGCTTGACCCGGATGGGCGGCGGGCTTCCGCTCGCCGTGGGTCTGCTGCCGGATTTGCTCACCAGGGGAGTGGATTTCGGCCGCGACCGCATTGCCGTCCGTGATGCCGGGCGCGGTTACACCTACGGGCAGCTCGACGCCGACTCCTCCCGCCTGGCCCGGGAGCTGATCGCGCGCGGTATCGGACCGGAAACCGTGGTGGCGCTGGCCATGCGCCGCTCCTATGCCATGATCACCGCCATCTGGGCGGTCGCCAAGACCGGAGCCGCCTACCTCCCGATCGACCCCGGCTATCCGGCGGACCGCGTGGCCTACCTGCTGTCCGATTCCGGTGCGGTGGTCGGGCTTACCGTCGCCGCGCACACGGCCACGCTGCCCGGCACCGCGCAGCTGGATGAGTTGCGGGATGCTGCACACACGCACGGGCCGCTGGGCGCTGGGCAGACGGACAGGTTGCCTGGCGCTGCGTCCATGAACGGGGTGCTGGGCGACGCGCAGACGGGCAGGCTGCCTGGCGCTGCGCCCATGGACGGGGCGCTGGGCGACGCGCAGACGGGCAGTTTGCCGGGTGCTGCGCCGACTGGCGGGCTGGTGGGCACCGCATGTACAGGCGGGCCTGCGCGGGCAGTGGATTGGCTGGTGCTCGATGACGCAGCCTTCCGCGCCGAATGGTCCGCGCGTCCGGCGGGTCCGGTGGCCGACTTCGATCGCCGTGCGCCCCTGCGCCTTTCGCACGCCGCGTACGTGATCTACACGTCCGGATCGACAGGTATGCCCAAGGGCGTCACTGTGACCCATGCGGGGCTCGGTGGCCTCGTCGGCTATTCGGCCGATCTGCTGCGCCTCGAGCCGGAATCCCGGATGCTGCACGTCTGTTCCCCGAGCTTCGACCAATCCATCGAGGAGATCGCTACTGCCGCCTACGCGGGCGCGACCTTGGTCATTGCCCCGCCGGAAATGCTGGGCGGCGAGGAGCTTCGCGACCTGTTGCGTGCGGAGCGGGTGACTCACACGATCATCACCCCGGCCTTGCTCGGCACCGTCGACCCGTCCGGTCTCGATGACCTGGCCGTGGTCTCCGCGGGCGGCGAGGCCACCTCGCCCGAGTTGCTGGCGGCGTGGCAGCCTGGTCGGCGATTCATCAACGGCTACGGCCCCACCGAGGCGACGATCGGTGCGACCTACACGACTCTGCGTGCGGGGCAGCGAGTGTCGATCGGGCGTCCGGTCCCCGGTGGATGGGCGGCGGTTCTCGACGACCGGTTGCGGCCGGTCGCGCCGGGTGTCGTGGGTGAGCTGTATCTGGCGGGACCGGCACTCGCGCGCGGCTATCACCGGCGGGCGGGTGCCACGGCGGAGCGGTTCATTGCCAACCCGTGGGGTGCGCCGGGGGAGCGCATGTATCGCACCGGTGACCTGGTGCGGTGGATCGGCGTGCCTGCCACCGGGCCGGTGGGTGGTGAACTGGAATACGTGGGACGCACCGATTTCCAGGTGAAGATCCGTGGTTTCCGGATCGAACTCGGTGAGATCGATGCCGTACTCGCGGCGCATCCGGAGGTCGACTATGCGGTGACCATCGGCCGTGAAAACGCCAACGGTGTCACCGTTCTGGTGTCGTATGTGGTGGGACGGGCACTCGATCCGGAAGAACTGATCCGCTGGGCCGCCCGTACGCTGCCTGCCCACATGGTGCCCGCGGCCGTGGTGGTGCTCGATGAGGTGCCGTTGACGGCGGTTGGCAAGCTCGACCGGAAAGCCCTTCCTGCACCGGAATTCGCCACGCGCCCGTACCGTGAGCCCGAGACCGTGACGGAGCGGACCGTGGCGGGTGTGCTCGCCGAAGTGCTCGGCCGCGAGCGTATCGGCGCCGATGACAATTTCTTCGAGCTCGGCGGCAATTCGCTGCTCGCGACCAGGGTCACCGCGCGCCTCGGCATGGCGATCGATGCCCAGGTGCCCGTGCGGACACTGTTCGCCGCGCCCACGGTCGCCGGTTTCGCACGTGAGATCGCGAAACTCACCGTTGACCGGAACCGGCCGGCATTGGTGGCAGGTGAACGGCCGCAGTACATTCCGCTGTCGCCCGCCCAGCAGCGCATGTGGTTCCTCAACAGGTTCGACACGGGATCGGCCGCGTACAACATCCCTGTCGCCCTGCGGCTCAGCGGAGCTCTGGATGTCGAAGCCATGCGGTTGGCGTTCGCCGATCTGATTGCGCGGCATGAGATTCTGCGCACCGTCTACCCGCAGGCCGAAACCGGTCCGGTGCAGGTGATCCTGCCATCCACGGATTCGGGCGTACCACGGCTCGAGGTGGGAGTTCTCGCGGCCGTCGATGTGGAACCAGCCGTGACGGCGCTGGCGTCGACGATCTTCGACGTCACTGCCGAGGTGCCGCTGCGCGCCGCACTCTGGCAGGTTGCCGACGACGAGTACGTCCTGGCCCTGGTCGTTCACCACATCTGCGGTGACGGCTACTCCGGTGGCCCGCTCACCCGAGACCTGGTGACCGCGTACGCTTCTCGCGCTCTCGGCCAGGCCCCGCAGTGGACGCCGCTGCCGGTGCAGTACGCCGACTACGCGCTCTGGCAGCGTGCCCTGCTCGGCAGCGAGGATCAGCCGGGTTCGATCGCGGCCGAGCAGATCGCCTACTGGCGGGACGCACTCGCCGATCTGCCGGATCAGCTGGAGCTGCCGCGGGATCGCCCGCGTCCGGCGGTGCAGTCCTTCGCGGGCGGTCGGGTGGAGGTGTGCATCGACGCCGCCACCCATGCCGCGCTGGCGGAACTGGCGCGCGCCCAGGGCGCGACGCTGTTCATGGTGGTGCACACCGCGTTCGCGGTGCTGCTGGCCCGTTTGTCGGGCACGGACGATATCGCCATCGGCACCCCGACCGCCGGTCGCGGTGCGGCCGAGCTGGACGATCTGATCGGCATGTTCGTCAACACCCTGGTGTTCCGCACCCGGGTGGACGCGCGTGCCGGATTCACGGAACTGCTTGCGCGGCAGCGCGATATCGATCTCCAGGCGTACGCGCACGCGGATGTGCCGTTCGAGCGGCTGGTCGAGGTGCTCAACCCGGTGCGCTCGACCGCGCGGCACCCACTGTTCCAGGTGGGGCTGTCGTTCCAGAACCTGGCCCCGGTCGGCATGGAACTGCCCGGACTCACGGTCAGCGGCCTCAACGCGGATCGGCAACTGTCGCAGTTCGACCTGCATCTCATCGTGGCCGACGGTTATGACGAGCAGGGAGCGCCGGCAGGCCTCGGCGGCTTCCTCACCTATGCCGCCGATCTCTTCGAGGAGTCCACGGTGCGGAATTTCGCGGACAGGTTCCTCCGCGTGCTGCGCGCCGTGATCAGCGATCCGCGACTACCGGTCGGCGCCATCGATGTGCTTGCGCCGCAGGAGCTTCAGCAGCTCGCGGCGTGGAACGACACCGAGCGTTTCCTGGGCTCGAATGCCGATGCCACCTTGGTGTCACTGCTGGACGCGACCGTTGCCGCCACCCCGGACGCGGTCGCGCTGGTGGCCGCCGATGGCACTCGCACCACGTACGCGGAACTCGACGCACAGGTCAACCGGCTCGCGCGCTACCTGATCGACCGCGGTGTCGGACCGGAATCGCGGGTGGCGCTGGCCATCCGGCGGTCCGTCAATCTGGTCGTCGCCATGTACGCGGTGAGCAGGGCCGGCGGCGCCTACGTGCCGGTCGACCCGGATCAGCCCGCGCAGCGCACCGACTACGTGCTGGAGACCACGGCGCCGGTCTGCGTATTGACCGATGCCGAAACCGATTTCGCGACCCTGCGCGGACCGGTGGTGCGCATGGATCTGCTGGACTTGTCCTCGCTGCCGACCGCAACGGTCACGGACGCCGACCGCCTTGCGCCCTTGCGGCCGGGGCACACGGCATACGTGATCTTCACGTCGGGTTCCACCGGCCGCCCCAAGGGCGTGGCGGTGACCCACCGCGCGATCGTCAACCAGCTGCTCTGGAAGACAACGGAATTCGGCCTGACGCCCGACGACGCCGTGCTGTTGAAGACGGCCGCGACCTTCGACCTGTCGGTGTGGGAATTCTGGTCGGCCGCGATCTGCGGCGGACGCCTGGTCATCGCCGCACCGGACGGCCATCGCGACCCGGCGTACCTGAACGCCTTGATGACCCGCGAGAGCGTGACCACCCTGCACACCGTCCCGTCGATGCTGGACGCCCTGCTCACCGGCCGGCTCCCGGATTCGCTGCGGCGGGTGCTCGCCATCGGCGAGGCGCTGCCCGCCGCCCTGGCCCGCCGGTTCGCCGCCGTCGCACCGCACATCGCGCTGTGCAACCTGTACGGCCCGACCGAGGCCGCGGTCTCGATCACCCGGCATCCGGTGACCGAACTCGCCGGTCCGTCCGTACCGATCGGCGCACCGGTGTGGAACAGCCGGGTCTACGTGCTGGATTCACACCTGCGGCCGGTGCCGCCGGGCGTCGCGGGCGAACTGTATCTGGCCGGCGACCAGCTCGCCCGCGGCTACTTCGGCCGCGCCGACCTCACCGCCGATCGATTCGTGGCCAACCCGTTCCGGCCCGGCGCGCGCATGTATCGCACCGGCGATCTGGCGGCCTGGACCGCCGACGGCGCGCTCGACTACCGCGGCCGCACCGACTTCCAGGTCAAGATCCGTGGCTTCCGCATCGAACTCGGCGAGATCGACGCGGTGCTCACCGCCCACGCCGACGTCAGCGTCGCGGTCACCGTGGGCCGCGAGAATCCCGCCGGGGCAACGGTTCTGGTGTCCTACGTGGCGGGGGAGCGGACGCTCGATCCGGACCGCCTGATCGAATGGGCCGCCCGGACCCTGCCCTCGCACATGGTTCCCGCCACGATCGTGGTCCTCGACCAGCTGCCGCTGACCCGGACCGGCAAGCTCGACCGTGCGGCCCTGCCCGCACCCGAGTTCGCGCCCCGCGCATACCGGGCGCCGGCGACAGCCCTCGAAACGACCGTGTGCGAGGTGTTCGCCGAAGTCCTGGGCCTCGATCGAATCGGCTTGGACGACAACTTCTTCGAACTCGGCGGCAACTCGCTCATCGCCACGAAGCTGGTGGCGCGCCTGAGTGCAGCCGTGGCCACGACCGTGCCGGTGATGTGGGTGTTCACCACGCCCACACCCGCCGGAATCGCGGGGACCCTCGGGCGGCCGGGCACCGACGACTCGGGATCCGAGGCGGCCTTCGGCATCCTGCTGCCCCTGCGTGCCCGCACCGAAAACAGCACGGCCGCACCGCTGTTCTGTATTCACCCCATCGCAGGCATCGCCTGGTCCTTCGCCGGGCTCGCCGCCCACCTGGATCAGGATCGCCCGATCTACGGACTCCAGTCACCCGCGCTGAGTTCGTCCGAGCCCCTGCCGGATTCGATCGAGGACTGGGCGCGCCTCTATGTGAAGCACATCCGGACGGTCCAGCCCGAAGGCCCTTACCACCTGCTCGGCTGGTCGCTCGGCGGCGTCCTCGCCCACGCCATGGCCGTCCAACTCCAGGACGAAGGAGAACAGGTGGCGCTGCTGGCCATGATGGACAGCCGTCTCCAGCAAGCCGATTCGACACCCGTCGCCGCACCCGAGGTGTCCATCCCGGAACTGCTCGGCGGGCTGCTCGGCGATCGAGCCGCCGAACTCGGCGTGGACGCCGTCCCGGACGTGACCGACCTGGCGGACAAGCTGAGCCGGCTGCCGGAACCGTTCTCGTCCTTCGGCTCCGAGCGGATCCAGCGCGTCGTGGACTCCGCCATAGCCTCGGCGGCCCGGAACGCGTCCTACCGCGCCCGCGCCTTCGACGGCGACCTCGTCTACTTCACCGCGGCCCGCGACGATCGCACCTGCTCGGTCAATGCCAAGACCTGGGTGGCGGCGGTGACCGGCACCGTGCACAACCATCCGGTGGCGTCGACCCACTGGCGGATGACCGCCGACGCACCACTCCGCCGCATCGCCGAGGTACTGCACGCTGTCCTGGCCGCCGCCCCGGTGCCGGTCTCGAGCTGAGGTGATGCCACGGAATCCAGGAATCCTCGACCGCTTGGTACAGTCCCCGAGCCGTGGTGTTCGGGAAGTCGGTGTGAAACCGGTGCGGCCCTCGCCACTGTGATCGGGAGCGGCTGATCGTCCCGGACGGAGATTTCCGTCCGGAGCCACTGGGGCACTCGTGCCCTGGGAAGGCAGATCGGCCGCGCGGCAACCCGTCAGCCAGGAGACCGGCCACGGCAGGCAGTACCACCCGTTCCACGAGGACCTGGAAGGCGGTCATCTTGACCACGTTTGTTTCCGCGCGCCTGCGTACCGGCGCGCTGATCGCCTGCGCGATCGCACTCACCGGTTGCGGCGCGCAATCCGGCCCCGCCGCCGACGGCGAATCCGTTGTCACCCGCGCCAATTGCGGAATCGATGTCACCGTGAGCGGACCGCCGCAGCGCATCTACGCGGCCTACCAACCGGCCATCGAGATCGCGCACGCCCTCGGCGTCACCGACCGGCTGGCCGGGACGGCCTTCCTGGATTCGGCCGTGCTGCCCGAATACCAGGACGCGCAGGCCCGCTCGCCGTATGTCGAGAAGCTGCCCAGCCGCGACGAAATGCTGGCGAAGAACCCGGATTTCGTGCTGTCTGGCTTCAATGGGGTGTTCGCGAAATCCGCGCAGAACAGCATCGGCGCCCGGGGGAGCCTGCACGAGCTGGGTGTGGACACCTGGATTCTGAGCCCGTTGTGCCCCAGCGCGGATGGGCTCGCCGATGAGGCCATCAACCCGGCCACCGTGCGGTTCGAGAACGTCTACTCGGATCTGCGGGACCTGGGTGCGCTGTGGGGTGCGGGCGATCGGGCCGAGCGGGTGGTCGCCGATCTGAGCGGCCGGATCGAAGCCGTGCGCGCGAAGGTCGCCGGGGCGAAGCGGCCTCGGGTGGCGGTGGTGACGCCCAAGGACGACGGGTCCTTCAGCGTGGCGAGCGGCATCGATTTCGTCACCCAGATCATCGAGGCCGCCGGCGGGGTCAACGTCTTCGGCGACCTCACCGAGAAGCGCAATATCTCCATCGGCGCGGAGAAACTCATCGAACGCGATCCGGACATCATCCTGACCAGCCTGTGCTGCGATGCGAAATACACGCGCGCCGATGCGCAACCGCAGGCCGACAAGATCAGCAACAACCCGGCGTTCGCCAATCTGACCGCCGTGCGCACGCGCGCCGTGCATCCATTCCTGTTCGCCGACCGCGCCGCCGGGGTACGGATCGCGCACTCCACCGAACTGGTCGCCGCGCTGATCCACCCCGATCTGTTCCAGCGGTGAATCGCGGGACTCGCAGCGCCGGGCTGATCCTCGCCGGCGCTGTGCTCGCGGCCGTCTGCGTGGCGTCCATCCTGATCGGATCGCATGCGCTCACGCTCGGCGAGGCGGTGCGGGCATTCACCGATTTCCAAGGGACGGACACGGACCGGATCGTGCGCTACATCCGGGTGCCGCGCACCGCCGCCGGGCTGCTCGCCGGGATCGCCCTCGCGCTGGCTGGAGCGGTTATGCAGGGCCTGACCCGAAATCCGCTGGCCGGACCGGGATTGCTCGGCATCAATGCCGGTGCGTCCCTGGCCGTCGTGGTCGCCATGGGCGCGCTGGGATTGAGTACCGCAACGGGTTTCGTCTGGTTCGCCTTCCTCGGCGCGGCCATTGCGGCGATCTCCGTGTATACGCTGGGCTCACTCGGATTCGGTGGCGCCACACCGGTGAAGCTGGCCTTGGCGGGTGCGGCGTTCACCGCGCTGTGCGGGTCCGTCACCACCGCGATCACACTGCTGGATCGGGCGAAATTCGAGAACTTCCGGTTTTGGGTGATCGGGTCGCTGACCCGATCCGACCTCGAAACCGTGCGGGGGACAACCCCTTTCGTTTTGGCCGGGGCGGTACTGACGCTTGTGGTGTCGCGGACGCTGAACACCATCGCCATTGGTGACGATATGGCCCGGACCCTCGGCACGCGCCTGGTCCGGGTCCGCGCCGCCGGAGCATTGAGTGTGGTGCTGCTGGCAGGTGCCGCGGTGGCCGTCGCCGGTCCGGTCGCGTTCATCGGCTTGGTGATTCCGCACATCGCGCGAGCCTTCGCCGGACACGACTACCGGTGGATTCTGGCCTGGTGCGTCGTGCTCGGTCCGACGCTGCTGCTGACCGCCGACATTCTCGGTCGCGTGGTCGCGCAACCGCAGGAGATCCAGGTCGGGATCATCACCGCGTTCGCGGGCTCGCCGTTCTTCCTCTACCTCGTGCGCAACCGGAAGGTGGCGACGCTATGAAGACCCCGCCTGATCGCGGTGACGGAAGCCCGCCCCTTCATCTCGGCACGCCGGCTCGTCATCTCGGCAGACCGGCTCGTCATCCCGGCATGCTTTTGGCCGGGATCTCCAACGGTGCTGTGGATTCCGGCCAGAAGCACGCCGGAATGACAGGGCGGACGCTGGGCGAGACGTCGCGCATGCTGCCTGCCGGGACTGTACTGCTGCGCTCACCCGGACGGCGGATCGTCGTGCGCGTCGACCGGCGCTCGGTGTTGATCACGACGGTGCTCACGGTCGCGGCGCTGGCGGTGGCGGCGTGGTCGCTGACCATCGGCCACTATCCGCTCACCGTCGGTGATGTGCTCCGAATCCTCGGTGGCGGAGGCACTCTCATCGAGTACGACGTGGTGGTATCCGATCGCCTGCCGCGGGTGCTGACCGGGTTGTGCACGGGGGCGGCCTTCGCCGTGTCGGGCGCGATCTTGCAGCGGATCGCGACGAATCCGCTGGTCAGTCCGGAGATCATCGGCATCAACGCGGGTGCGTCGCTGGGCGCGCTGACGGTGAGTGTGGTGCTCGGCGCGTCGGGCCTGTTTCTGGTCGCCGGTGCGATCGCTGGAGCCTTGGTGGCCATGGCGCTGATCGTCCTGGTCGCCACCAAGAATGGTCTCGACGGATACCGGCTCGTCCTGGTCGGCATCGGGGTGACTGCCATGCTGTCGTCCGCGATCTCGTTCGTGCTGAGCCGGGCCGATATCTATCAGGCCCACACCGTCGCCGCGTGGCTCACCGGCAGCCTGGCCAACCGGGATTGGCCGCACGTCTGGTTCGGCGTGGCGGCGCTGGCGCTGGTCCTGCCACCGCTCGTCGTGCTCGCGCGCTCGCTGCCGCTGCTCGAACTGGGCGACGAACTCGCGAGTTCCCTCGCCGGACGGCGCGGCCCGCACCGCGCCACTCTGATAGTGCTCGCCGCCGCGGCCGCGACCCTGGCCACCGCCGCGGCCGGTCCGATCGCCTTCGTCGCCCTGGTCGCCCCGCAGATCGCGCGGCGGCTGCTCGCCGAACGCGGCGCGGGACTCGCACCGGCCGCCGCCGCAGGCGCCCTGCTGGTGGTCACCGCCGATCTGGCCGCCCGGCGGCTGTTCCCGGCCGAACTCCCGGTCGGCGTGGTGACCGCCATTCTCGGCGCGCCCGTTCTCGTCTACCTCCTCGCCCGCGCAACCCGAATCGGACACGCTGGATGACCGCACATCTCACCACCACCGGCCTCGCACTCGCCTACGGCGACACCGCGATCGTCACCGATGCCACCGTCGATTTCCCGGCCGGGCAGCTCACCGTCATCGTCGGCCGCAATGGCTGCGGGAAGTCCACGCTGCTGCGCGGGCTGGCCCGGCTGGTGCCGCCGGCTTCCGGCGCGGTGCTGCTCGATGGGACCGATATCGCGAAGCAGCCCGCGCGCACGCTGGCGCGTCGCCTCGGCATGCTGCCGCAGCAGCCGCAGGCGCCCGACGGGATCACCGTCGCCGAACTCGTCGGCCGCGGGCGGCATCCGCATCAGCGGTGGTTCCGGCAATGGTCCGACGCGGACGAGGCCGCGGTGCGGCGCGCGCTGACGGCCACCGGCACCCTCGAACTCGCCGAGCGCACCGTCGATCAACTGTCCGGCGGGCAGCAGCAGCGGGTGTGGATCGCCCTCGCCATCGCCCAGGACCCGGAGGTCATGCTGCTCGACGAGCCGACCACCTTCCTCGATCTGGCGCATCAGCTCGATGTGCTGGAGGTGCTGCGAAACCTGTTGCCGCGCACCATTGTCGCGGTGCTGCACGATCTGAATCTGGCCGCCCGGTACGCCGATCACCTGATTGCGATGAAAGAGGGGCGGGTGGTCGCGCAGGGGACGCCCGCACAGATCGTGCGGCCCGAGGTGGTGGCCGAGGTCTTCGATCTCGACTGCGCCGTCATCGACGATCCGATCACCGGGACCCCGCTGGTCGTGCCCGCCGCGCGAACGGTGCGCACCGCATGAGCCGCCGCCATGTTCTCGTCGCCCGGCCCACGCCGTCGGGGGTCGATCTCACCGCCGTGGCCGCCCTGGCTCGCGCCTGCGGCATCGGTTACGCGCTGCTCGACCAGGGCGAACCGACGATTCACGACGTCCTCGACGAGGCCGCTGCCGCCGCGGTTCCGGTCACCCTGATCCCCTTGGCCGTGCCGCGCGACCGCTATCTCGAGACCTGGATCGCGCGCGCGGTGGCGAACTGGAGGGAGACTCGCAGCCGCGATCTCGAGGTGCGGATCACCGAAAGCATCGACAAGGCCGCCGAATTCGCCGATATCGTGCGAGCCCGGATGCGGGAGGAGGGCACGGCGGTCACCGCGAGCCCCCGCGCCTTCCGCAGCCCCGCCTGGTCGGAAATCCCCGAGCACACCGCGCACATCCTGGTCTGCCGTGGTCCGCGCTGCACGGTGTACGGCGCGGGGGAACTGCACCGCGGCTTGACTCGCGAGCACCCCGACGCCCTCGTGACTCCGACCGGCTGCCTCACCCCGTGCAATCTGGGACCGCTGTACATCACCTATCCCGGGGGCCAATGGCATTCGCATGCCGTGGCGCATCCCGGGGCCGACGCCGAGGTCTGCGATCGGGCGGTGTGAGGCAGCGAGATTCCGCGTTGGCCTGCGGTTGAGGAGAGATTACTTCACACTGATCTTCTGTCGAACGCTGTATGAGGGCGGCGTTTTCCCGCGGGAGTTAGTATGACCCAGGCCCAGCCCCAATCCGACGATGAACGCCGGCTCGCCGAGCTCGGCTATAAACAGGATCTGGCCCGATCATGGTCGGGATTCTCGAATTTCGCCATCAGTTTCACCATTGTGTCCATCCTGACCGGCGGCCTGGCCAGCTACGGTATCGGCCTGGCCAATGGCGGGCCCATCACCATGGCGTGGGGCTGGCCGCTGGTATCGATAATGGTGCTGTTCGTCGGGCTGGCAATGGCCGAATTGGCCTCGGCGTACCCGACTTCGGGCGGCCTGTACTGGTGGGCCTCGGAGTTGGGCGGGCCGATCTGGGGCTGGTTCACCGGATGGTTCAACCTCATCGGGCAGATCGCGGTCACGGCCGCCATCGATTACGGCGCCGCCATTTTCACCACGGTGGTGCTGAATGTCATCGGCATGGACATCGGAACCGACCGCACCGCAATCTTTTTGGTGTTCGCCGCCATTCTGGTGCTGCACGCGGTGCTGAACGCCATCGGGCCGCATCTGTCGGCGATGATCAACAATATTTCAGCCTGGTGGCATGTGGGCGGCGTGGCCATCTTCGTGGTGGTGCTCGGATTCGGGGCGGAGAACCATCAGAGCGTCGGGTTCGTGTTCACCGAGACCGTGGACAACAGCGCGGTCGGATTCGGCGGCGTGGCCTTCAGTTTCATGCTCGGGCTCCTGCACGCCCAGTACACCTTCACCGGCTACGACGCCTCGGCGCACATGTCGGAGGAGACGCACAATGCGGCGCGCATGGCGGCCAAGGGCATCGTCAACACCATCATCGTCTCGGCGGTGGCCGGCTACCTGCTGATCATGGCGGTGACCTTCGCCATCCCGAATCTCGACGATGCGCTCGATCCGGAGAAGAACCGCGGCTACCCGGTCATCTACATCCTGGAGAATTCGCTCAACTCGTTCTGGTCGGGCCTGCTGTTGATCATTGCCGCTGTCGCGCAATTGTTCTGCGGCTACGCCTCGGTCACCTCGGCCTCGCGGATGCTGTTCGCCTTCGCCCGGGACGGTGCGGTACCCGGATCGGCGCTGTGGTCCACACTGTCGGCGCGCCGGGTGCCGGTGAACGCGGTGCTGTTCATCTCGTTCTTCGCGTTCGTCCTGCTGATTCCGTCGATGCTGGTGCCCGCCGAGAAGGCCCCGACCGCCTACGCCGCCGCCACCTCGGTGGCCACCATCGGCCTCTATATCGCCTACGGCCTGCCCATCCTGCAGCGACAGCTGCACGGCAGTCGATTCCACACCGGCCCTTGGCAACTCGGCGGCTGGTATCGCCCGATCGGGATCATCGCCCTGGTGTGGATCGTGCTGATCAGCCTGCTGTTCATCCTGCCCATGGATGACCGCGGCTATCCGTGGAACGACGAATTCACCTGGACCGCGGTCAATTACGCCCCGATCACCCTGATCGGCGTGGTGGGCGCCATCGCCGTCTGGTGGTTCGCCTCGGCCCGGCGCTGGTTCACCGGGCCCAAGCGCAATGTCGGCGAACCGCCGGAGGCGCAAGCCTCCGTCGGCGCCTGAATCGGCCGGCTACAGCGGGGTCACGTAGGCGCCGGTGAGGCCGCCGTCGACCAGGAACTGCGAGGCGGTGATGAAGGAGGAATCGTCGCTGGCGAGAAAGGCCACGGCGGCGGCGATCTCCTCCGGTTCGGCGAACCGGCCGACGGGGATGTGCACGAGGCGGCGGGCGGCGCGCTCGGGATCCTTGGCGAACAGCTCCTGCAGCAACGGGGTGTTCACCGGTCCCGGGCACAGCGCGTTGACGCGAATGCCATTGCGGGCGAACTGCACTCCCAGCTCCCGGCTCATGGCGAGCACGCCGCCCTTGGAGGCGGTGTAGGAGATCTGCGAGGTGGCCGCGCCCATGACGGCGACGAAGGACGCGGTATTGATGACCGAGCCCTTGCCGCGCTCGAGCATGTGCTCGATGGCGTACTTGCTGCACAGATAGACCGAGGTCAGGTTCACCTCCTGCACGCGCCGCCAGGCGTCGATGCCGGTGGTGAGGATGGAATCGTCGTCCGGGGGCGAGATTCCGGCATTGTTGAAGGCGATGTCCAGCCCGCCGTAGGTGTCGACCGCGGTCTGGAACATGGCCTTGACCTGTTCCTCGTCGGTGACGTCGACCTTCACGTACAGGCCGCCGACCTCCGCCGCCGCGGCCTGGCCGGCGGTGGCGTCGATATCGGCGACAACGACTTTCGCCCCTTCCTGAGCGAACCGCCGGACCGTGGCGAGGCCGATGCCACTGCCGCCGCCGGTCACGACGGCGACTCGATCCTGTAAGCGCTGCAACGTAACTCCTTTGATGTGATGAGGGTGTGCTCAGTCGGTGGCTATGAAGACGTTCTTGGTCTCGGTGAAGGCGCGCGCGGCATCCGGGCCGAGTTCGCGGCCGAGGCCGGACTGTTTGAAACCACCGAACGGGGTCCAATACCGCACGGAGGAATGTGAATTCACCGACAGGTTTCCGGCCTCGACGCCCCGGGCGACGCGCAGTGCCCGGCCGACATCGGAGGTCCAGATGGAGCCGGACAGGCCGTATTCGGTGTCGTTGGCGATGCGCAGGGCATCGGCCTCGTCGTCGAAGGGGAGCACGGCCACCACCGGGCCGAAGACCTCCTCGGTGACGATGCGATCCGCGGGACCGGAGGGCAGGACAACCGTTGGCGGGAACCAGAATCCGGGGCCGTCCACGCGGGTTCCGGTGAAGGCCACGGTGGTGGACCCATCCAGGAATCCGGCGACCCGGTCGCGGTGCGCGGCCGAGATGAGCGGGCCCATCTCGGTGGTCTCGTCGGCGGGATCGCCCACCTGCACGCCTCGCACCGCGGGCTCGAGCAGCTCCAGGAACTTGTCGAAGACGCTGCGCTGCACCAGAATCCGGGAGCGGGCGCAGCAGTCTTGCCCGGCATTGTCGAACACGCCGTAGGGCGCGGTGGCGGCGGCCTTCTCGATATCGGCGTCGGCGAACACGATATTCGCGCTCTTGCCGCCCAATTCGAGGGTGACCCGCTTCACCTGGTCGGCGCAGCCGGCCATGATCCCCTTACCCACCTCGGTGGACCCGGTGAACACCACCTTGCGCACGGCGGGATGGGTGACGAACCGCGCGCCGACCACCGAGCCCTTGCCCGGCAGCACCTGGAAAACATGTTCCGGCAGGCCCGCTTCCAGGGCCAGCTCACCGAGCCGGATCGCGGTCAGCGGCGTGAGTTCCGCGGGCTTGAGCACGACTGTGTTCCCGGCGGCGAGAGCGGGCCCGAATCCCCAGGCCGCGATCGGCATGGGGAAGTTCCACGGCACGATGATGCCGACGACGCCGAGCGGTTCGCAGAAGGTGATGTCCACCCCGCCCGCGACCGGAATCTGACTGCCCAGCAGGCGTTCCGGCAGTCCGGCGCTGTAGTGCAACACATCGCGGACATTGCCCGCCTCCCAGCGCGCGTTGCCGATGGTGTGGCCGGCATTGCTCACCTCGAGCCGGGCCAGGTTCTCCAGGTCGGCGTCGACGGCCTCGGCGAAGCGCCGCAGCAGCCGCGCCCGGTCACCCGGCGCGAGCGCCCGCCACGCCGGCAGAGCCCGCTGTGCCCGCTCGATGGCGGCGTCGGTGGCGGCCTGGTCGGCCAATTCCACCGTGGCCACGACCTTTTCGGTCGCGGGGTTGACGACATCGGTCGTTGTCACCGGTTGCGCTCCTGTTCGTATAGTGCCGCCTGCTCCACCAGGGCCCGCATGAGCCGGTAGTCGGTCGCGTCCTCCTCCGGGTGCCACTGCACACCCACCAGGAACGGGCCGGTGTCCGCCTCCACGGCCTCGATGGTGCCGTCCGCGGCATGGGCGGAGGCCGTGAGACCGGGCGCGAGGGTATCGATCGCCTGATGGTGGTGGCAGTGGGCCTTCACCTCGGGCCCGATGATCGCGGCGACCCGGCTGTCCGGCGCGGTCGCCACGGTGGTGACGCCGAAGACGCCGGGACCGCGGGAGTGGTCGGTGTGGCCCAGCCGATCCGGAAGATGCTGCACCAGGGTCCCGCCCAGCGCGACATTCACCAATTGCAGCCCGCGGCACACCGCCAGCACCGGAATACCGGCCTCATGCGCCAGCTCGAAAAGGCTGAACTCGAATTCGTCGCGGTCCGGCCGGACTTTCGTCGTGGGGTCCGCTTCGGCCCCGTACCGGGCCGGGGTGATATCGGCGCCCCCGGTAAGCAGCAGCCCGTCCAATCGCCGCACGAGTTCCGGGCGCGCGATTCCCGTCGGCGGCAGCAATACCGGAATTCCGCCTGCCCGCTCCACCATGTCCACATAGGTGCGGGGGAGTACCGCGCTGTCGGTATCCCAGTGGATGTACCGGGCCCGTTCGGAATAAGTGGGCAGCCCGATGACCGGCCGCCGCGCACCCTCAGAGTCGTTCGAACCCACGCATCCGCTCCCAATCCGTCACCGCGGCGTCGAAGGCGTCGATCTCGACCTGCGCCGCATTCCGATAATGCCGCACCACGTCCTCCCCGAATGCCGCCTGCGCCACCTTGCTCTCCCCGAACAACTGCGCCGCATCCCGCAGCGTACGCGGCACCCGCGGCCGATTGGACCGGTAGGCATTGCCGTGAAACTCCGGCTCCAGCGGCAGCCGCTGCTCGATGCCGTGCAGGCCCGCCGCAATCGCGCCCGCGACGGCCAGATACGGATTCACATCCGCCCCCGGCACCCGATTCTCCAGCCGCAGCGCGGCCCCGTGCCCCACCACCCGCATCGAACAGGTGCGATTGTCCCGCCCCCACGCCACCGCGGTCGGCGCGAAGCTGCCCGCCTGGAACCGCTTGTAGGAGTTGATATTCGGAGCGAACAGATAGGTGAACTCGCGCAAGCAGTCCAGCTGGCCCGCCACGAAGTGCCGCATCAGCTCCGATTCCCCGCCCGCGCCGTCGCCCGCGAAGACGGGCTCGCCCGCCTCATTGCGCAAGCTGATGTGAATGTGGCACGAATTCCCCTCCCGCTCATTGTATTTCGCCATGAACGAGATGCTCCGCCCCTCCTGTGCCGCGATCTCCTTCGCCCCGGTCTTGTACACGCTGTGGTTATCGCAGGTGACCAGCGCCTCGTCGTACCGGAACGCGATCTCGTGCTGCCCCGGATTGCATTCCCCCTTGGCCGACTCCACATACATTCCCGCCCCCGCCATCTCATTGCGAATCCGCCGCAGCAAGGGCTCGATCCGCGCCGTCCCCAACATCGAATAGTCGACGTTGTACTGATTGGCGGGCCGCAGATCCCGATACCCGCTCTGGAACGCCGCCTCATAACTGTCGTCGAAAACGAGGAATTCCAACTCGGTCCCGACATAGGCCCGCAGCCCATGGGCCGCCAGCCGATCCAGTTGTGCCCGCAACACCTGCCGCGGCGAGGCCACCACCGGCTTCCCCTCCGGTTCCACCTGCTCCACATCACACAACACCATGGCCGTCCCCGGCCACCACGGCACCAGCCGCAAGGTCGAAAGATCCGGCCGCAGAACGAAGTCCCCGTACCCCGTATCCCACGAGGACATCGCATACCCGTCGACGGTGGTCATCTCCACATCCACCGCCAGCAGATAATTACAAGCCTCGGTGGCGTGATCCAGCACCTCCTCCACGAAATACCGCGCCGAACACCGCTTCCCCTGCAACCGCCCCTGCATATCGGTCATGGCAACGAGCACGGTATCCAGCATCCCCGCCTCAACCTGCTGCACAAGCTCCGCAACACTCAGCATCCCGGCACGCATGAGGACCTCTCTCGACGTAGACAGCCCCACGCTAAGCGACCCCACCCCCACGCGTGCCCGAATCAACCAAGATCGCCCCGGCGTGTTCCGCGCCAGTTCACTCGGTCGCCGTGGCCGGATCCGCATGTCTTCCCGGGGCGTTGCCCCCAGCCGCTACATGCCGCCCCGGAATTGCTTCATCGGCCCATTCTTGCGATCGCCTCGTGCTTGCGCACGCCGTCGTCCCAGATCGGCGTATCGCTTTCGTAGACAACGCCGTCGGAGCCGAAGACGAGGAAGCGGTCGAAGGCGCGGGCGAACCAGCGGTCGTGGGTGACGGTGACCACCGTGCCCGCGAACTCGGCGATGGCCTCTTCCAGGGCGTCGGCGGAGTGCAGGTCGAGGTTGTCGGTGGGCTCGTCGAGCAGAAGCATTGTGACGCCGGACAATTCGAGTAGCAGGATCTGCAGGCGGGCTTGTTGTCCGCCGGAGAGGTCGTCGAAGCGCTGCTCGGCTGCGCGGGCGAGGCCGTACCGGTCGAGGACCCGGCTGGCTGCCTCGCGGCCCATGCCGTCGCGGTGCTCGTTGCCGGTGTGCAGGATCTCCAGCAGGGTGCGGCCGGCCAGGTCCGGGCGCGAATGCGTCTGGGCGAAATAGCCGGGACGGACGCGGGCGCCGAGTGCTGCGGTACCGGTATGGGCGACCGGGGCGAGGGCGAGGTCGCCGATCGGTTGGTGCTCGATATCGGGATCGGTGCCGCCATTGGCGAGCAGGCGCAGGAAGTGGGATTTGCCGGATCCATTGGCTCCCAGGACCGCAACGCGATCGCCGTACCAGATCTCGGCGTCGAAGGGCCGCATCAAACCGGTGAGCTCCAGTCGCGTGCACACCAATGCGCGTTTGCCGGTGCGGCCGCCGCGCAGCCGGACCGAGACGTGCTGGCGCACCGGCACCGCCTCGGGCGGCCCGGCCTCCTCGAACTTGGCCAGTCTGGTCTGGGCGGCGTGGTAGCGCGCCGCCATCCCGTCGTTGAACTTGGCCTTCTCCCGCAGTCGCAGCACGAGGGCGCGGAGCTTGGCGTGCTCCTCGTCCCACCGCCGGCGCAGTTCCGCCAGCCGCGCGGTCCGATCCTCGCGGGCCTGCTGATAGCCGGCGAATCCGCCGCCGTGAATCCAGCACGTGGCGCCGCTGACCCCGGGTTCGAGCGTCACGATGCGATTGGCCGCGTTCGCGATGAGCTCCCGGTCGTGGCTGACGAACAGTACCGACTTGTTCGAGGCGGCGATCGTGCGTTCCAGCCACTGCTTACCCGGCACATCCAGGTAGTTGTCCGGCTCGTCGAGCAGCAGCACCTCATCCGGACCCGCGAACAACGCCTCGAGCACGACCCGCTTCTGCTCGCCGCCGCTGAGCGTGCGCACCGCCCGCCATTTGGCGCGATCGAAGCCGATGCCCAGCGCCGCCGTGGTGACGTTGTCCCAGAACGCCTCCACCTCGTACCCGCCGACATCACCCCAACCGGTGAGCGCGTGCGCGTACGCCAACTGCGTTGCCTCGTCATCGTTTTCGATCAGCGCGTCCTCGGCGGCATCGAGGGCCCGCGCCGCCTCCCGGACCGCGGGCGCAGCCACCGACAACAGCAGATCCCGCACCGTCGACTCGTCACCGATCTGCCTGATGAACTGCCGCATGACCCCCAGTGATCCGGACCGCGTCACCGCACCCTCATCGGCGGCCAGATCGCCGCCGATGATCTTGATCAAAGTCGTCTTCCCGGTCCCGTTCGGCCCGATCAGGGCGGCCTTCACACCGTCCCCGATCCGGAAACTCACACCGCTGAGCAACTGCCGTCCATCCGGAAGGAAGTAGTCGACCTCGGAAACATCCACGTGAGCCACGGGGTTCCAGGCAACCGGACCCGTCCGGGCAGCGCAACCGAATTTCCATACGGTAGCAGTCCGGATCAGCGCTCCGGCAGGGCGACCGCCTCGCCCGCGAGTTCCACCCGGCGCACGCCCTCGACCGTACGCGCCAGCGCGGCCACAACCTTCTGCTCGGTGTCATCGGCGAACGCGCCGCGCACGGTCACCGCCCCCTCTGCGACCTCGAGGGACCACTGCCGGCGGCTGCCCGCGTAATCATCCAGCAGCGCACGGATTCTCGCCTCGATAATGGCGTCGTCGTGGATCAGGGCGCGCAGCACGTCTCTGCGCGCGACAATGCCGACCAGCAGACCGGCTTCCACCACCGGCAGTGAGCGCAGCCCGGAGCCGAGCATGCGCGCGGCGATGGTGGCGGTATCGGTGCCGGGGTGGATCACCTCCACCGGCTTCGTCATCACCGCTCCGACAATGGCGGTGTCGAGATGGGAGGCGACCTTCAGCGCATCGGATTCGGAGAAGACACCCGTCACCCGCCCATCGTCGTCCACGACCGGCAGGGCGGCGAAACCATGCTCGGTGAGCAGTGAGATCGCCTCGCGGACAGGTGTTCCCGGGTGAGCGACCACCACGGGCCGGGTCAGGATGTCGCGTGCGTACACGAGTATCACCTCATCGAGGTACCGGATATTTCATGGAAATCCAGCTTGAGCGGTGACCGTACCGGTGGGCAGAGGCGTCCTGCCCGCCGGACGAGGACCAATGTCCCCGGGCCGGTAGGGCGCCGTTCGCACCGAGCGGGCGCCGACATCGGTCGATCGTCACCGGGACCTCCGGCCCTATCGGCGGTCCGGGGCGCGACGCGACGATGGGAGCACGGACCACGAGTCATCGGTCACCGCGCGAGGAGAACGGGTCATGCGAGCAGCGGCAGGAGACTGGCTGATCGTCGAAGGCCGCGCCGTCGGCGGCGTGATCCGTCACGGTCTGATTGAGGAGGTGCGCGGAAAAGACGGCGCGCCACCGTATCTCGTGCACTGGGTCGACACCGGCGCGCGGGCCCTGGTATTCCCCGGTCCCGATGCCCATGTGATCGGCAGCGCGGAATTGCATGCGCGCGAAGAGATCGCCGCGGCGCGCTGGTCCTCGCCGGGGCTCACCGTGCGTCCCGGCGACCGTGGCCGGCTTCCTCGAGACGTTGTCGGTGCTGGCGGTTCGATGCCTGCGCTGACAGTGACCGGACGGACCGACTCGAACCCGTCAATGGGGGAGTCGAACCGCCTTGCGGGCCAACAGGAGCAGGAACCAGGGGCTCGGTGAGCGCCACGCGATGCGCTGGGCCTTGCCATCGAGCATGTGAACGTCGTCGAACCGCTGCCGGATCCGATGTGAGACATCGACTCCCGGTGCGCCCGCGAGCGTTCGGTACAGCAGGCGGAAGGAACCCTTAGGGTTCACGTCCCAAACCATGAGGAGCCCACCCGGTTTGAGCGCGCGATGAATATTGTCGATCGCGGCGTCCATGGCGGGCATGGCACTGAGCGAGCAATTCGCCACGGCCGCATCGAATTCCGCGTCACCCATCGGATCCGCGGTGGCGTCGGAGTGTCGCAGTTCCACATTCGACCATCCAGCCTCCGCGATGCGGGCGCGAGCCCGGCCCGCCAGTTTCGGACTGAACTCGACGCCCACGACCCGCCCGTGCGGCCCCACCGCCTCGCGCAGCAGGCCGAAGTCGTGTCCCGCCCCGCATCCGACATCCAGTACGGACTCGCCGGGGGAGAGGCCGAGCGCATCCACGGTCAGGTGGCGATGGTTCGCGCCGAGCAGTTCGCCCAGCCCGAAGCCGTAGCTGGCGATATCCCACGCGCGGCGTTGCCGAGTGCTTCCCATGACGGCGCAAGATCGCCGCGGCGCTGTGGCGAACGGTGAGCACACAGGGCCTGGAAGGCGTCAGCCTGCGCACGGTCGCGACCGCCGCACCCATGTCGCCGTCGCCTTCATGGCCCGAGCCGCCGTCTCCCCGACCTTCGCCGCCGCGTCCTCCCCCCAGCTGAAGGACCACTTGACCGGGCTGCTCCGCAATGCCGACGTGCCGGCCGCCACCGAACAGGCCGAAATCCTGCTCTCCGCCGTCGACGGCATGACGGTCCGCATCCTCGCCGGCCACCTCACCCCCGAAGCCGCGGCCGAAGCCCTCGACGCCCACCTCACACGACTCGGATTGTCCTGATCTGCAAAGGTATTCACCGCACCGCGGACAGGAGGACGCCATGGACATCCCAACCGAAGCCTTGTTCATTGGCGGCCGGTCCGGAGTGGGCAAGTCCAGCGTGGGCGCGGAGATCCACGAACAGCTCAGCGCCGCCCGCATCCGGCACTGCCTGATCGAGGGCGACGTCCTCGACCTGGCGTACCCGCCACCGTGGGAGCACGGCCTGGCCGAGCGAAATCTGGCCGCGATGTGGGCGAACTACCGCGCACTCGGCTACCACCGCATGATCTACACCAACACGGCCAGCGTCCTCGAACCGGTCATCCGGTCGCTGACCACCGCGATGGGCGACGACCCCAAAGTGATCGCCATCCTGCTCTGCTGCACGGACGACACTGCGCGCCAACGGTTGTCGCATCGCGAAATCGGCAGCGCGCTCGACATCCACCTGGACCGCAGCCGCGCAATGGCCCAACGCCTGGACGCCGCTCCCGCCTGGGTTCACCGGATCTGGACGGACAACCGCTCCACCACCGATATCGCCGCCGAAATCGTCACACACACCGGCTGGTGCTGAAACGAAGTATGGCGCCGAATGCCCTCCGGCATTGGACGCCATACCTCAGCGAATTCAGGCGCAGACGCGATTGAGCTCCGCCGTCACGCCATCCATATCGGTGACGTTCTCATCGACCAAGGCATTCGCATAAGCGGTGATAGCGTCCCGCTCCGGCCCCACGGCCACGACCGCCAGCCCCGACAACCGATCCGACAGTTTCTGCTGGGTCTCCGTGTCGAACGTCCCGCCCGACATGTCGACCGCGGCATTGATCATGGCAATAGCCTTGTCGCACACCGGAGATGCGGCCTGCGCCGGCGCGGTAGGCAAAACCAGCAGGGTCGCGGCCGTAGCGGTCAACACGGCCCCGGAGAACAGCTTCTTCATCATTCCTCTTGCTCTAAGGGAGGCCCGCTAATACCTGGTGCGAGCCCCTCGCCCGCATACCGTACCCGGTCAACCACCCCCACCGCAGACCCCCGAACCAGGGTCACAGCACACACGCGAACCACCGGCTAAGGAATCGGCACCATCGAGTACAACGACCACCCCCGCCGCGGCACCTCGAACCTCAGCACCTGAACATGCATGGCAGTCCATTCCCCACCCTCCACCGGCCGAATCCGCACCGGCCGCCAATCAAAATCCACCGCCCCGATATCAGTCGACCACAGCCGCCCCCAATCAGCCGACCGCGAACAAACCCCAATAATCTCCTCGACCCGCTCAGGCGACACATACCCCGCCGACATATGCCGAAACGCCTGCACCGCGACGTGCACCTCCCGCTCCCAATCCTCGATCACCACCCGAGCCCGCGGATCGAACAACAACCACTCGATAACATTCCCCCCACTCCCCAACCCCGGAAACGCCCGCGCAAACGCCCCATTGACCGCCACCAAATCCATAGCCGGCGCAACCTGATAAGCAGCCGGATGCGGCATCCCCTCCAAGAAATCCAACTCAGCCCGACCAGGCCCTCCCTCTACCCCCGCGACCCGCGTCAACCCAGGCTGCAAAACACTGCTCGCATACTCCCGATAAACCGCCGGCACCCCCAACGCATCAAACAGCGCCGCCAACGCCTCCCCCGTAGGAGCCCGCCTCCCCTGCTCAATCTTCTGAATCAACCCCACCGAAACCCCCGCCCGCCGCGCCAACTCCCCCCGACTCAACCCCGCCCCCTCCCTCCGCCCCCGCAAATACCCCGCAATCCCCATCTCCGCCCCATCCACCAACCCAACCTCCACACCCTCGCCCGACAACCCCAAGAACCTACCCCCACCCGCCCCCGCACCCCCCAACAACGATTCCCCTGAGCCCCAGCATCTTCGGCCCAACCCCCGCTGTTCTCCCCGTCCCGCGCCCCCACCCGGCAAGCTCCCTCACACGCCCAGAACCAGCCGATTTGGTCCAACAGGGGGGTCCTGATGTAATCTCATCGAGCACGAAGCGCAGCGGAGTGCAACGGGCTGTGGCGCAGCTTGGTAGCGCACTTGACTGGGGGTCAAGTGGTCGCAGGTTCAAATCCTGTCAGCCCGACAGTTGTAAAACACCCTCTGACCTCGGTCAGAGGGTGTTTTCTCATTCCCGCTCCACCTTGGTAGCGGGACCGCAGATGTTGCGAGAGCCAGTCCACGGTGGCGGTGACTGCGCCCACATCAGGATGAAGGTACTGGTCTGGCTGTCGGGTGTTCGCGGGAGCGTTCTGGCGCCCGCCATCGCGGTGGCGGATGCCAGCGTGGGTAACGCACGGCCCGTGCGGTTCGACGTTGCCGGCTCAGGTGAGTGCTGTGCGCAGCGCGTCGGACCATGGCTGCCAGCGCGGGTCAGGGCCTCCGGTGTCGTCACCGACCATGTTGGTGCATGTATAGCCGACTGCGACACCGGATTCGGGGTGTGCGAAGCCGAGTCGGCCGCCGGAGCCGACCTGGCCGAACGCGCCGTCGCCGAGGAGCTGGGCGGGACGGGTTAGTTCGTAGCCGTGGGCGAAATAGTTGCCGCGCGGCATCACGGACAGGGGAGCCGGGTGGGGGAGGCCTTCGGTTTGCGGCCGGCGGGCCCGCTCGACTGCTTCCGGGCCGAGTAGCCGGATGCCGTCGACCTCGCCGATCGTCGCCGCGAACATTCGTGCCACCGAACGCGCGTTCCCGATTCCATTGCCGGACGGGACCTCCGCTGCATGACCGTCTCGGGTATTCAGCAATGCGAGGCCCTCATCGCGGGCAGCGACCGTCGCGAGCGTGGCACGAACCAGGCGTGCGTCGACATCGACACCCATGCGGCTCAACATCGCTTCGATGTCGGCGGCGCCGGGCAGGTGCCGGCGGGTGAACTGCGGAACGACACGGTGTTCCTGGCTTTCGGGCAGGCCGATCCACATACTGAGCCCGAGCGGGTCGGTGATCTCGGTGGCGAGAAACTCGCCGACGCTCTTGCCGGAGACCCGGCGGATCAGTTCTCCGGCCAGGTAACCCCAGGTGAGGGAGTGGTAGTAGAACGCGGTCCCCGGCTGCCACAGCGGGGTCATCGATTCCAGTGCCGACACGCACTTCGACCAGTCCGTCAATTCCCATGCCCCGATACCGGATTCGGCATCGAAGCTGGACAGGCCGCCGCGATGTGACAGCACATCGGCGACCGTCATGTCCGCCTTGCCCGCCGCTGCGAACTCCGGCCAATAGTCCCGCACCGGCGCATCGAGGTCGAGCAGGCCCCGATCGGCGAGGATGTGCACGCACGTAGCGGTCATCCCCTTGGACACCGACATGAGCACGGTCAGCGATTCCGCGTCCCAGGTCTTCCCGGATTCCGGGTCCCGCCCCATCCACAGATCCACCACGACCCGCCCGCCGCGATACACACACAGCTGCGCGGCACCCTCATCATCATCGTGTGCGCGCACGAACCCGTCCCGGACCCCTTCGAACCCGCGCTCGACAAATCCCTCCACCAACGCCACAAAGCCTCCTCGACCAGAACAGCGGGCGCACCTTCGAGGCGAAACCCCTTCGCGCCCAGAACAATATTCGACCGCTCTCCAGCTACCCAACCTCCTGATGCATGACGACGTGCCATCAATGCGGGATTGGGACTGCCAGCGGCAGGTGATGCGAGCCCAGGCCGATTGGTCGATGCCGGTGAGTCTCGCTATGTCGGATGCCCATTTGCTTGCTGCCGTTTGTGATCGAGATTTTCCATAACGGCTGCGGCCAATCCTGATCTTGGACAACGACATCGCGGCGGCGGGCTTGAAACCGCTTCTTCTAGAATGGGATTCTAGAATGGTATTCTAGTGGGGTGGGTCCGACCGAGACCGTTCTGATGGCCGGGTCTCGCCCCGGCGAGATCCTTGTCGCGGCGCTGGCCGCCTTTGTCGAGCACGGCGTTGCCGGCACCTCGATCGAGGAGATTCGCCGGCGGAGCGGTGCGAGTGTCGGGTCGATCTATCACCACTTTCCCGGTGGTAAGCAGGCTGTTGCGGGCGCGTTGTATGTGGAGGGGTTGCGCGACTATCAGGATGGTTTCGTGAACGCACTCAGGGGTGCGTCGTCGACTCGCGGTGGTGTCGAGGATGCGGTTACGCACCATCTGACCTGGGTGGAAGAGCACGCGGATCTTGCTCGGTTCATATTCCTGCTCGGTAGTGGTCCGGGGGAGGACGTTGCGGGCGGGCGGGAGCTGCGGGGGATCAATCGGCGCTTTTTCACGGCGGTGCGGGCGTGGATGCGGCCGCGGGTTGCTGCCGGCGAGTTGCGGGACCTGCCGACGGAGGTGGGGACTGCGTTGTGGATCGGGCCGAGTCAGGAGTTGGCTCGGCACTGGCTGGGTGGGCGGGTCACGTTCCCTCTGACCGATGCGGCGGGGGAGTTGTCCGCGGCGGCCTGGCGATCGCTATCGGGGCATCCGAGAGAGGAACGGCAATCATGACCGGACTGGTTGACGAACCCATCGCCGAGACCGCGGTGATCGATATGTGGGCGCCGATTGTGCCGACCCGCGAGATCATGGCTCACGTTGCGACGAATCTGCCTGCGGAACTGCTGGCTTACCTGCGTGTGTTCACCGGGGTGGATGTCACCGCGGAGCAATACGCGGCCGCCGCGCCGAGCTTGGCACGCACGGATGAGCAGATCCTCGGCGATCTCGATCGGGCCGGAATTGCCTGGACGATGGTGACCGGCTTCGACGAACGCACCAGTTGCGGAACCACATTCGTCGCCAACGACACCGTGGCCGCGCTCGTCGAACGGCATCCCGGGCGGTTCATCCCGTTCACCGGTGCCGATGTGCTCGCCGGCGAGCGCGCTGTCGCAGATCTCGACTATTGGATCACTCAGCGCGGGTTCCGTGGATTGTCGTTGCGCCCGTTCATGATCGGACGTCCCGCCAGCGATCCGGCCTATGATCCGTTCTACGCGAAGTGTTCCGAGCTCGGTGTCCCGGTCAGCATTCACAGCTCGCACAACTGGACCCGGACGCGACCCTCCGATCTCGGTCATCCCCGCCACATCGACGACATCGCCTGCCGCTTCCCGGATCTGGCGATCATCATGAGCCATGCCGGGTATCCGTGGGTGCTCGAGGCCTGCCTGATCGCGTGGAAACACCCCCGCGTCTACCTCGAACTGGGTGCACACCGCCCGCGGTACTTCACCGCCCCGGGGGCGGGATGGGAACCGTTGCTGCGCTACGGCACGACCACCATTGCCGACAAAATCGTGTACGGCACCGGCGCATTCCTGATAAACCGCCCGCCCGGCGAACTGCTCGACGAAATGCGCGCTCTGCCGATCCCACCCGAGGTCGCCCGGAAATGGCTGTGGGACAACGCCGCGCGCCTGCTCGGCATCGACTGATGATATCGCCGAGACCGGAGGCGGAGCAGGCGCGATACGATCGGACCGGGCAGACCTATTCGCACACCCGCCGAGCGGACCCGCGCATCGCCGCGGTCATCGACGAGGCTCTGCGCGGTACGACAACCGTGGCGAACATCGGAGCGGGAGCCGGGTCCTACGAACCGGGACACACCGTCGTCGCGATAGAACCCAGCCAGGTCATGATCGCCCAGCGAGCACCCGGCGCCGCACCGGCGCTGCGAGCGCGGGCCGAGAATCTGCCCATCCGGTCCGGCGCCGTGGACGCCGCGCTGGCGGTGCTGACCGTCCACCACTGGGACGACCTGGACCGCGGCATTGCCGAGATGCGCCGGATCGCCCGCCGCCGCGTGGTCATCCTCACCTGGGACCACGACATCTTCCGGAGGTTCTGGCTGCTGCGCGACTACCTGCCGGCCGCCGCGCATACCGACGCATCCCTTGCCGTCCCGATCACCAGACTGATCTCTCTGCTCGGCAATGTGACGATCCGTGACATCCCGGTCCCGCACGATTGTGCCGATGGGTTCGGCGGCGCCTTCTGGCGCCGTCCCCGCGCCTACCTCGACCCCAGCATCCGAGCAGGCATGTCCATGCTCGCCCTCACCCCGAAAAATGCACTGCAGGAAGGACTCTCGCGACTGCAAGCCGACCTCGAGACCGGCGAATGGGAACGCCGCCACCACCATCTGCGCAATATCCCGCAACTGGATCTCGGCTACCGGCTCCTCATCGCCGACATCGACACCCAATGAATCGGACCGGTCTGTGCTTGCAATTCAGGGTGGTTGACGATTGAACTACCTTCTGGGCTGCGCCGTAATCGGTAGTACCACCCGAACTCTCATCGGCGGTGAACCGTGCAGCGCGAATTTCTTTACGACACTTACGATTACCTCATCATCGGCGCGGGCCCCGGTGGCTTGCAGCTCGGGCAGTTGCTGCAGGCTGCGGGGCGGTCCTATCGGATACTGGAATCCGGTGGGACGCCGGGCGGTTTCTTCAAGACCTTTCCCCGGCACCGGCAACTGATCTCGATCAACAAGCCGCATACCGGGAGCGCGGACCCGGAGCTGAATCTGCGGATGGACTGGAATTCGCTGCTCACGCCCGATCCGCGGTTGCTGTTCACCCGGTATAGCGCGCAGTACTTTCCGCAGGCCGACGATCTGGTGCGCTATCTGACCGACGTCGCCGAGACGCTCGGCCTGGCCATCTCCTATGGGATACGGGCGGTCCGGATTCGCCGGGCGGGAACGGGATTCGAGGTCGTCGATCAAGGGGGCCGCGGGTATCGGGCGCGGCGGCTGGTGGTGGCGACGGGGTTGAGTCCGTACAACATTCCAGCGATTCCCGGGATCGAGAGCGCCGAGCATTACGCCACCATGTCGGTCGATCCCGAGGATTTCGTCGATCAGCGGGTCTTGATCATCGGGAAGGGGAACTCCGCGCTGGAGACCGCGGACAACCTCATCGCGACCGCCGCGGTGATTCACGTGGCGGGGCGCAGTTCCATTCGAATGGCTTGGAACAGCCACTATGTCGGCCACCTGCGTGCGGTGAACAACAATTTTCTCGACACCTACCAGCTCAAATCGCAGAATGCGCTGCTCGACGGTGATGTGGTGTCGATCGAGCGGGACGATGCGGGTTATCGCGTGCGCTTCAGCTTCTCTCGCGCGGATGAGGTGGTCAAACAGCTGCGCTACGACCGGGTGCTGGTGTGTACCGGATTCCGGTTCGACGCTTCGATTTTCGACCAGGACTGCCGGCCCGAGCTGGTCATCGACGACCGGTTTCCGGCGCTGACGCCCGCGTACGAATCGGTGAATGTGCCGGGGTTGTACTTCGCGGGCACGCTCATGCAGCACCGCGACTTCAAGAAGTCGACGGGTGGGTTCATTCACGGATTCCGGTATGCGGTGCGCGCGCTGAGCCGGATCCTCGACGAGCGATACCACGGCCGGGAATGGCCGCAGCGGCAACTGGATCGGACGGCCGACGCGCTGGCGGCCGCCGTCACGGCGCGGGTCAATCGCAGTTCGGCGCTGTGGCAGCAGTTCGGGGTCATCGGCGATCTGCTGCTGATTCCACCGGCGGGCCCGGCGCGGTACCTGGAGGAGATTCCGGTCGATCATGCGCACGAAAAGCACTATGACTGTGACTATTTCACCATCACCCTGGAGTACGGGCCCGACCACGACAAGGTCGATCCGTTCGACATCACGGTGCGGCGCACCGCCCAGAACGCGGCAGACCAGGCGGTCGACGCCGCGTATCTGCACCCGGTGATCCGCCAGTGGGGGAGCGGTCGATTACGCGCCACCCATCACATGGCGGAGAACCTGGAGAACCAGTGGGACGACCAGCGGGCCCATTACGCGCCACTGGCCGGGTTCTTCGCCGCCGCGCTGGCGCGGGCGGCAGTCGCGACGGGCCGGTGATCGCCATGGCCGATATGTCGGACCTATTGAACCTCAGCGAGATCGAGGCGGTGGCGCGCGCCGGACTGAACCCGGTGTACGCCGACTACATCGCCGGTGGTGCGCGCGACGAGATCACGGTGCGCGCGAACGAGTCCGCGTTCGAGCGGCTGCGATTGCTGCCCAGAATGCTTCGCGGCGGCGGGAAACGGGAGCTGGACGTGACCGTGCTCGGCAGCCGGGCGAGTATGCCGATCCTGGTGTCGCCCACCGCATTCCACAAGCTCGTCCATCCGGAAGGGGAACTGGCCACGGCGCGCGCCGTCGCGGCGGCCGACACGATCATGATCGTCGCGATGGCGGCGACGGTGGCGGTGGGCGAGATCGCCGCCGCGGCCCGCGCCGCCACGGGTGGCCATGGCGCACTGTGGTTCCAGCTCTACATTCAGCCGGACCTCGAACTCACCGAGGCGCTCGTGCGCCGCGCCACCGACGCGGGCTGCGAAGCGCTGGTGGTGACGGTGGACTCCCCGGCGCTCGGGGCGAGCGAACGCAACCGGCGCAACGGCTTCACCGATCTGCCGGCCGGGCTGGCCTGTGAGAACCTGCGCGATCTGCGTGACGGCGAACCGGGCCATGTCCGTCAGATCGTCATGTCGCCGGAGATCTCCTGGGAGCACATCGATTGGCTGCGCCGGATCACCTCGCTGCCGATCCTGCTCAAGGGATTGCTGCACCCCGAGGATGTGCGCTCGGCGGTCCGGCACGGCGTCGACGGACTGGTGCTGTCCAACCACGGCGGCAGGCAGTTGGACACGGTGCCGTCGACCATCGAACTGCTGCCCGAGGTGGTCGCCGCGGTCGCGGGCCGGATTCCGATCGTGCTCGACGGTGGCGTGCGGCGTGGCACGGATGTGGTGAAGGCGCTGGCACTCGGCGCGGCTGCGGTCGGAATCGGCCGACCCGTGCTCTGGGGCCTGGCCGCCGGTGGCGAGGCGGGCGCGCGGCGAGTGCTGGAATTGCTGCGCGAGGAGTACGACCACACGCTGACGCTCTGCGGCGCGACCAGCGCGCGCGATCTGACGCCCGACCTGGTCCGCGGGGTGCCGCAATGAGCGCATGGTGGTGGTCCGTCCCGGCGGCAGCGGTGCTGGTCAGCCTGCCGTACTGGCTTCCCGCGGCCGTAATCGCGCTGCGGATAAGGATATTCGCGATGGTCAACGGCGACAGCGGTATCCCGAGCCCGAGCCGCCGGCTGCCGATCGACGAGTTCAAGCGGCTCTACGGTCATCCGGCGGCGAACGGCCGCAGCAAGGGCGCCGCACTGTCGGATCTGTTCTGGTACTGGCTGTCTCCCGGCGCCGAGGTACACCAGGAACACCTGGAACCCGGTCCGCGCTACGACGACGTCGCCAGAACCACCCGGCGGATCCTGGCCGGGCTGGGCAGGCCGGAATGGGTGGAGTTGGTCGGCCGTTGTACACGCAACGTGCTCGACCAGCACGACGCTCGCCCGGTTCGGGGCGGCAGGGCTGCGCGCATCCGGTGGGTTCGATTGCGGGACTTGATGATGCCGGTCTGGGCCGAGGTCTATTACGAGCTGGTCTTCCGCGAGCCGTGTCCACGGGAGGTCAGAGATCTGATCGTCGGCAATGCCGACGATGTGGTGAGCGCGTTGAAATGCACTCGGCTGCGGCATATGGACCGTCGAGCCCGGCTCACGGCCTACCTCCGGGAGCGGTTGGCCACGAATCCACCGCCCGCAGCGCTGCCGGGCACGCTCTCGGCGCACGAGCGGGCGTACTACCTGCAGGGCACCTTCTTCAATACGGCGGTGGTGCAGACGTCGGAGGCGATGGCGCATCTACTGCTGGCCGTCGCCTCCCATCCGCCGGTGCAGGCGCGGCTGGCCGCCGATCCGCTCGATACCGGATACCTGGATCATGTGGTCGATGAAACATTGTGGCACTACCCGCTTTTCGGCGTCGCCCACCGCATAACCACTGCCGAGATCGCGCGCACCGAGGGCGCTGCCGCCATCCCGTCCGGTGCGGTGTTGTTGTTCGACTACGCCCGCTATCAGCAGGGCGAGGAGCAGCAGCGGTTCGACCCGGACCGCTGGCGGACACCGGAATCCAGACCACCGCATTACATCCCGTTCGGCGTCACCACCAACCGACCGTGCCCCGCACGGGGTTTCGCCACCCTGACAATGCGCGTCTGCGCCCAGGAAGTGCTGCGGCGGTACCGCCTCGATTCGACCGCCGTCCACACCAGATCCCTGCCGAGCCGGGGACCGTGCCTGCTGACACCGCGCGGCACCCGGCCGGGCAGGCCGGTGGGCAGGCTGGCCCTGCTGCGGTGGCGTGACCGCTGGGAGGCGGTGCCGCGCAGTGTGGTTCAGCTCGTCCTGGGCAGCTGGATGGTCTGGGACGCGCGACGTCAACGGCTGTGCCGGAACTACTTCGCCGACCACCGCCGGGCGGTGTCCCGATGAGCACCGCCGATCTCGCGCCCGCCTTCTTCGCGGCCGCCGTGGTGATCCTGCTGACCTGCCGGTTGGTCTCGATCGTCGTCACGCGGCTGGGTCAGCCCGCCGTTGTCGGCGAGATGATCGCGGGCGTGCTGCTCGGGCCGTCCGTATTCGGGCTCGTCGCCCCCGGCCTGTCCGAGCGGATCTTCCCCGCCGACCTGCTGCCACTGCTGTATGTCGTCGGGCAAATCGGCCTGGCGGCGTTGATGTTTCACGCCGGGCACGAGTTCCGGCGATACGCGGAGCGCGGGCTGGCGGGCAGTGCGGTGGCGATTTCGGCGGCCGGCGTGCTCATCCCGGGTGCGCTCGGTCTGGCCTTGACATTCGCCGCGCACGGCCGGGTCGATCTCTTCGTCGACGGGGTTCCGCTCGGGGTGACCGCCGCGTTCGTCGCCATTGCCCTGGCGATCACGGCTTTTCCGATGCTGGCCAGGATCATTACCGAGCGTGCCATGTCGGGTACCCGGCACGGTTCCCTGGCCCTGGCCTCCGGGGCCACCGACGACGTGCTCGCCTGGCTCATGCTCGCCGGACTGCTGAGCGTGGCCGCCGGCGAGCTGCGGCCCGCTCTGATGACGGTCGGCGGCTCCCTGGTCTTCGCGCTGGTCATGCTGTTCGTGGTGCGCCGTTTCCTCGCGTGGTCCATGCGGCGGCCGGGCTGGAGCGATGAGACGCGGTTGCTGGTGACGATCGCGGTATTGTTCGCCGCCGCATGGTTCACCGATGTGATCGAGTTGTACGTGGTGTTCGGCGCCTTCTGCGTGGGGATGGCGATGCCGCGCGGTGAGGCCGCCGAACGGGTGGTCCACAGCACCCACTCGGTGACCCGCGTGATCTTCCTGCCGATGTTCTTCACCTACTCGGGGCTGCACACCCGGTTCGATGTGTTCGCCGAACCAGCGGTGCTGATTTTCGGCCTCGCCGCCGTCGTCGTGGCGGTGATCGGCAAGTTCGGTGGCTGCTGGGGCGCCGCCCGGCTGTGCGGCGAATCCAACTCGGTGGCGCTGCGCGTCGGCGCACTGATGAATGCCCGCGGTCTGATGCAGCTCATCGCGCTCAATATCGGCCTGCAGGCCGGAATCGTCTCGAGCGAGCTGTTCGCCGCCCTGGTGCTGGTCGCACTGGTGACCACCACGATGACGACGCCGGTGCTGAGCCGCCTCGAGCGCCGAGATGCCAAGTCGAGCACCGTGATCGGACCGCCCGTCCCGGCGAGTGCGACGTGAGCGGCCCGGGGGGATCCCCGTCCGCTCCTGCGTGCCACCGTCGCCCGGCTGCTGCGCCCGATCGGATCGGAGGACCGATGACAACCGCCAAGACCGCACCCGTCGTGCTGCGCTTCCCCGTCGCCTGGTGCTGGCTGTTCGCCTGCGGCGGCCTGCTATTGGGTGTCGGCGCCGGTTTCGGGCTGCCGCCGCTGGGCAGGTGGGCCGTCGATGCGCTGGGCTCGGTACCCGGTCCCGTCCGGGTCGCCATGACCGTGCCGCCGGCATGGCTGGTGCCGGTCACCACGGTGCTCGGACTGCTCGCGGGCCTGGCATTGTTCGAGATCGCACGCAAGGAGAGCCTGACGCTGACCGTCGCCGACGATCACGTGGACCTCGAGCAGAACGGCCGCGCGAAGTACGTGTCCCGCACCGACATCGCCGAAATCTACCGCGAGGACGCCGATCTGGTGCTCACCGGCCGAAACCGGCGGCGGGTGGCCCGTTTCGACGCCTCCGACCTGCCCCGTCTCCGCATCGAGCGAGCACTCCGCGAGCACGGCTATCCCTGGCGCGACGACAACGATCCCTACCGGGCGGAATTCACTCGCTGGGCCGACGGCGCGCCGGGCACCGGCCCGGATATCGACGCGCTACTGCGCGCCCGCCGCCGCGCGCTCGCCGGAAAGGATCCGCTCGCGGCCGAGGAGCTCGACGAGAAACTGTCCGCCCTCGGCATCGATGTCCGGGACCGCGACGGCGCACAGCACATTCGTCACGCCGAACCCCCGCGCTGAGCCCGCTCCCGAGCTGCGGCGGACGCGCCGAGTGGGTACCGTATTGTGTGTTTTCCTGAAAGATGCTCTGGGGCAATGGTTGTGGTCCGGGCGTTGGCGAGAACAGCGATACCAGGAGTTGTGATGTCCGCGCCGGGGGTGGAAATGCCTTGCAGCTGACGAGAGTTCCGGTGTGCGCGGGTCTGTCGAGCGTTCGGGCGTGCTGCTTGCGCCGGGGTGCTGACCTGTTGTTTCAGCTGTAGAACTACGTTCTGGGAGATCTGTGACTGCCTCGTACCCGCCAGGAACCTGGTCATCGCAACAGCATTCGGGTGGGCATCGCTCTGGTGCCGATGAACGCTTCGCGATGTATACCCCTGAGTTTGCTGAGGATCCGCACGCCGCGTATGCGGCGTTGCGGAGCCGGTATGGGTCGCTTGCGCCGGTGGATCTTGCGCCCGGGGTTCCTGCGACTCTGGTGCTCGGGTATGCGACCGCGGTGCGGATTCTCAATGATCCGGAGCATTTTCCGGCTGATCCCCGGCTGTGGCAGCCGACGGTGCCCACCGGATGCCCCATCCTGCCGATGATGGAGTGGCGGCCGAATGCGTTGCGTAGCAGCGGGTATGAGCATGATCGGTACCGGGTGGCCAATGTCGCGGCGCTGGGAACCGTTGACCTGCACGGGATGCATGTGGTCGTCGAGCAGATCGCGGTGCCGCTGATCAATGCCTTCTGCAGCGGGACGGGCGACGACGGCGGCCGGGTCGGTTCGATGGGGTCCGCGGATCTGCTGTCGCAGTACATCTATCCGCTGGTCTATCGCGTGCTCGACTATGTGCTCGGGTTCGATGCCGATACCAGCGCGCAGGTCGGGGCCGGGATGGCGGCGATCTTCGATGCCTCCGGTGACGCCGACGTCGGGAACAAGATGCTCGCCGAGGCTCTGGACGAGCATGTCCGGCGCAAGCGCGCGTGCCCGGGGACGGACGTCACCTCTCAGCTGATCAAGAACAGCAACTTGAGCACCGAGGAGCTCATCCATCAGTTGGTGACGTTGCACGGTGGGGGCAGTGAACCGCAGGTTCATCTGATCTCCAACACGTTGTTGCTGATGATGACCGATCACCGGTTCGCCGGAGACCTGCTCGGCGGCAGTCTGTCCACCCGTGACGCGCTGGATGAGGTGTTGTTCGCCAATCCGCCGCTGGCCAATTACTGCGTGACCTATCCGCGCCAGCCCACACTGATCGATGATGTGTGGCTACCCGCCCATCAGCCGGTGGTGATCAGCATGGCGGGATGCAATGCCGACCCCGCGATTCAAGCCGGTCGCCGCGCGCAGTCGGGGAATCGTTCGCATCTGGCGTGGAGTCTGGGGCCGCACCAATGCCCGGCCCGGCGCCTCGGGTATCAGGTCGCCCAGGACGCCATCGACTATCTTCTCGACGCTCTGCCCGAGCTCGAAATCGCCGTGGACAAGACCGAACTCGTGTGGCGACCCGGGCCGTTTCACCGCGCCCTGCAATCGCTGCCGGTCAAGTTCCCCGTATCTCCGCCATTGCCGTTTAACCACTGAGTGAGGAAGCACGATGGAGCACACCACGCCGCTGGTCTTGGACCCTACCGGCACAGATATTCAGGGCGAGTCGGCGCGCATTCGGGCTCGCGGGCCGGTCAGCAGGGTCGAGATGCCCGGCGGGATTCAGGCTTGGGCGGTCACCGATCAGGAGATACTGCACAACCTGCTGCGGGATCCCCGTGTGTCGAAGGACGCTCGCCAGCACTGGCCCGCGTTCATTTCCGGTGAGATCGGCCAGGATTGGCCGCTCTACACCTGGGTGGCGGTGAACAATATGTTCACCGCGTACGGCGCTGATCACACGCGGCTGCGCAAGCTCGTGCGCCCCGCCTTCACACCCCGCCGGACGCAAGCGCTGCGGCCGCGCGTGGCGGAAATCGCGGCCGAGCTGCTCGACCGGCTCGCGCAGACCCCGCCCGGCCAGCCGGTCGATCTGCGCGAAATGTACTGCTACCCATTGCCGATCGGGGTCATCACCGAACTCATGGGTGTGCCGGAGTTCCTGCACGCCGGATTGCGGACCTGCGTGGACGGGATCTTCGACACCAGCCTCACGCCCGAGCAGGCACTGGCCAATTACCTGGAGATGCAGCGGATCCTGCGCGAGCTCGTCACCTATCGCAGGGACACGCCGGGCGATGACATGACCAGCGTGCTCATCACCCACCGCGACGAGGACGACGGCTCGACGCTGACCGAGCAGGAACTCATCGACACCCTGCTGCTGGTGATCAGCGCCGGCCACGAAACCACCGTGAACCTGCTCGACCAGGCCATCTTCCTGCTGCTCACCCAGCCCGAGCAGTACGCGAAGGTCACCTCCGGCGCCGTGTCGTGGACCGAGGTGGTGGAGGAAACGCTCCGGTTCGAATCCCCGGTCGCGCACCTGCCACTGCGCTACGCCGTCGAGGACCTCGAGATCGACACCGACGCCGGGCCCGTCCGGATCGCCGCGGGCGAGCCCATTCTCGCCTCCTATGCCGCCGCGGGCCGGGATCCCAAGGTCCACGGCGACACCGCCGAGCAGTTCGACCTCACCCGGGAAGTCAAGGCGCACCTCGCCTTCGGGTACGGCGCGCACCTGTGCCTCGGCGCCCCGCTCGCCCGGCTCGAGGCCGAAATCGCCCTGTCCGCCCTCTTCGAGCGGTTCCCGGCAATGCGCCTGGCCAAAGACCCCGCCGACCTCGGAACGGTTCCGTCTTTCATCTCCAACGGCCACGGCTCACTGCCGGTATACCTCTCCTGATCAGGCAGTCGAGGCCGCCCGAGTTGCGCGTCCACCCCGAAACCCGGGCGGCCTCACCCGCTTCGATCGAATCGATAGCGGCGAGACGCGAGTAGTACGCGCCGGAGCCGAACTCGGCATTACCGGCCCTCTCGAGCGCCGAGCTCGGCGGCGAATGCGTAGTCGCGCTGCCAGTCCGGGCCGGTCGGAGCCAGGATGACGCGCTCGACCCCGGCGGCCTCGTAGGCGGCCAATGCGGCGGCGGCCCGGCGCGGTTCAGCCGGCAACGCCGGTGCGACGACCGTGATCGCGGGCGTCGGGCGCTCGTATCGCTGCGCGAGTTCGCGCAGCTCGGCCAGGAGCTGCGGCAGGCGCTCGAGGCCGGGGTCGATCGGCATCCAGGAGTCACCGTGGGCGGCGGCCCGGCGACGGGCGCGAGCGCTGTTTCCCGCGATCAGTATCGGCGGTATCGACGTACCCGGTGACAAGGCGACTTCGAGGCCGTCGTTCAGCGTCACCTGTTTGCCGGCGACCAGATCCGGCAGCACGGCCAGCGCACGGTCGGTGCGAGTCCCGCGCTCCTCGAACGGTACTCCGGCCGCGCGCCAGCCGATATCGCCGTGTGCGGGATTGCCCGTGCCGACACCCAGCAGCACCCTGCCGTCCGACAGCTGTTGCAGGGTGCTGATCTCCTTGGCCGCCCATGCGATCGGCCGCAGCGCCGGCAGCATGGCGCCGAATCCGATCCGGATCCGATCGGTCACCGCCGCGGCGGTGGCGAGGGCGACCGTGCTGTCGAGCATGGGCTGACCGGCGATGAGATGGTCGGAGGCCCAGATGGATTCGAGCCCGGCCGCCTCCGCTGTCCGCGCGCTCGCCCGCACGTGAGCTGCCCCGGATCCCGCGATGCGCGGTCCGGACGTGGGCAGGAATACGCCGATCTGAATAGCCACCGGTTGGCCTCCGATTTCCCTAACGGTTGATTCATGACCAACGCTAAGGCGCTCATTTGGGCGTTTCAATGCGTGATTCACTCCGAACCATGCCCGAAACGCTCACCTCGAGGAGGTAGGCCCGCCGCAGCGATAATCGGCCGACGTCATCCAGCGCGCTGATCCGGGTCAGGCGTCGGCGTCGATATCGAGGACGGTGGCCGTACGGGCCGCCATCCAGTAGTACGCGTGTACCTGGATGAGTTCGACGAGTTCGCGGTCGGAGAGGTGTTCGCGGGCCGCGGCGTAGGTGGCCTCGCCGACGCGGGGACCGGCCGAGATCGCCTCGGACAGGCGGAGGACGGCGTGGTCGCGATCGTCGAAGGTCGGGGCGTCCGTGCCTTGGAGGATGGCGTCGCGTTCGGCGTCGGTGAGTAGGCCCGCGCGCGGGATATGGCGTTGGCGAAGGTATTCCGACTCTTCCACGCGGGTGACGGTGGTCGCGACGAGTTCGACCAGGCGCTCCGGGAGTTTCAGGGCGCGGTGCAGGGCGAAGGCGAGATCCATGACCAGGCCCGCGGTGCCCTCCGCGCGAGCGAAAGCCAGGAAAAGGCGTGGATCGGGCGGGAGGATGTCGAACCAGGTGCGGAGATGCGGCTGGAGCCGATCGGGATCGGCATACGAAATGCGTGCCATCAGAACGATTTTAGGCTTGTTCGGGCGACTAGAAGCAGAACGCGGCCGGGTGGGTGAATATGCTGATGGCGGCCACGTTCGAGATCAGGACTGCGATAGTGGCCAGCGCGATGGTGAGCCGATTCCGGCGGACGAGGACGAGAATCACGAACGGGGTGGCCCAGATCAGCCCGGTGGTGATGACCCATATCGCGCCCTCGCCGCTCACCTGTGGATTCCGCGTGTACTCCCCGCATCGGGTGTCCGAGGCCGCGAACGCGGCGAGCACGTAAAGATAGAAACCGACGACGGCCCATCCGGTGACCGCGACCACGGCCAGTGCCCATCCCCCGTATCGCAGCCAGCGCTGCTGAGCAACCATGGTCCGATCCTTGCCGACGCGGCGCCCGCGCGGATGCGGGGAACTACTCGACTCCAGCGCGCCCGGAATCGGGTAGGGCGCTACTCGTGCGTAGCAGGAGGTTCGAGCGGACGATACAGGTGGAAGACTTTCGTTTCAGCGGAGTGTGAGGGTCTGTGATGCTCGAGGCAGTGCAAATTTTCTGGGCGCCGCGGGGCGTCAGTATGCCGTCGCTGGACACCAAGGCATTGATCGATATCCATGATGGGGATACTCCGGCCATCCGGATGCCCGTGCGGATGTTGTCGATCGACACGCCCGAAGTCACAGCGGGTTCGCAGCAGGGTGCGGAACGGGTGGACGAGAAATTCGCTCAGCTGGCCGAGTGGATTCGGCAGCGGCCGGGCGATGTGCCGGTGTCGCGGCGGTTCGCGGACTATCTGCTGCCCAAGATCGAGACCGGCAAGGCGGGGACCTTGCAGTTCACCCAGGGGACGCTGGCGGCCGACTTCGCGAAAGCGAATGCGGCGCAACGGCTGACGCGACCCGACGGGAGCAAGCGGGCGCTGTTCGTGCGGACCGCGGATGCGCCGTTCGACACCAATGGGCGACTGCTGGCCTATGTGGCGCCGAACTATTCGAAGGCCGAACGGGAGACGCTGACCCGCGAGCAGCGCTCCACGTTCAACCTGGACATGGTGCGGGAGGGGTGGGCCGCGCCGTTCGTCATCGTCCCGTCCATACCGGGTGAACTGGATCTGCCGCTGTTCCTCGCCGCCGCCGATGCGGCGGTCGCCGCGGGGCGCGGGATCTGGGGTGAGCCGGCCACCATGCCCGCCTACGAGTACCGGTCGGTCGAGCGGCTGTTCGCCATTGCGAAATCCCTTATCGTCGATGGGAAACCGGCCGCGGAACCGTTCGGCTGGCGGGAACGGTATTGCGTCGACATGCGGACCCGGGTGCTCGTCGGGCCCGAGGACTACTTCGACATCGATCCCATCTACCGGCTGTTCATCTGGCCCGCCGACGTGCGCGACGCGGTCAGCCGGCTGAACCTGACACCGTCGCCGCGGCTGGTCGGCGTCTCGTAACCGGGCCGATCCTGCGCCACTTCCGTTGCTGACGGCCGGTATCGGTGAAGTAGCGTGGCGTTTCAACCCCCATCGGCGCCGGCAGGCGCTACAGTGGTCGGCGGAAGTCGTTGTTGCAACTGCAAAATCACTTGCAATTCGCATTTCGCATGCCCCGGACAGCCTGTGCCTACTCCGCAGACAAGCTGTGCCAGAAAGGGATTCCCGAGAGCACAAATTCCCTCCATAAGCTGATACTCGAGGGGCGCGGTCCGGGTGGTGGGATAGCCCGGGCCGCTGTCCACTTCGCTGTGCATCCGCAGGGGCGTTTCGGATGCCGGCATCATGCGGTTCGTACTGGAGGCGAGGCTGGGGTATGGCGGCACCCGAGGAAGATCAGCAGATCGACGAGCTCATCACGCGATTGGCGATCAGGTTCCCGCACTTGACATCGCGGGTCGTCGCCGAGGTGGTGCGTGGCATCCATCGGGAATTCGACGGCCACCGGGTCCGGGAGTTCATTCCGCTACTCGTCGAGCGAATTGCCGAACGGCACCTGAGCCGTCGAGTGTCGTACTGCTCCAGCCTCGTCCATCACGACGCGCCCTCGCTGGGAGAGCTATCCGCGCGCTCGGTCGCGCTGTCGCCCAGCCCCTACGCACCACCACGCTGGTAACCGTCCGCGCAGCAGGTGGTGGTGCGGGCGAATGCCGAGAACAGGCCCGCGCCATCACCTGCCGCGGGTCCGCTCGAGCGGGAGCGGGCCGGACTGGTTAGGGTGGCTGGAGTGGCGATCGTTTCTGCGTTGATGTGTTACCCCATCAAAGGATGTGCGGGCAGTCCGATGTCCGCGGCCCGGATCGTGCCGACCGGTGTGGCCGATGATCGGACCTTCATGTTCGTGCGGCCCGACGGTTTGTTCCGCACCCAGCGGAGCACTCCACGGCTGTCGATCATCCGGCCCGAGCTGGCGAGCGACGGCGCGAAGCTGACGCTGGCCGCGGACGAATTCGACAGCGCCACAGTCGATGTGCGCTACGACGGCCCGCGGCTGACCGTTTCCGTGCACGGTGTGTGGGAGGGCAGCGCGGTGGACCAGGGCGATGAGGCCGCCGCGTGGGCCAGTGATCTCCTCGGGGAGGAGGTGCGGTTGGTGCGCGTCCCGCCGGAGCATCAGCGCTCGGTGGACGATCGGCACGGCGACATCACCTTCACGGATTCCACTCCGCTGCACCTGACTTCGGTCTCGTCACTGGACGATCTGAATGCCAGGATCCTGGAGAAGGGCGCGAATCCCGTACCGATGGAACGCTTCCGCCCCAATATCGTGATGACCGGATGGACCGAGCCGTATATCGAGGACGGCATTCGCGATTTCACCCTGGGTGATGTCCGGCTGCGATGGGTGAAGCCCGACGTCCGGTGCAATGTGACCCTCGTCGACCAACCGACCGGTAAACGGTCCGGCCCGGAACCGCTACGCACCCTTGCCGATTACCGCCGTGATCCGGACGGCGGCGTCACCTTCGGCATCAAGGTCGCGGTGACCACTCCCGGCACCATTGCCGTCGGTGACGAGATCATCGTGCACTGACCTCACACGCCGTAGCCGCCGTCGACATCCAGCTTCTGCCCGCTGATGAAATCCGCGCGGTCGGAGGCCAGGAAGCAGACGGCCTCGGCGATGTCCTCGGCGTCGCCGAATGTCCGGAGCGGGATATTGCCCCGGGTGACGTCCAAGGCATGCTCGTCGAGTTCACCGGATGCGATGAGGCGCTCGGCCATACCGTCGATGGTCATGCCGGGACCGACGCAGTTGGCGCGGATGCCGAAGCGGCCCTCCTCGGCGGCGATACCGCGAATCAGCGCCTCCACCGCGGCTTTCGGCGAGCTCGACAGCCCGTCGCGAATGGGGAACCGGGTGGTGGCCGCGGTGGTGATGGCGACGATGTTCCCGGCCGTGGCGCGCAGGTGCGGGATGGCGGCATGGGCGGCGTTGAAGAACCCCACCGCATCGGTGAGCATCTGGGATCGGAAGTCGCCCGGGGTGATTCGGCTCAGATGCCGCATGGGGATGTGCGGTCCGGCGGCGTAGACGAGGGTGTGGATGCCGCCGAATGCGGCGGCCACCTCAGCGCAGACCTCCGCGGTCCGGGTCGCGTCGGACAGATCGAGCTGCCGGCTCTGGGCGGTGCGGCCGAGTGCCTCGGCCTCGGCGAGCAGCGGTTCGAGTGGTTCGGGGGAGCGGAAGTAGGTCAGCGCGACCCGGCTGCCGCGCCGCAGCAACATCCGTGCGGTGGCGCGTCCCAGGCCGCCGCTGGCGCCGAGCACCAAGGCGGCCCCGGGTCGGTGACCGAAGTCGTTCATCTGCTTCCTTCGTCGCTGCCGGTGGCCTTCCATTAGTAGCTCGAACCTAGAAAACAAGCAACTGCTTGGTCGGAGTTCAGGCGGGCGGCGGCGTGCCCAGCAGCTGTGTGCGGCAGGCGGCGACCTGGTCGCGCAGGGCGGTGACGACGGCGGCGACCTCCGGGCGACGCAGAGTTTCCGCGCGCGTGACGAGCCAGTAGGTGAGCCGGATGGCGACCTGATCGGGCAGGATCCGCACCAGATCCGGGTGCCGATCGGCCATGAAACAGGGCAGCAGGCCGACCCCGGCGGCGGCGCGGGTCGCCTCGACGTGGACGAAAACGTTGGTGGACGAAATGGATTGGCGCATGGCAATGGCGAACGACGACGCCAGGTCCAGATCGTCGACCTGGAGCATGCTGTCGATGAAGTAGACGAAGGGATGGTGCGCCAGATCGGCGACGGAGGTCGGGGAGTCGTGGGTCGCGAGGTAGGAGCGGGCGGTGTAGAGGGCGAGGGTGTAGTCGCCCAGCGCGATGGCCTCGGCCCGGCGGACCTGCGGCTTGCCCACCACCACTTCGATATCGAGGCTGGAGCGTTGCGGTGAGGCGCGGCGGGTGGCCGCGACGATCTCCACCGAGATCTTGGGATGGGTGCGCTGCACGGTGGCGACGGCCGGCGCGGCGAGATAGGCGCTGAAGCCGTCGGTGGCCGACATGCGGACCACGCCCTCCAGCAGGGTCGCGCCCGCGGAGCCGGAAGTCAGTGAGCGGACCGCGGATTCGATGGTCTCGGCCGCGGCGAGCGCGTCCCGGCCGCGGTCGGTGAGCTCCCAGCCGCCGGCGCCGCGGGTGAGCACGCGGCCGCCCAGGGCCTGTTCGAGCGCGGCGATGCGGCGGGAGATGGTGGTGTGGTTGAGGCCCAGTTCCTCGGCTGCCGAAACGTAGCGGCCGGAGCGGCCGACGGCCAGCAGGACCAGCAGGTCGTCCGGATTCGGGCGGGGAGTGGTGGGGCTCACGCTCATGTGTGCATATTTGCAGATACATGCTGCGAATCTGGCCATTGCGGGCAAATCAATGTGCACGAATACTCTGTAGCGATCAAGTTTGTGGGCCGCATCACAGATGAGGGGTGGTGCGGCCCGAGTGTGAGGAGTCGCGCATGAGCGTCCGGGTTTCGGAGCCGCGGGAGGGGGCCGGGCTGTCCGGACTCCGCCGGGTGGTGGCCGCGTCGATGGCGGGGACCGTCGTCGAGTGGTACGAGTTCTTCCTGTACGGCACGGCGGCCACGCTGGTGTTCAACAAGGTGTTCTTCGCCAAGGGGACCAGCGATCTGGACGCCATCCTGGCGGCGTTCGTGACCTACGCGGTGGGCTTCGCGGCGCGGCCGCTGGGCGGCATCGTCTTCGGTCACTTCGGCGACAAGTACGGGCGCAAGCAGCTGCTGCAGCTGAGCCTGGTGCTCGTCGGCGCGGCGACCTTCCTGATGGGCTGTCTGCCGACCTTCGCGCAGGTGGGCTATTGGGCGCCGGCGCTGCTGGTGGCGCTGCGGTTCATCCAGGGCTTCGCGGTCGGCGGCGAATGGGGCGGCGCGGTGCTGCTGGTGGCCGAGCACAGCCCCAGCAAGAGCCGGGCCTTCTGGTCGTCGTGGCCGCAGGCCGCGGTGCCGCTGGGCAATATGCTCGCGACCGTCGTTCTGTTGACCTTGACCTCGACACTGTCGGACGCGGACTTCCTGTCCTGGGGCTGGCGGGTCGCCTTCTGGCTGTCGGCGGTGGTCGTGCTGGTCGGCTACTACATTCGCACCAAGATCACCGATGCGCCCATCTTCGTCGCCGCGCAGCAGCTGGCCGAGCAGGAGAAGGCGGCCTCGTTCAGCGCGGTCGAGGTGCTGAAGCGTTATCCGCGCGGCGTTTTCACCGCCATGGGCCTGCGCTTCGGCGAGAACATCTCCTACTACCTGATGGTCACCTTCTCCATCACCTACCTGAAGGTGCACGTCGGGGCCGATACCAAGCACATCCTGTGGTGGCTGCTGGCCGCGCACGCGGTGCACTTCGCGGTGATCCCGATGGCCGGACGGCTCAGCGACCGGCTCGGGCGGCGGACGGTGTACCTGATCGGCGCGGTGGTGACCGGAACCTGGGGCTTCTTCGCCTTCCCCATGATGGACAGCGGCGAGAACCTCGTCATCCTGTCCGCCATCATCATCGGGCTGGTGTTCCACGGCTTCATGTACGCCGGCCAGCCCGCCATCATGGCCGAGATGTTCCCGACCCGGATGCGGTATTCCGGTGTGTCCCTTGGTTATCAGGTGACCTCCATTGTCGCCGGATCGCTCGCGCCGATCATCGCGGTGCGACTGCTGGACACCTACGACTCCTCCGTGCCCATCGCGCTGTACCTGGCCATCGCGTGCGCCATCACCGTCGTGGCGGTGGTGTTCGCCCGGGAGACCAAGGGCATGGATTTGCAGGCAATCGATCGCGCCGACGCGGAAGCCGTTGCCGCGGAGGCAGGAAAGGGACTGAAGGTATGACGAGCGGAACCGATGGCCTAGCCGGGCGCAGCGCCCTGGTCACCGGCGGAGCGAGCGGCATCGGCGCGGCCTGCGCCCGGGAACTGGCCGCGCACGGCGTCACCGTCACCGTCGCCGATATCGACGCCCTCGGGGCCAAGGCGGTGGCGGCCGAGATCGGCGGGCAGGCCTGGGAAGTGGATCTGCACGATGTCGCCGCCCTGGAGGAGCTCCGGCTCGAGGTCGACATCCTGGTCAACAATGCCGGCGTGCAGAACGTCAGCCCCATCACCGAATTCCCGCCCGAGCGGTTCCGCGGCATGCTCGCGCTCATGGTGGAGGCCCCGTTCCTGCTCATCCGCGCGGCCCTGCCGCACATGTACGAGCGCGGCCACGGGCGGATCGTCAATGTCTCGTCGGTGCACGGGCTTCGGGCTTCGGCGTTCAAATCCGCGTACGTGACCGCCAAGCACGCGCTGGAGGGCCTGTCCAAGGTCACCGCGCTGGAAGGCGGTCCGCACGGGGTGACCAGCAACTGCGTCAACCCGGGCTATGTGCGGACGCCGCTGGTGGACAAGCAGATCGCCGATCAGGCCAAGGCGCACGGCATCGACGAGCAGGAGGTGGTGGAGCGGATCATGCTGACCGACAATGCCATCCAGCGTCTCGTCGAACCGGAGGAGGTCGCCTCGCTGGTCGCCTGGCTGGCGTCGGATGCCGCCCGCATGGTGACCGGTGCGTCCTACACCATGGACGGTGGATGGAGCGCCCGATGAGCCTCGACGCCACGGCGGCGGAAGCCGGTACACCGCAGTGGGTTCCGGAAGCGGACGATATCGCCGCCGCCCGCATTACCGATTTCGCGCGCTTCGCCGAACAGCGCTACGGCGTGCGGGCCGGTGACTACCGGGAACTGTGGCAGTGGTCGGTGGATGACGTGGCCGGGTTCTGGCGTGCGGTGTGGGAGTACTTCGAGCTCGGCGAGACACCCGAACTCATGCTCGCCGAGGATGCCATGCCCGGTGCGCGCTGGTGCCCGGGCGTCACGCTGAACTATGTCGATCAGGTCGCCCGGCAGGCGCGCACGGATCGCCCCGCCATCATCGCGCTGAGCGAGGGGCGGCCCGCACGGGAGCTGTCCTGGACCGAAATGCTCTCCCGCACCGCGGTACTCGCCCGCACGCTGCGTGAGCTGGGCGTGCGGCCGGGCGATCGGGTGGCCGGGTATCTGCCCAATCTCCCCGAGGCGGTGATCGCGTTCCTGGCGACCGCCTCGCTCGGGGCGATCTGGAGCGCCTGCGGCCAGGACTACACCGCCAAGGCCGCCCTGGACCGGCTCGGGCAGCTGGAACCGGCGGTGCTGATCACCGCCGACGGCTACCGCTACGGCGGCAAAGCCCACGACAAGCGCACCGAGATCCGGGCGCTGCGTGCGGGTCTGCCCAGCCTGCGGGCCACCGTGGCGGTGTCCGCGCTCGGGTACGAGGTGCCGGGCGCGCTCGATTGGGACGAGGCGACGCTGGAGCGGACGGACGAGGCTCGCGGCGGCGAGATCCCGCAGACGGTGCTCGAAACCACCCCGGTGGCTTTCGATCACCCGTTGTGGGTGCTCTACTCCTCGGGCACCACCGGCAAGCCCAAGGGCATCGTCCACGGCCACGGCGGCGTGCTGCTGGAGCATCTGAAAGCCATTGCGCTCCAATCCGATATGGGTCCCGGCGACACCTTCTTCTGGTACACCAGCCCCAGCTGGATGATGTGGAACTTCCAGGTCGCGGGCCTGCTCGCCGGCGCCACCATCGTCTGCTACGACGGCAGCCCGGCCCATCCGGCTCCGGATGCGCTGTGGGAGATGGCCGCTCGCACCCGGGCCACCGTGCTGGGCGCCAGCCCCGGCTACGTGCTGGCCTGTGAGAAGGCCGGCGCGGTGCCCGCCCGCGACCACGACCTCACCGCGCTGCGCCTGATCGGCATTACCGGTTCGGCGCTGCCCGCCACGTCATCGCTGTGGCTGCGCGACACTGTCGGCGACATCATCCCCGTCGCCTCCATCAGTGGCGGCACCGATGTGGTCTCGGCGTTCGCCGGCGGCGCGCCGACGGTCCCGGTCTGGCCCGGCGAGCTCTCGGCCCCGTATCTCGGTGTGGCCCTGGAGGCCTGGGACGGTGCGGGCAATCCGGTGCGCGGCGAGGTGGGCGAGCTCGTCATCACCAAGCCGATGCCGTCCATGCCCGTGGCCTTCTGGAACGATCCGGACGGGACCCGCTACCGCGACGCCTATTTCGACATGTTTCCCGGAGTCTGGCGGCACGGTGACTGGATCACCCTGACCGGTCACGGCAGCGTCATCGTGCACGGCCGTTCCGATTCCACCTTGAACCGCAATGGCATTCGCATGGGCAGCGCCGACATCTATCAGGCCGTCGAAGCCCTCCCCGAGATCGCCGAGGCCCTGGTGCTGGGCATCGAAGGGGAGGATGGCGACTATTGGATGCCGCTGTTCGTCGATCTCGCCGAGGGGCACGAGCTCACCGAGGATCTGAAGCGGCGCATCGCCACCGCCGTTCGCGACGAGGTGTCGCCCCGGCACGTCCCCGATGAAATCCTGCGGGCCCCGGGCATTCCGCACACTCGCACCGGCAAGAAACTCGAGGTCCCCTTGAAACGCATTCTGCAAGGGGTCGATCCGGACCGGGTGGTGGACCCCAGTTCGGTCGACGATCCGGAGTTGCTGGCCTGGTACGCCGCTCACCGGCGGTAATGGGCGCCTTCCGAGGAGCTCAGCGCGCGATGTGCGCGCTGAGCTCCTCGATGAATTCTCGGAACAGCGCGCCCATATCGACGCCCTCCGGATCGAGCAGCCATTGCAGCTGCAGGCCGTCCATCATGGCGACGATCTGCCGGGCAATGGCCCGGGTATCGATATCGGACCGGAATTCGCCGTCGGCGATGCCGGCCTCGAGGGCTTTGACGAAGTGGGCCTGCAAATTCCGGTAGCGGTCGACCACCCACTCGTGCGCCGGATGGTCGGCGGTGACCGCCTCGCTGGTGACCACGGTGAACAGCCGCACCAGTCCCGGCACGTGCATATTGTGCTCGACCAGCTGGATCAGCCGCTCCAGCAGGGCGGTGCCGCGCAGGTCCTGATCGAAGCCGAGCCGGGTGTAATCCAGCCGGTCGCGGTAGTCCAGCACCGCCGACAGCAGGGCGGCCTTGTTCGGAAAGTAGTGCAGCAGACCGGGTTGCGAGAGCCCGCAGCGCTCGGCGATCTCGGCGATGGAGGCGCTGCGGTACCCGTTGTCGGCGAAGGTCTTCAGCGCCTCGTCGATGATCTGTTCGCGGCGGTCGTCGCCCCGTCTCCGGCGTTGGGGGTGCGGCGTCATGATTGTGGACAGTAGTGCGCTCTACTTGACCTGCGGAAATCGGCATAGGTAACGAAACTATAACAGTACCGAGTAACCACTCGGTAAACTGGGAACTCCGCTGGCACACTCGTGCCAGCCGTACAGGGACGTACGAAGAAGGGATCCCGATGAGCCAGGCACCTATCACCCCGCTGACGCTGCGCGGCGGAGCCGGAACACTCGCGGCCTGGGAGGCGCGGCCACCCGCGGGGGTCGAGGTGCGCGGCACGGTCGTGCTGGTGCCGGGATTCACCGGGTCCAAGGAGGACTTCGAGGCCATGCTGCCGCTGCTGGCGCACGACGGCTATCGCGCCGTCGCCTACGACCAGCGCGGGCAATGGCAGTCCGACGGCCCGGACGATATCTCCGGCTACACCATGGACGACTTCACCGGCGATCTGATCCGCGTCCTGGACCAGGTGTCGCCGAACGAGCCCGTCCATCTGGTCGGCCATTCCTTCGGCGGTTATGTCTCGCGTGTCGTGGTCATCGCCGCACCGCATCGCGTGCGCAGCTTCACCCTGCTCGCCTCCGGTCCCTCCTCGATCGAGGACATCAACTTCCCGCCGCCGCAGCTGGTCGCCCAGTTCGTGGAAGCCGGTGGGCAGGAGGCGATCTGGCAGCAGATGAGCACCGCCATGTTCGACTCCGGAAACGCCCCGGCCCCGGAGCGCCTGGAGTTTCTGCACAACCGCATTCTGGCCACCAAGAAGGCCAATATCCTGGGGATCCTGAAGGTGATGGAGGTGCCGCCGGTAGCCGATCCGGCCGTGCTGCGCGATGCCGGAGTGCCGATCCTGGTCGCCTACGGCGACACCAATGATCTGTGGGCGCCCGGCGTGCACGAGAACTTCGCCGCGCAGCTGCATGCCGAGACCGCCGTCTACCACGGCGTCGGGCACCTGCCGAACGAGGACGTACCCGCGCAGGTGTGCGCGGACCTGGTGAAATTCTGGGAGGAAACGGCATGAGCGACCGCATCGAAGACCTGCTCGGCAAGCTCGACCTGCCCGCCAAGATCCGGCTCGTGTCCGGGGCCGGGATGTTCCGGTTCGCGGGCGATCCGGCCATCGGGCTGGCGGAGATGCCGGTCTCGGACGGACCGTCCGGGGTGCGCGGCGAACTGTGGGACGAGCGGGATCCGTCGGTGAGCCTGCCCTCGGGCACCGCGCTGGCCGCGACCTGGGATCGGGAGCTCATTACCGCGATCGGCGGGCTCATTGCCGCCGAGGCGCGGCGCAAGGATGTGTACGCCGTGCTCGGCCCGACCATCAACTTGCACCGATCTCCGCTCGGCGGAAGGCATTTCGAATGCTATTCCGAGGATCCGATGCTCACCGCCGAGATCGCCGACGCCTATGTGCGGGCCGTGCAGTCACACGGGGTGAGCGCGTGCCCGAAGCACTACGTGGCCAACGACTCCGAGACCGAGCGCTTCACCGCCGACGTCATCGCCGCCGAGCGCACCCTGCGCGAGCTGTACCTGTACCCGTTCGAGCGGTCGGTGCGGGCCGGGGCGTGGATGATCATGTCGGCCTACAACTCGGTCGACGGCGTCACCATGACCGAGAACGATCTGCTCGACGAACCGCTGAAGGGGGAGTGGGGATTCGACGGCGTCGTCGTCTCGGACTGGACCGCGGTGCGGTCCACCCTCGGCGCGGCCAAGGGCAATGACCTCGCCATGCCCGGACCGTGGCCGCTGTGGGGCGAAGCGCTGGAGGAGGCCGTGCGCACGGGGGAGGTGCCCGAGTCCGCCATCGACGACAAGGTGCGGCGCATCCTGCGATTCGCCGAGCGCGTCGGGGCGTTGAACGGAACACCCGCGGCCACACCGGCTTTCACCGACGACACGGCGCGGCAGCTGGTGCGCGAGGCCGCCGCCAAGGCCATGGTGCTGGCCGCCAATGACGGCACGCTGCCGTTGGGTGCGCCCGCCCGGGTGGCCCTGCTCGGCTCGGCCGCCGGTGAACCCCGCTTCGGCGGCGGTGGCAGCGCCACGGTCATCCCGTCGCACACCAGTTCACCGTTGGCGGGCCTGTCCGCGGTGCTCCCGGTGACCTACACGCCGGGTGTATACCTGAGCGAGCACCTGATTCCGGTGCCGCTCGCCCTGGTCACCGATCCGGAAACCGGCGTCGAAGGCGTGTGCCTGCGCTACTTCGACGGCGATGCCATGCTTGCCGCCGAGCATCGCGCGGCGGGCAATCTCATGCTGTTCGGCAATCCACATGCCATGCGGGCCAAGGCCATCGAGATCACCGGCCGGCTGCGCGCCGATACCGCCGGTGAATGGCGCATCGGCTTCGCCGGAGTCGGCGACCTGAGCCTGGAACTCGACGGCGAGACGGTGCTCGCGGAGAGTGTGCTGCCCGACGGCACCGATCCGGTCGAGATGCTGCTCAACCCGCCGCAGCGGTTCGTGACCCGCGCCCTCGCCGAGGGCGACGAGGTCGACGTCCGCATCCGGCTCGTGCCCGCCGGCGGCATGCCCGCCCTGGCGCTCACCTTCGCGATCGGCCGGCCCCGCCGGTCCGCGGACGAAGAGTTCGCCGCCGCAGTGGAATTGGCGCGCACCTCCGACGTGGCCGTCGTCGTGGTCGGCACCACCGAGCAGATCGAATCCGAGGGCTACGACCGCAAGACGCTGGACTTGCCCGGCCGCCAGAACGAACTCGTCGCGGCCGTCGCCGCCGTGAACCCGCGCACCGTCGTGGTCGTGAATGCCGGAGCCCCCGTGGAGATGCCGTGGCGCGACGACGTCGCCGCGGTCCTGCTGGCCTGGTTCCCCGGCCAGGAATTCGGCGCCGCCCTGGCCGATGTGCTCACCGGCGCAACCGAACCCGGCGGCCGCCTGCCCACCACCTGGCCCAAGGCCATGGCCGACGTCCCGGTGCTGAACACCAAGCCCAACCCCGACAACACCCTGCCCTACGACGAAGGCATCCACATCGGCTACCGCGCATGGCTGAAATCCGGTGTGGCCCCGGCCTATCCCTTCGGCCACGGCCTCGGCTACACCACCTGGGAACTGGCGGACCTCGTGGTCTCGGGCCGCACCGCAACCCTCACCGTCCGCAATACCGGTGACCGCCCGGGCCGACAGGTCGTGCAGGCGTACCTGTCCCGCGAGACCAGCACCGTGGATCGCCCGATCCGCTGGCTGTCCGCCTTCGCCCTCGTCGAAGCCGCCCCCGGCGAATCCGTCACGGCCACCATCGAATTGCCCCGCCGCTCATTCGAACACTGGACGGAGAAGGGCTGGGCCGTCGAACCCGGCCCCTTCACCCTGCACATCGGCACCTCTGTCGCGAACCTGCCCCTCACAACCGAAATCAGCTGATCGCGCTTCGGGGCTCGCCGCGTGCGAGCCCGGAAAGCCGTCGGTTGCGCAGTGGTCGAAGGGGGCATGCACGCCGATCTCGCGATGATGCAACGCCGTCGACGTGGTCGCACGGGACCGTCGCCCATGGAAGCCGCCCGAGATATGGGCGTGCTGCATATCGCCAACGCCGTACCGCACAACGTGGCGCCGTTCGTCGCCTCCACGGTCGTCGGCCTCGCCGGATTTACGCCGCTCTTCCTGGTCGGCGGTCTGCTGTTGGTGCGGGGTGTGCACGCCGTGGTTCCCGCTCGCGGCGGGCGCTGGATTCGGCTACCGCGGTTCGGCGGTGAGGGTGATGGTGGTCCAGCCGCCGACGTGGATGCGGTCGCCCGGGCGCAGGTCCATGGGGATGTGGCGGGGGATGGGTTTCGAGCTGTCGTTGACGCAGGTGCCGTTCGTGGAACCCAGGTCCGTGACGGTCAGGGTGTTGTCATTGATGTGCAGGATGGCGTGTGAGCGCGAGACCGCGATGTCGGCGGGGGCGATCGACAGGTCGATCTCCGGATGGATGCCTTGCGAGGCGCTGCGTTTTCCGATCAGTACGGTGGGACCGCTCAAGGGAATTCGGCGATCCGGATAGTAGTCGGGGAACTCGACGCGGTCCTTGTCCGGGCCTTTCATCGCGATCATCCGCTCGTAGTGGTCGCGATCGGCGCTGATGGTCGCGACCCAGACCAGCGGCCCGGAGCCGGAGCCGATGCCGGTCCACGCGCCCGTGTCCCCGCCGACAATCGTGGTATCACCACTGATCGCGGAGTTCTGTTCGAGCGGCGGCGGTGCGGCCAGGTCACGATCCCAGCCGCAGTTCTCGCAGAAGCGGCTCTCCGAGGGCGCATCGCAGGCGGGACAGACCGGGGCGACGGCCGGGGCGGCCGGAGTTCCGCCGCCTCCGCCGTTTTCGATCGGCAGCCCGCAGGTATCGCAGTAATCGACCGCCGCTGAATCATGTCCCTCGGGACAGGTTGCCATTACGCACCGTCCTCCTTGCGCACCCGGGCCGTCAGCACCGACCGCATATCGAGCGCGCGCTCGTCCATATCGTCGATCTCGGTACGCAATCGGGCGGTACCGGTGCGCTCGTCCACATCGACGACGGTGGCCAGCAGTTTCGCGGTGGCCTCGTTTCCGGATTCGTTCGCCAGCTCTACCGCGCGCTGCAATTTGGCTGTGGCGGTGGTCAGATCACCCTGTTTGCGAGCGGCCAGTCCCTCCTGCACGGCCTGGGCGAGTTCGGCCTGCCCGGTGTAGTGCGCGACCCGGCGGCTGATCCGGGCGGAGAGATCGGTGTCGGTGGTCCAGACCGCCCGCACCAGACCCTGCCCGACAATCGCGCCGTCGGCGAGCACGCTGATGCGGGCGGCAAGCTTTTCGCGTCCGGCGTCGGCGGGTTCCACATCTATCTGAATGTGGTAGTCCCGTTCCTCCGCACCCCAAGCGCCCAGCGGATACTCACCGTTCAGCGGTGCCACATCGGTACGGCGTCCGGTCAAATCTTCGATCTGCGGCGCGACCTGCTTGATGAACCGTACGGTGGCCCCGGCCGGAGACCAGACTCGTAGCGTCAGCTCTGGAATAGTCTTGGCCATCGACATTTCCACCATTGCGGCGAACTCCGCGGCCAGTTCCTCCGGTGTCGTGGCGATATCCGCGGTACCGTGCAGCGCTAGTGCGATCGCACGCAGGTCCGCTACGTGCCAATCGGTTCCGATCCCACGGCAGTCGCACGTGAAGACCCCCTCGGAAGCTTTGATCTCCGCAGTCAGCCGCTCGGCGGTCTCGTGCTCGTTCTTGCCGTCGGTCAGCAGGATCGCGTGCACCATGGCATCCGGATGGCGTTCGGCGACCATGCGCGACAGCCCCAGCCAGGTGCCCATGGCCGTACCCCCGTGCGCGTGCAGCTTTTTCAGTGCGTGCTGCGCTGCGGACCGGTTCTGCTTGTTCATGACGGCCGTCGCGGCGTCCCGCGGGAAGACCACCTCGGCCTGATCGGTGCCCTCGATGATGGTGAAGCGGGTGCCGTCGGGCAGGACATTCAGCGCTGCCGTGGCCGCCCGGCGCGCGTGTTCGAGTTTGTCGTTGTTGCCCATGGATCCCGAGCAGTCGATGATCAGGATCTCGACGCGCTCCTTGACCGGTGCGGCGACCACCAGATCGGCGGGCGTCTCCACGGTGATGATGGCGTCGACCGTGCGCACCCCCTCCGCCAGGTACTCGTTCTGATCGATGAAAACCGAAATGGCGTTGTCTACAGCGGAACTCACGGTGCGTCTCCTTCTGGCGCGGAGAATGAAATCGGGACGAGTGCGACGGTGATGTTGTCCTTACCCCCGGCCAGCAGCGCGTAATCGACCAGCGCCCGGGCCGCCGCCAGCGGTGCGGACGCGGTCGCGATGCGCGCCAGCGCCGTCGCGTCGGGCAGGTAGTTCCACAGGCCGTCGGTGCACAGCAGCAGCACGCCCGGCTCGCGGGTGTGCAGTGTGCGCACGCAACTGGCCGACCACGGCTGGGAATGGCCGTCCGCGCCGAGCCAGCGGGTGAGCACGTGGGCGTGCGGGGTGTTCATGGACGCGGCCTCGTCCATGGCGCCGCTGTCGACGAGCGCCTGCGCCAGGGAGTCGTCGGCGGTGAGCCGGCGGGAGCCGTCCGCGCCCGGTTGCAGCCAATAGGCCCGGCTGTCACCGACATTCGCGACGGTGATGTGCGCGCCGCCGGCATTGTCGAACTGCACCACGGCCGAGACGTAGGTGCACGACGGCGATCGGCCGTCGGGGGTGCCGATATCGCGCACGGCCTGCGCGGCGGCATTGAGCCCGGCCAGCACGCTCGTCTCGGCGGGCGTGGCGGTGACCAGCGCGGCCAGGCACGCGTCCACCCCGGAGCGCACGGCCGCGCCCGAGGCCGCCTGCGGGTCCTCGGAGGTGGACACTCCGTCGCAGACCGCGATCACGGTGGTCGGCGGCGTACCGGGGGAGGTGCTGGCCAGAATCGCCGCCGCGACGGCATCCTCGTTGTGCGCGTGCGCGATTCCGCGGTCGGTGATGAGCGATACCGTCGCCAGGTCGGCCTCGAACCGGTCGCGCTGCGGGCCCAGTTGCCCGCACTGATCGCAATAGCCGTCGGTCGTGAATCGCCGTCCGCCGCAGTTCTCGCAGACGATCAGCGGCTGCGTGTCGTAGGACAGTGTCGTCCCGGTGTGGGGCTGCACGGTCGTGCTGGGCGGCGCCCCGTCATCGCCCGCCAGGGCCGCACTCGCACCGGACGGCGCATTCCCATTGGGCGGCAGGGCCACCCGCCCCCCGAGCTGCCGCCCGCAGGCCTCGCAGAACCTGTCGGTCTCCGCCGCGAACGTGCCGCAGGCCGGGCAGCGCGCGGTCACAGCGTGGTCCTCGGGCGAACCGCGTTCGCCTGCTCCACGAGCGCGATGCGCTCCCACATATCGTCCGCCTCCCGGGCCAAGACCCGATAACACCGTTCCAAACCGGTTCGCACCCCTTGTTGATCGAGCGTCACATTCAACAGCGGGGCCTGCTCGGCAGGCACCCGCCCCAGGCGCAGCCATTGCAGTGCCGCATCCAGCACGTGCATCCGGGCCAGCGCCGCACGGCGTTTGGAATCGATGGTGAGATTCCCGATTCGCCGGCCGGCATCGCGCAGCAGATTCTCGGTGAGTTCACCGGAGCGCTGCACGTCCAGCAGGATGTCCACGGCGAGCACACCGGCTTCGGTGTGCACCGCCGAGCTCGCGTCCACCTGATCGAGCACCGCGATCGCGCCCTGGCGATCGCCGGCGGTCCGTCGCAGCCGGGCGGCGCCGAAAGCGGCGTCGGGATAGGTGCGATCGGTGCGCCAGACCGCCTCGTAGTACCGCACCGCGCGTTCGCGCACCTGCTCTGGTTCGGGCTCGCGGCCGTCGTGCAGCATGAACTCCGATGTCACCGCCAGGGCGAGCTTCGGCGCGTGCTCACCGGGCAGCGCCGTGTACAGCGCATCGAATTCCTCGTGCGCGGCGGCCCAATCCCGCTGCAGCAGCCGGGCCTGCCCGCGGAACCAGGTCAAGCGCCAGTCGCCGTCGAGCGCACCGCCCACCTCGTCGAGGCGGCGCAGCGCGTCGTCGGCATCGCCGGATTCCAGTGCGGCGCGGATCAATCGCAGGGGGATCTCGATGGAGTCCTCCGGGTGGGTCGCCACCGCGCGCATGCCTGCGATCTCGCGCTCCAGCTCGGCCGGGGTCACCGCGCTGCTGCTCGCCAGCAGGGCGGCGCCGCTGTCGCTCAGATCGACTTGCGGAACCGGCAGTGCGGCAATGATTCTCCCGGGATCGTCGGGCAGCTCCGCGCCCGCGCCGAAGACGGCCCGCGGCGGCCCGAACCTGGTGGAGAGTCCGGCGCGCGGCTTCCCGTCCGCCGCGGCCGCCACTTCCCGCAGCACCCCGGTGAGCTGATCCGCCATCTCGTCCATCGACGCGAACCGGGCTTCGGGATCGGGATCGGTGGCGCACAACAGGAATCGATACAGCGATTCGTGCCGGGCGAGCAGCGGCTCGGTATCCGGCCCTGGCAGCGGCCCCAGGCGCCCGTGCTCGACGGGAATCCGCATGATCAGCACCGCGAGCGTGCGGCCCACGGTGTACACCTCGGAGGCCACGGTGGGCCCGGTCTCGGCGATCTCGGGCGCTTGATAGCCGGGCGTCCCGTAGATCGCACTCTGCTGGTCGCTCATAGTGATGACCGCGCCCAGGTCGATGAGCTTGAGTTGCTCTTCGCGCTGCATCACGTTGTCGGGCTTGAAGTCGCAGTAGGCCAGCCCGCGCCCGTGCAGATAGCCGAGCGCCGGCATCATCTCCAGCATGTACGCGATGGCCTGCGCGGGCGGTAGATACTCCCCGTGCTGCTCGCGCCGCCGCCGCAGCAGCTGCTTGAGCGAGGTGCCGCCGACGTACTCCATCACGATGTAGCCGACCGGCCGCCCGTCCGGCCCGGTCTCCTCGACGAAGTTGTAGATATTGACGATATTCGGGTGTTCGAGCCGCGCGAGGAACCGCCGCTCGGCCACCGCCGCCCGCATGGCATCCGGATCCTCGGAGTTGAGCAGGCCCTTGAGCACCACCGACCGGGACTCGAGCTTGTGATCGATCGCCAGGTACAGCCAGCCGAGCCCGCCGTGCGCCAGCGCGCCGAGCACCTCGTACTGCCCGACCATATCCCCGCGGGACAGCTTGGGCGTGAAGGAGAACCGGGTCCCGCAGTGCCCGCAGAAACCCTCGGATCGGCCCGGCTGCTCACCGCGGCTGCGGCCGACGGGGCGGTCGCACTTGCTGCAGAACCGTTGGTGCTCGGGCACTTTCGGATCGGTCATCACGGCGGATGTGGGCTCGATCGGCGCCACCGGCGGGACGGCGACCAGTCCGGCGCCCAGATGCCCGCGCGAGGGTGCGGTGATCGGCCCGCGGCCGGTGCGCCCCGACCGGATGGTCGTGCGCGCCGCGCTGCCCCGCGACAGCGCCCCCGACACGGTGGCCGAGGACTGCGCCGCGGGTGCGCCCGATGACTGCGCCGCGGGCTCGGGCGCGGCGGCCTTGGCCCCGCAGGTGTCGCAATATCCGTCCGCCGCAATGGTTCCGGTGCAACCGGCGGTTTCGGTGCAGTTCATGGTCGCCTCCCCGATCGTTGCGCGATGAGCTGCCGATAGTCGGTCACGGCCCGGGTGACCGCCGCCAGGTCGCAGGGTTTGCGGGTCAGCAGGCCGGCGGCGATCCGGTAGGTGGCCCGCACATCGCGATCCTCGCCGACGCCCAGCCGCGCCGCCTTGGCCCGGTAGGCAGACAGCCGGCCGCGCAGTTCCATGCGCCGGTCCAGCAGGCCCTGGGCCAGTTCCGCATTGCGCTGCGCGGTGGCGAGGGCGGCTTCGACCCGCCGCCGCAGATCCAGCAGGGCGGCCGGCGCCGGGGGATTGGCTTGCAGCGCGGTCAGTTCCGCGCCGAACAGGGCGCTGTCGTCGGCGTGGCGGGGGAGCGGCCCGGCCAGCACCGTGCGCTCGACCTCCACCCGGGCGTGGTCGGCGCGCTCATAGGTCCGGCGCAGCAGCTCCACCCGGGCGCGCAGTCCGTCGACGGCCCCGCCCCAATCCACGGCCAGGGCCGACAATTCCGCGCGCAGCGTCGCGGCGGCGGTCATGCGGGCGGCCAACTCGGCTATCCGCCGGTCGATTTCCTCGGTCCGCAGGGAGAGCGGATCGAGGGCCGACTGCCGGATGAGCGCGTCGATATCGTCCGCGAGCGTGCGCAATTGCGGAATCCCGGTACCCGACCGTTCGAGTTCGGAGCGCATGGGCTGCAGTTCGGACATGACGCGGTGATTCACCGTGGCCACCGCATCGAGCACCTTCGCGATAGTAGGGAATGCGGTGTGCATGCGCGTCACCATTTCCGCGAACCCCACATACTCCACCTGATGTCGCGGGCCCATCAGCGAGCGTTGCACCAGCGGAATCGTCGTGCGCGCCACCTCCAATGGACGGCCTCGCAGCAATCCCGTCAACTCCTCCCGATCCAAGGCGTCGGGCCGCCGCCGTTTCCGCGTCTCGTGCGCCCGATCCAGAATCGTGCGCAGCCGCCCGAAGTCCTCCCACATCGATTCCAGCGCCGACCGCGCCGCGGCCCAGCGTTCCTCGGTGACTCCGATCGGCGGGAAACTGCGCAACTGCACGAGCCCGGGATGCTTGTCCAGATCGACCAGGGTCGAGGCGATGGCGGCGATATCGCGCTCCCGGGCTTCGATCTCCCGGTCGATTTCGGCGAGGGTGAGAATGTGCCCCGAATTCCCGTCCATGCCGGCTCACTCGAAATACCGGGGAGCGGGTGGACTCGGGGCGGGGCCCAGCACGCTGAGGCGCTCGTTGTAGATCCGCTGCCAGGTGCCGTCGGTGCGAATACGGTCCAGCACGCCATTGACGAAGCGGACCATATCCTTGGCCTGCTGCTGCACGCCGACCGCGTAGTGATCCTTCGCCAGCGCCGTGCCCACCACCTCCAGATTCGGGTCCTGCGCGGCCAGGCCGTAGAGGATCGGCAGATCGGTGCTGACAGCGTCCACCAATCCCTGCTGCATGGCGGTCAGGCAGTCGAGCCAATTGTTCATGCCGATGATGGCGGGCCGTTGCGGCAGCGCGAAAATCGCGTCGAGGGTGGTGGTGCGGAATACCGCGCAGGCGCGCTTGCCGGCCAGATCCGCCGCGGATCCGATACCGGAGCCCTTGGTCACCAGAATGCGCTGATCCGACTCGAAATATGTGGTGGAGAACTCGATATCGCGGCGGCGCTCGCAGGTCGCCGAGAAATTCTGCACCACGATGTCGACTTCATTGTTCACCAGTGACGGAATGCGATCCGCGGACTGGATGGGATGCAGCTCGATCTTGTCCGGATCGCCGAACAGGTCGCGGGCGATCTCGCGGGCGATATCGATATCGAAGCCCTCGATGCGGCCGGTGGCCGGATTCCGGTAGCCGAACAGATACTGATTCTGGTCCACCCCGACGCGGAGTTTGCCGTTCGCCACAATGGTCGCCATGGTCGATCCGACCGGCATGTTTCCCGGACCGGGCTGTGCGCCCGGGCGCAGGCTCGCGGTCTCGTCGCAGGTGAGGCCGCCGCGTTCGCCCGGCGCACTGGTGATCTCGGTGGCGCCCTGCGGCAGCAGGTTCGTGACGGTCAGCTCCATGGGCGCCGACTCCGGCGCCTCCCCGCCGCAGGCCGCGGCCAGCCCGGCCACCGCCGCCAGCACCATCAGCCGAATCCGCGCGCTCACAGGAACTCCTTCAACCGCGGCCACACTCCGACGCCGACCGCGCCGGCGGCGCCCACCAGCAGGACCAGGGCCACCAGCGGGCTCAGGATGAGCGCGTCGCCCGCCGCGTCCACGTCGTCACGCAATTCTTCACGGGTGCGGGCCAATTCGTCGCGCAGCGAGACGTCCAGTGCGGCGAACCGGGTGGCGGTGTCGTCCACGCCGGTGCCGATCGCCTGGTCCACCGCGCCGCGGTAGTCATTGCCCCGATAGGCCTCGATCTGCTCGCGATGCCCATCCTGCCAGCTCGCGTACGCCTGCGTGGCCGGAGCGTCCGAGCCGACCACGGAAAGCAGATGATCGCGCAATTCGGCGCTGCGGGTGGCGAACCGGCCCTCGCTCTCGTCGAGATCGCCGCGGGTGACCAGCAGCATGGTCTCCTCGGTGCGGGCCTGCTGGGCGAGGATGCGGACCTTGACCAGGGTTTCGAACCGCGCGGTCGCGCCCTTGGGGCCGCCGTCGATGGCGGTGTGCGCGGCGATGGTGGCCACGCCGATCCACAACAGCAGCAGCACCGCCGCGCCGGCGGCCGTGGCCACGCCGAGATTCACGCGGCGATTGGTGCGGCGCAACAACATCAGCGACCCCAGCGCGCAGGCCAGCAGCACCGCGAGCAGCAGCGCGACGCTGAACCAGGGCAGCGAGGCGATGTCGTCCTGTTCCGCGTGCAGGTGGGCGAGCCGGTTCTGTTCCAATTGCTCGGCATCGCGCAGCAGGGAATTCTGCATGAGGTCCGAGGCCTGCCGCAGGTACGCCGACCCGACCGGCAAGCCCAGCCGGTTATTGGCGCGGGCCGATTCGACCAGGCCGGTGTAGGTGGGCAGCTCGGCGGAGATGCGCGCCACGGCGATTCGCGTCTGCTGGTCGGAGGCGCCGGTGGTGGCCTCGGCGAGGGCGGCGGCGGCATCGGCCAGCGCCTGCCGGTATCGCGAACGCACCTCGGCGGATTCGATGCCGCCGGACAGGAAGGCCGCGGAGGCCGCGGCATCGGCCGATGACAGGGCCACGTACAAACGCTGCGACGCATTGGCCAATGGCTCGGTATTGGCGAGGACGGTATCGCGCTGGGTCATCTTGGCGCTGAGCTGACTCGCGCTCACCAGGCCCGCGATCAAACACAGAATGGCCAATCCCGCGCCCACCGCGCCGATTGTGCCCGGCGCCGTCCGTGCGAAACGGCGCACCCACTCCGCTGCGTCGCGGAGGGCCGCCGGTAGCCGATTGCTCACACCGTTTCCCCCGTTCGACCGGCTGCTCTGCTCCCCGTACGGCGATCGTACGGTAGCCCTCCCGTTGTGTCGATCACGATCCGACCAGTTGGATTCGGTTGGTGAATCTCGTGTTTCGTTAACACGGCGGGCAGAAATTTCACCAAACGTAAGCAGCCGGCCCCTGTTCCACCGACATCACCGGCTCGTCATTCTGAATTTTCCACCGCGGCTGGGCCGGGTGGGGCGATTACGAGTCGAGTCGTTCGTGGACCTCTCGGATCGCGAGCATCAGTCGATGCCTTCGATGATGCGGAAGTCGCGCTCGACGCCGGCGGGGAGGGCCGCCAGCGCCTTCTGGTATGCCTCGCTCTCGTAGGCTGCGACGGCCTGTTCGAAGCTGTCGAACTCGATCAGAATGACGCGTTGCGCGATTCCGGCCTCGTGGGCGACGACTCGACTGCCGATATGGGACAGGAGGCGCCCGCCCCCGGCCTGGACAGCCGGGCCGGCCAGCTTGTTGTAGGGCGTCAGGCTCTCGGGGTCGGAAATCGCGGGGTAGACACTGACCCAGTAGCCCTTAGCCACGGAAGCCTCCTGTTGAATCGTCATACGCGCAGGTTAGGGCTTGATGTGTGATCGGGGGAAAGACCGATACGGGATAGGCTCAGAACGGATCGTTATCAATCGGCAGGGAGGGCATGTGGCGCCGGATACGGTGAGCCTGCGGTACTTTCTGGTGCTGGCGCAGGAGTTGAACTTCACCCGCGCGGCCGCACGGATCGGTATCGCACAGCCCGCACTCAGTGCCCGGATGCGCCGATTGGAGGCGGAACTCGGTACGGCCCTGCTGATCCGCGACACGCGTAGCGTCGTATTGACCACGGCCGGTGCGGCTTTGGCGGAGTCGGCGCCGCCCGCGCTGGCGGCGCTGGACCGGGCATGGGACACCGCCCGGAGCGCGGCGGCCGGTGAACTGGGCACACTGCGCATCGGCTACAGCATCAGCACGGGGGCCGAGACGGCACCGGCCCTGGTGGACAGGCTGATTCGCAGCAGCCCGGGACTCGAGGTCGGCGCGGTCCCGATGGCGACACCGGAGATCTCCCCCGCGGTCGCCGCCGGCCGCATCGATGCGGGGATCACCCGCGGTGCACAGCCGGGTCGTGGCGTGCGCCGGTTCCTGCTGCGGCGTGCGCGCGTCGGAGTCCAGCTGGCGCAGCATCATCCGCTGGCCGAACACCCGGAGATCGAGATCGCCGACGCGGCCGCGTATCCGGTGCGGCTCCCGGACCGTGCGGCCAATCCCGTGATCCACGATCAGCTGTCCGCACTGTTCCGCGACACCCGACCACACCCCCGATTCCACACGCCCGCAGTCTCTTTCGACATGTCTCAGCACGACCTGCGCGACGGGCTCACCCTCGCCCCCGCCAGTGAAGCTGCGGTCACGACACTATCGGCCGGTCTCACCTGGCGACCGCTGCGAGGCGCGCCCAGCCTGACACTCCACCTGGTCCTCCCGCGCGAGCAGTCGCCAGTCCACCGCCGCATCCGCGCCGTCGCCAAGACCCTGGCGCACGAGCTGCACTGGCTGCCGGGCTGACGCGCAAGAGGTCAAGCGAGAAGGACCAGCAGGACAAGCCTGAAGGGAACTCGGCGAGGTGACGTTCAGCCGGATCGAAGTCGCGCCGTTTCAGCTCGAGAGGTTCGGCACTGTCTTCGGGCTCCGCGCAGAGTGACGAAGCCCACTCGATATCTCTGCGAATAGGGTGGGGGAATGTTGACCACGTTGGCGGTGGAGAATTACCGGTCGTTGCGGCGTTTGGTGGTGCCGTTGGGGCGGTTGAATGTGGTAACCGGGGCCAATGGGAGCGGGAAGTCGAGTTTGTATCGGGTGCTGCGGTTGCTGGCGGATTTCTCGCGGAATGGGGCGGTGGCCGGGCTGGCCCGGGAAGGCGGGTTGGATTCGACGCTGTGGGCGGGGCCCAACCGTGCGGCGCGAAATGAGCCGCTGGGATTGCGGGTCGGATTCGCCGGTGAGGACTTCGGGTACGCGGCCGAGCTGGGTATACCGATTCCCGGGCAGTCGATGTTCAACCGTGATCCGGAAATCAAGGCCGAGGCGGTCTGGGCCGGGCCGGTGCTGCGGCCCTCGACCCTGCTCGCCGACCGCGGCGGGCCGGTGGTGCGGCTGCGGGACGAGGCGGACGGCTGGGGCATGGTGCCGCACGCGCTGAAACCGTTCGACAGCATGCTGGCCGAGCTGGCCGATCCGCAACGGGCGCCGGATTTGCTGCTGCTGCGGGAACGCATTCGATCCTGGCGGTTCTACGATCATCTGCGGACCGATGCGGACGCGCCGGCGCGGACGCCGCAGATCGGCACTCGGACAATGATTCTGGGGCCGGACGGCGCGGATGTGGCGGCGGCGCTGCAAACAATTCGGGAGATCGGTTTCGCCGACGATCTCGACAAGGCGGTGAACAATGCCTTTCCCGGCAGCAGCGTCGAAATCGTGAACCGCGACGGGCGGTTCGAATTATTACTGCATCAGCCCGGACTGGTGCGGCCGCTCGGCACGGCGGAGTTGTCGGACGGCACACTGCGGTATTTGCTGCTCGTCGCGGCGCTGCTGTCGCCCAGGCCGCCGGAACTGCTGGTTTTGAACGAGCCCGAGACCAGTCTGCATCCGGAATTGCTCGTGCCATTGGGTGAGCTCATCGCCACCATGGCGGAGGAGACCCAGGTCGTGGTGGTGACTCATGCGCGGGAATTGCTCGACGTGATGACCGAGCAGGCGCGTGACCTGCGTTTGATCGAATTGGTGAAAGAGGACGGCGCGACGACCGTGTCCGGTCTGGGGTTCTTGGAGGAGCCGCCCTGGTACTGGCCGGAACGTTAGGCGTCGCCGCGCGGCGGGGAGCCATATTCTGTGGGCGTGAGTGTGGATGCTGTCGGCGAGCCGGGCCCGCTGCCACGGGGGCGGCACGGGCTGACCAGGGAACAGGTGGTGACGTCCCAGTATCGGCGGTTGTGCACCGCGGTGCTGGAGGCGGTGGGTGAATTGGGGTACGCGGCCACCACGGTGGCGGATATCGTGACCCGCGCGCAGGTGGCGCGCCGCACGTTCTATTCGGTTTTCGGCAGTAAGGACGAATGTTTCGCTGCCGCTTATGATCTCGCGGTGGGGACGGCGCTCGACCAGTTGCAGGAAACCGTCACGGGGATGGTCGGTGTGAATTTCGATGAGCGGGTGCGCATTTCGTTCGAGATCTATCTCGCCGTACTGGCCGCGCAACCGCGGGCGGCGCGGGCGCTGTATGTCGAAACCCTCGCGGCGGGACCGGGATTGGTCGCGCACCGAGCGCGGGTGCACGATCGGTTCGCGGAGTACATCATGGCGGTGGCGCGGGTCGGGGTGCGGGACGGAGATCTCGCGGCCGAACCGGATCCGCAGCTGATCGACATGCTGCTCGGCGGCATCGACGACCGGGTGCGGGCCTGCCTGCACGAGCGCGGCGCGGAGCAGCTGCTCGAGCTGGCGCCGCTGTTCACCCGGACCGCCATTACGATCGCCCGCACGCCCGCGCAATGACTGTGCTGTCGATCACCACAATCGGTGCGCGGGCTATGACGGGGCGGATTGTCATCTGACACAGGGATGGTGACACGGGCCACAGTCCGACCCTAGCGTCGCATTCGAATTCGACACCGCAGTCGTTTCGAGTGAGGCATTAGGGAGAGTTTTTCATGAGGCCGAAGATCCGAGCGCTCGGCAGCGCCGTGTTCGCGACCGCATTGGCCATTACCGTCTCCGGCGGCGCGGCGAATGCCGATACCGGCAGCAGCTCCGGATCGGCACTGCGGAGCACGGCATCCGACACCGTGGGCGAGGGGCCGGAGATGACGTCCTATCTGGCCGCCTTCGGTTACGGCCTCGCACATCCCGATGTCGCGCCCCCCGGAGCCAATAACTGGAATTGCAAGCCGAGTGCCGAACATCCGCGGCCGGTGGTGCTGGTGCACGGCACCTGGTTGAACACCTATGACAGCTTCTCCTATTTGTCGCCGCGGGTCGCGCGGGCCGGATTCTGCGTATTCGCCTTCAATTTCGGCCGCGGCGGAATTCTGGACGGCGGCGGCATCGGGCCGGTGCTGCCGGGCCGCTACGGCGTCGGCCGGATGGAGGATTCCGCGCAGCAGCTGGGGCAATTCGTGGATCGGGTGCTGGCGGCGACGGGTGCGGGAGCGGTCGATGTGATCGCTCATTCGCAGGGCGGGCCGGTGACGAGCCACTACCTGAAATTCGAGGGCGGCCAGGGAAAGATCCAGAAGGTCATCTCCTTCGGGGCCACCAATCACGGCACCACGCTGATGGGCATGGCCTTGCTGGGGCGGGCGATCACCAACCTCGGCGTGAATATCCTCGGCTTCTACGAACCCATTCTGGGGCAGTCGAATATCCAGCAGGTCGTCGGATCGCCGTTCTACGCCCGGCTCAACGCCGACGGGGACACCGTTCCCGGAGTCGAATACACCGTCGTCGGCACGCGGCACGACGAGATCTCCAACCCCTACGAGTGGACCTTCCTCCAGGCCGGGCCCGACGCCACCGTGGAGAACATCACGCTGCAGCAGGGCTGCGACCAGGACATGTCCGATCACCTGACGATCATGTACTCGCCGCGCGCGGCCTCGATTGCCTTGCGCGCCTTGGATTCCCAGCAGAATCCGGAGCTCGAATGCGCTTTCAACCCCTGGATGATCGGCGGCGGCGGTCAGATCTGACCGGGCCGGACAGGAAAGGAACACACATGACGATCGGTGAATCGGTCGAAAGCCTCGGGCCTGCCGGTGGTCACGAGCCAACCAGAGCTCGGCCCCTGCTGCCCAGCGAGGATCCGTTCTACCATTCCCCGATCGCTCTCGACGGCGTGCGGCCCGGGACCATCCTGCGCTCCCGGCAAGTCCGCCTGGGGTTGTTCGGTCTGGTGCCGCAACGGGTGTCGGCGTGGCAGTTGCTGTATCGCACCATTGATCTGGACGGGAATCCGGAAGCCGCGGTGACCACCGTGCTGCTGCCCTGGAATGCCGATCCGGCCGTGTCGCGGCCGCTGGTGTCGTTCCAGTGCGCCATCGACGCCGTCGCCCCGAAATGCCTGCCCTCCTACGCTTTACGTCACCGTGCCCGCGCTATCGGCGCGATTCCGCAGATCGAACTGCCGCTCATCGCCAGCGCGCTGGAACGCGGCTGGGCGGTCTCGGTCCCCGATCACGGCGGGCTGCGCGGGCATTTCGGTGCGGCCCGCGAACCCGGCTACCGCGCCCTGGACGCGGTGCGGGCCGCCCTGCGGTTCCGCCCGCTCGGCCTGCACGCGCGCACCCGAATCGGTTTGTGGGGGTACTCCGGCGGCGGTCTGGCCACGGCGTGGGCGGCGGAGCTGGCGGGCGCCTACGCCCCCGAACTCGATATCGCCGGAGCAGTGGCGGGCTCGCCCGTCGGTGATCCGGCCGCCGCCTTCGCGCGCTTGAACGGCTCGCCCTTCGCCGGTTTCGCCATGGTCTTCACCGCCGGCCTACGCCGGGCCTACCCGCGACTGGATCACATTCTGCGCGGGCAACTCTCGGCCGACTATCTGGCCTTGCTGGAGCGCGCCGAATCGCTGGCGACCTTCCCGCTGCTGGCCCGGTTCATGGGCCGCAATGCCGACCGGCATCTGCCCGCGGGCCTCGACGCTTTCCTCGGGCATCCGGAGATGCGCGTCATTCTCGACGAGATCCGCCCCGGCGCCGCCGCTCCCGCCATGCCCATGCTGGTGATCCAGGGCGTGCACGACGAGGTGATCGCGGTCGGCGATATCGACGCGCACGTCACCCGCTACCTCGACCGGGGCGCACACGTCCGCTACCTGCGCGATCGCCTCAGCCTGCATCTTCCCTTGCAGTTCATCGGCACCCCGGCCATGGTCGACTGGCTCGCGGGCCGGTTCGAGGACCGCCCGCTGGAACCGGCCGGCACGCACACCGTGTGGTCGGTCGCCCTGCCCGGCCGGATGCTGCTGGAACTACTGCGGTTCACCGCACTGCTGGCGTCGATGCTGTCCGGACGTCCCATTCGGGAACGGCGCGATCGTAGCTCCGGGCAACCAGGGCCGAGCGCAGGTACCACAGGCCTGACGGTTGTGCCGGATCGAAACCCGTGAGCTGACCGATGCGCTTGAGCCGGTAGTCGACGGTATTGGTGTGCACGCCCAGCAGCCGCGCCGTCCGCCGCCGGTTCAGGTCGTTGCCGATATGGCGGCGCAGCGTTTCCAGCAGCTCCGGGTACTCGTCGAGCGGATCCAGCAGGGCGCGCAGGTATTCCCGCCCCGGCCCGGGCCGGGTGAGCTGATACTCCATGGCCAGATCGTCGAACCGGTACAGCCCCGGGCCGCACTGCAGGCGCTGCACCATATCCAGCAGTTCGTGCGCCCGGTCGGCCGCCTCGGGGATGCGGTCGGTCTCGGCCTGCATGACCGTCGCGGTAATGGAAACCTGTGCGGCCGTGGACAATCGGTCGACCAGCCGATCGGCGGCCTCGGCCCGGGTGCGTGGTTCCGGCAGCGTGGCCGTGGCCCAGGTGGCGGGCAGCAGAATGGTGCCGCCATCGGTGCCGAGCAGCGACAGCGCCTGCCCCGCACAGCGCGTCGCGAGCTCGGACTGAATGCGCCGCAGTTTGCGCCGCGCCACCACCTCGCCGTCGATGGCGGTATCGGATTCCCCGGGATGCGGCGGAATGCTCACCGCCAGCACATAATACGACTCGTCGATGGTGACGCCGCCGGCCCGCGCCATGGTCGAGGTCGGATGTCCGGCCAGCAGTGCCGAGGTGACGGTGTGCACCGCCGTGTGATGCTCGGCCACCACCGCGCGGTGTTCGCGGACATAGGCGACCGCGAAGGCCGAATCGACCACGGCCAGGACCTCCAGCAAGCGCCGCGCGGTGACGGCGAGGCGGTGATAGTCCGCCGGGGTGGACTCCTCCACGATCAGATCGAAGCCCATGGTGAAGCCGTCGTGAATGGCGCGGTGAATCGTCCCGATCGGGATGCCCTCGCGCGCCCAGTCCGCGCCAGCGCGTTGCAGCCGTTCGATCTTCGCCGTCACATCCCGGCCCTCCAGCACCCCGGCCGCGAGTTCCAGACAGGTCCTGGTGACCGCCGTGACATCACCGCGCAGCGCATCACCGGGCAGCGTGCCGCAGGTGGCGACGTGTTCGGCGAAGTGGGTGACCAGACGGCCGGACAGCGCCCGAACATCGTGCAGTGGAGTCGAAATCGGCGCCACCGGATGCGCGGTGGCCAGTGCGGCCTCGGTACTTCTCATCATGTCGACCCCTACGAGTTTCAGGGAACGCTGAAGTTCCTACTGGAGCGTAACTGTAATCGGCGGCGCTCCGGGCGGCAATCATGCCGAGAGCCCGGCGCCCCTCACGGGCACCGGGCTCTCGATTCGCGCCGGATTCAGCGCAGCGTGGCGAAGAACTCGCGGATATCGCCGACCAGCAGGTCGGGGACCTCCAGCGCCGGAAAGTGGCCGCCGGAGTAGAACTCCGACCAGTGCACGATATTGTGCGCCTTCTCCGCGAACACCCGGACGGCGTAGTCGCCGGTGGTGAACACCGCGACACCGGTGGGCACCGTGCCCCGCTGCGCCGGGACGAACATGGCCCCGTCGTGGAATCGCTCGTAGTAGTAGTTGGCCACGCTGCGCGCGGTATCGGTGAGCCAGTAGATCGTGACCGTGGTCAGCATCTTGTCCCGATCGATGGCCTGCTCGGGCAGCTCGTGGGCGGCGTCGGTCCACTCCTTGTACTTCTCGATGATCCAGCCCAGCTGTCCCACCGGGGAATCGGCGAGCAACTGCGCCAGGGTGTTCGGCCGGGACCCCGCGAGGTTCATATAGGCCGCACCGTCGTCCTGGAACTGCTTCATGGCCCCGAGGCGCTGCTTGTCGGCGTCGGTGAGCGCGGCCATATCGGCCGGATCACCGGTCGGGAAGGTGACCAGCGCATTGGCGTGCACCCCGAGCACGTGCTCGGTATCCACCCGGCCCAGTTTCGGGGCGATGAACGCGCCGTGGTCGCCGCCCTGCACGCCGTAGCGGTCGTAGCCGAGGCGAGCCATGAGCTCGGCCAGCGCGGCGGCGATCCTGCCGTCGTTCCAGCCGGTTTCGGTGAGCGGGCCGGAGAAGCCGTGGCCGGGCAGGGTCGGGATGACCAGGTGGAAGGCCGGGGCCTCGGGCGCGCCGTGGGCGGCCGGATCGGTCAGCGGGCCGATCATGTCCAGGAAATCGGCCGGGGTGCCGGGCCAGCCGTGCAGGAGCAGCAGCGGGGTGGCGTCGGTGCGCTCGGAGCGGATGTGCAGGAAGTGCAGGTTCTGCCCGTCGATGGCGGTGGTGAACTGCGGGTGCGCGTTGAGGCGGGCCTCGATGGCGCGCCAATCGAACTTCTCGGCCCAGTAGGCGGTCAGATCGCGCAGGTAGGAGGTGGGAACGCCGCGCTCCCAGCCGGTGCCCGGGATCTCGTCGATCCAACGGGTGCGGGTCAGGCGCTGCCGGAGATCGTCCAGGTCGGCCTGCGGGATGTCGATGCGGAAGGGGCGGATTTCCTTGTTGCTCATGACATTTATGGTTCCGATAAAGAGGGGGTCACCACATCACGAGAATTCGTTATTTCCCGCCGCGACTATCGTCTTTATCCGGCGCGCGGCATGATCGCCGAGTGACGAGTTCTCCTGTCAGCAGCACCCTGGTCGGCCGGGCCGGTGACGTGTCCGCGCTCCTGGACGCCCTCGGTGACGCCGGCACACACACCGTGCTGATCTCCGGGGAAGCCGGTCTCGGCAAATCACGCCTGGTCGACGAGTTCACCCGGCGGCTCGACCGGAACACCCTGGTCCTGGTCGGCCGGTGCCCGGAATTGGGAACGGACGGTATGGCATTCGCGCCGTTCACCACGGTCCTGCGCGGCATTGCGCGGCAGCTCGGAGTCGAGGCGCTGGCCGAGCTGCTGCCACCCCGCCCCGCACTCGCGAATTGGCTGCCCGCGCTGGCGGTCCACACCGGCGCGGCCGCCCCCGGCGCGGATCGGATCCGGCTGTTCGGCGAATTCCTCACCGTACTGGAGCAATTGGCCATGACCCGCCCGCTCGTGCTGGTCCTCGAAGACCTGCACTGGGCCGACGGCGCCAGCCGCGACCTGCTCGCCTTCCTCGTCACCAACCTCGTCGACGGCGACGCCCTGCTGGTCGGCACCTACCGTCCCGGCGACGCGGGCCCGCTGCGCGGCCTGCTCGCCGAACTCCGCCGCAACCCGGGCGTGCGCACCCTGGACCTGCGGCCCCTGACCCGCCACGAGGTCGGCCGCCAACTCGCGGCACTGCTCGGCCGCGAACCCGAATCAACGCTGATCACAAGGATTTTCGAACGCAGCGGCGGCAACCCGCTGTTCGTCGAGGCGCTCGGCCTGTCCCCGGAGGAGATCCCGGCCGGGCTGACCGACCTGCTGCTGAGTTTCCACTCCGGTCTGTCGGTCGATGCCCGGACGGTCCTGCGCGCGGCGACGGTTATCGGCTCGACCGTGCGGCACGAACTGCTGGCCGCGACAGTCGAACTGTCCGCCGATCAGCTGCACGCGGCCCTGCGCGAACTGGTCGAGCGCCACCTGATCCTGCCCGCCGACACCGGATACGAGTTCCGCCACGCACTGATCCGCCAAGCAGGCTATGACGACCTGCTCCCCGCAGAGCGAACAGGCTTGCACGCCCGGGTGGTGCGCGCGCTGCGCGCGAGCGACCAGACCCTGCCGCGAGACACCGCGGAACACCACGCTTCGGAGCTGGCTCATCATGCCGCCGCAGCAGGCGATTTCGAGCAGGCTCTCACCTCCTCCTGGCAAGCCGCAGCGGCAACCGCGACAGACGCGGAACGGCTGCGCCAGCTCGAACGAGTTCACGACTACTGGGACCGGGTCCCGCATGCATCCGAACTGCTGAGCGCCACGAAATTGGATGTCCTGGAAGGGATTGTCGAGGCAGCCCTGAACAGCGGCGCGACCGAGCGCGGGACCTCCGCGGCCGATGCCGCCCTCGCCCGCATGAACGACGCTGGCTTCAGCGCGCCCGCCCGAATCGGGAATTCCACACGGGCACTTGTAACTTCCGCTGGCGTTGGCGGTGGCGAGCTGCCCGGCGCGGTTGCCGGTGTTGGCGGTGGCGAGTCGCCCGCTGGGGCGGACAGCGTTGCGGCGCAGGGCGTGCAGAACCCGGCGAGCGACGGCGCGAAGGATTTCTCGCTCGGTGTTTCGGCTCGGGCGGGAAGTACTGCTGCCGAGGAAGTTTCGAGTGCGGACGCCAGTGGCATTGATCCTGCGCGGGTGGCACGGCTGTATCGGTGGCGGGCTGGATTGCGCGGTTTGGCCGGTGCTGGGCCCGGCGATGATCTGGATCGGGCGCTGGAGCTGTTGGCGGGGGAGCCGGCGAGCATCGAACGGGCCGAAGTGCTGACCCAGGTGGCGATCAGCCGGATCTTCAGCGGGGATGACGCGGGCGGTGGCGCGGCTGCCGGGGGTGCGCTGGAGATCGCACGGGAGTTCGGCGCGGCGCGGCTGGTGGCGCGGTGTCATGCCTTCCTGGGGTTGGCATCCGCCGCGCAGAACGAGGTCGCGGCAGGGCATTTCGCGGCGGCGCGGGAGGTCGCCGAGTCGCTCGGCGATCCGCAGGTGCTGGTCGAGGTGGCGACGTGGGAGTCGGCGGTGCTGGTGGCGGCGGGGCGGTACCGGGAGGCCATTGCCGTGATCCAGAGCGGATTGCGGGCGGCGCACACGGGTTTCCGGTTCGCCGAATCCGCTCCGATTCTGCTGGTGAAATGGGCGCAGGCACTGACGGCGCTGGGGCGCTGGGGTGAGGTGCGGGCGTTGGTGGACGAGGCCGAGTTCGAGCAGATGCCGTCCTTGAGCCGGGCGGCCTTGCTGTTGAGCTACGCGAGAATCGCACTTGCCCAAGGCGACGCGAGCGCCGCGCGGGCCGATCTGGGCACGGCGGAACAACTGCTGGGACCGTCGAGCTGGGCCGGTGCGTATCGGCTGCAACTGCACAGCTTGCGCGGACTGTTGGCGCTCGAACACGGGAATGCGGACGAGGCCGCGGCACTGCTGGCCGACCTCTGTGCCGAGAATTCCACTACCGCACTGTTTTCCGCGTACCCCAGCGAGACGTGGCCGGTGGTGGACCTGGCGCTGCGCGTGCCCGGGGCGCCCGCCGAGCTGCGCGGATTGGCCGACTCACTGCCCGCGACAACCGCGGTGGACGCCGCGCATCATGCGGTGTGCGCCGCCCGCGCCGCTGGAACGGCGGCGCTGTGGGAACGCGCCGCGCTGGCGTGGCGGGCACTGGAACAGCCCTACGAGGAGGCCGAGAGCCTGTTCGCGGCTGCCGAAGCCCATGTGTCCGAGGGGACTCGGGACGCGGCGGTGGCCGCGCTGAGAACGGTCGTCGAGTCCGCCGCCGAATTGGGCGCGGAACCGCTCACGGCGGCGGCCGAACAGGTGGCGAAGCGGGCGCGCCTTCCGATCGGCGCGGCGGCCGGGACGCCGGCAGGCGATGCGTCCTCGAACGCACGGCCCTCGGGTGCAGGGCACTACGGTCTCACTCCGCGTGAGCTCGATGTGCTCCGCTTGGTCGCCAAGGGCATGAGCAATCGCGCACTGGCGGCCGAGTTGTTCATCAGCGCGAATACCGCCGGGGTGCATGTCTCGCGGATTCTCACGAAACTGGGCGTCGCCAGCCGCACCGAAGCCGCGGCATTCGCCCACGCGCACAACCTACTCGGATAGCGACCCACGACCTCCCCTCCGATCAGGATCTGAAAATGCGCCGACCGGGAACTGGTGGCGGGAGCCACTCGGCGAACGCCGCCACAGTTTCCCGGTGATCACATGTCCAGGGTCTGCCTTTGTCATCACCAGGGCACTGGTCCGGCGTCGTCGAAGAATCCGCCGGTCGGTCCGTCGTCGGGCAGGGTCGCGAGGTGAACCGCGATGGCCGCGCCCTGTTGTGGTGTGCGGACGCCGCGGAAACCGTTGAGGTCGGTGGCGGTGAAGCCGGGGCGGCCGGAGTCGATCAGGATCTTCGACGCCAAGGCAGGTGCTGGTTCGCGAGGGGGCATGGCAGGGTGGGGGTATGGGTGAACGGGAAGATGGTCGGGGCGTGTTGGTTACGGGGGCTTCGCGGGGGATCGGGCGGGCGATCGCGCTGATGTTCGCGGAGATGGGGGATCGGGTCGCGGTGCATTATTCGTCGCGGCGGGAGGAGGCGGAGAAGACGCTGGCCGGGCTGCCGGGGGAGGGGCATGTGCTGGTTGGCGGGGATGTGGCGCGGGAGGCGGAAGCCATTGTGGGGGCGGCTGTCGAGGGGTTGGGGACGGTGCATGTGCTCGTGAACAATGCGGCGGTGAATCTGCCGAGCCCGGTGGCATCCACGGATTATGAAGAGTGGCAGCGGGTTTGGCGGGAGACGGTGGATGTGAATCTGGTGGGGACGGCCAATGTGTCGTATCTGGTGGCGCGGCACATGATCGAGCGGGGGGTTGCGGGGCGGATTGTGAATGTGGGGTCGCGGGGGGCGTTTCGGGGGGAGCCGGATCATCCGGCCTACGGGGCCACCAAGGCGGCGGTGCACGCGCTGGGGCAGTCGCTGGCGGCGGGGCTGGCGCCGCACGGGATCGGGGTGGCCTCTGTCGCACCGGGATTCGTGGCCACCGAGCGGGTGGCGGAGCGGGTCGACGATGCGGTGCGGGCGCAGAGTCCGTTCGGGCGGGTGGCCGAACCGGCCGAGATCGCGGCGGCGGTGCGGTATCTTGCGTCGGCGGAGGCGCAGTGGAGTTCGGGGGCGGTGCTGGATGTGAACGGCGCGTCGTACCTGCATTGAAGTCGCACCTGCATTGACAGGGAGAACCCCCTCCGGGCCGGGGCCGGGAGGGGGTTCGGGTCGAGCCGGGCTACTAGACCACCTGGACCATGTCGCCGGGGTTCAGGTAGTTGAAGAACTCGCGGGCGCCGTCGGGCACCATGCGGATACAGCCGTGCGACTGGCGGTCGATCGGCCCGATGTGGAAGGCGATGTCCCCGTCGAAGAAGATCGCGTACTCCATGGGAGCGTGGTGCATGGTGCTCCAGTGGAACGGCTTCTTGGAGTCCACGTCGAACAGGCCGCGGCGGGTTTCGAAGCCGGGCATGCCGTGCGAGATGGGGGTGGGGCCGTAGACGACCTTGCCGTTGTCCAGCAGCCACGCCTCATTGGTCTCCAGGTTCAGGCAGGCCCGGGCGGTCTTCTCACCGCAGGGCGCGGTGATCGGAGCCGGCTCGCTCGGAATGATGGCGGGAAGACCCGGAATATCGGGACCGCCCGGCCATAACGGCTCGGCTTGCGCGGGCACGGCCGCGAATCCGGCGGTTGCGATACCGATAAAGATCACCGATCGCGCCGCCGAGCCGAGGTAACGCTGTGTTCTCATCGCGGTTCTGACCTCTCTAGCCTTGCCCGCCACCCTGTCAACCCGCCAGGGCGAAGGGACATCACGTTGGGAGAGCTTTGGACCGTTGGGAGGTACCGGGCATCATTCTGGCCTGTGCGTCCGAAGATTCGCGCCATTCGACGACGACACGCGAACGCGGTACACCGGCGCGCCGCGGGCCGGTGCGCGGTCAGCGGATGGGCGGCAGGGTGCGGTCCCGGGGATCGGCCCAGCTGGGTGCGTTCGCGCCATTGTCGGGAACATCCGGTCGCGGTGCGTTCGAGGATCCGCGAATCTGCTGGCCCGGCGGCGGATCATCGCAGTAACTCCAGCGCGCCAAAGTGCCGTCCTGCACGACATAGTGCGCCGACGGCTTGACCGGATACTCGCACCACGGCCGCAGCCACGCGTCCACCACGGTGTGGAACTCGTTGTGGTGGGCCGGAGCCCCCATGGCCGCGGTGCCGACCAGCAGCGACGGGAACAGCGCGCGCAGGGCCGGGGTCCGCAGCAGCGCGGCTTTCACGATCGCGGCCATATTGGTCACCAGCGACTGAATGGGGTCCTGGTTGCGGTCCAGGACCTCGTCGGCCACCCGCAGATGAGCGGGCGCGGAGTCGAGCAGTTCCCGCAGCTCGGCATTGGCGTCGTCGAGCTGCCCGGCCAGCAGGCTCGAATTCGCGGTCAGCGTCCCCAGATCCGGTTGCGCATGCGAGGTGGTATCCGCGATGAGCCGCAGGTTCTCGATGAGATTGGTGGTCTGCGGCAGCAGATTGTCCAGCCCGGCCGTCGCCAGGCTCACCCCGTCGACCAGGGCCCGCATCTGGTCCGGCCCGCCGCTGAAGGCGATATCGAGCTGATTCAGGATCACCCCCAGCTTGTCCGGATCTATCTGCGCGAACAGCGCATCGGAATTCTCTAGGGCATTCCAGATCGGCGTGGGCGTGCTGATCCGCTCCGGATCGAACCGGATGACCTGCCCGTCCGCGAGATACGGCGCGCTATCGGTATTGGGCCGGAAGTCCAGGTACTGCTCCCCGGCGCCCGACAAGGCCCCCACGGCGATGGTGGCATCGGCCGGAATCCGGTATTTGTCGTCGATCTCGGCCACCGCGGCGATGGCGGCTCCACCGTCGATGAGGTCGACCGACTTCACCTTCCCCACGCGATACCCCCGCCAGGTGACATCGCCGCCCGGCTGCAATCCGCCGGACTGCGCCAGGTGCACGGTCACCGCATAGGTCGACTCGGGCGGCTTCACCCGCGCCACGCTCACCAGCAGGTAGGTCACCCCCACCAGCATCACACCCACCAGAGCGAGATTCGACACCAATGTCTTGTGTTCTCGCAGAACGTTCAACAGGCCCGCCTTCACCACTGCCGATCACGGACAACAGGTTCGGAGCACAGCAAACACTTGGCGAAACTGCGGGCTATCTAACCATGCGCCCCGGCGGGTGCGGCGTCAGCTGTCGATAACGCCGGACCAGGCGGGATCCAGGACGGTGCTCAGCGCCGTCCACGGGATGGTGAGGTCGACGACGCCCATGGCATTCGGTCCCACCTGGCCGGGGACGAAATGGACGTGCATGCCCTCGGGCGTGGCGGTCCAGCACCGGAAGTTCTCCAGCGTTGGCGTGATGCCGTCGGCGTCGAAGTCCGCCCCGGTGCGGGACTGCGGAAGCAGCAGCGCGGCCTGAGCGGACAGGGCGTCCAGTCCGGCCTGCTGGTCGGTGAACAGTTCGGGCAGTTCGATTTCCAGGCCGGTCTCCAGATTGGTGACATGGGTGCCCATGATCGTGATGGGCCGCACGCCGCCGCCGTCGAGGCTCGTCCACAGCACACCGCTGATCACCTTGCCGCCGATGTGCTCGACGGCGCTGAGCTCGGTCGGATCGGTGAGCGAGACGCCCCCGTCGTCGTACTCGTCGATCAGCGACTGCAGCAGCGCGCGCATGCCCTGGTTGAATGCCTTTGGCCCGGTGCCGGTTCCGCCCTGCACCTGGGGCACCAGCACGTCGTAGGCGAGCGTGCCCTGGGCGCCGTCGATCCGCAGCCCGGAGGCGGAGAGGGGCGTATTGCGCGGCGGTATGCCCGCGACCGAGGTCGTGGCGCTCGGCCCGCCCGGCGCGCCGGGCGTCGTCGCGTCGCCGCAGGCCGTCAGGGTCACGGCCAGCGCCGCGATGGCCACCACCGTGGCCGATGTGATCCGCATGGTCCCCAGGGTCGGGGCGGCCGCTTGGTAGACGCCAACGAATCGCTAATGGAAGTGCCCGGCGCCGACCGGCTCCCGGAGTCCGCCGGCCCGAAAAGGCGGCGCGGCGAGCGGGACTCCCGGGGCGGCTCGATCGCCCGCGCGATGGCGCTCGGCGAATCGGCCGGCCCACCAGACGGTCCGGGCGCGCGCCAGGGTGAGGCGGTCGGTGACGTCGGTCCAGGCTTCGGCGGTGGTGGCCGCGAAGCGGGCGGCGGTTGTGCGGGCGTGCTGGATACGCATGTGGACCCCGCGCACACATGCGGACCCGCCCCTGTTGTGTGTCGGCACCGCTGACCTCCCTGCATCGGCGATGACGGCAAGCACCTTGCCAGGCGCGAATAAAAAGCGAATAAACGTTCTCTATTGACGGGTGGGCGCGGGCCCGAACAGGCTGTCCAGGGTGGGCGCGGGCAGGCCGGCGCGCCGGAAGATCTCGGCGGCGTCGGCGAATTCGCGATCGGCGGCAGCGGCGGTCGCGACGGCGTCGGGCGCGCTGGAGGTGGCCAGCGCCTGCGCACGCAGGGTCATGGCGGAGGCGCGCAGGGCCATGGCGCGGGCGCGGTCGATGGGATCGGCGGCCTTGGTGAACAGGTCCAGCGCGTGGGTGGCCTCGGCTTCGGCGGCCTCGGCGTGCCCGGCGCGCAGATGGATCTGCGCCAGGCGGGTGCGGGCCCAGCCCTCCCACAGCCGGACGCCATTGCGCTGCGCCATGCGCACGGCCTGCACGCCGAGCTCCAGGGCGCGGCCGTGCTCGCCGAGCAGGGACCGGGTGGCGGCCAATTCGTGGGTGGCCCAGCCGAGGGCGACCGGGTTGGAGGATTCGCGGGCCAGGCCGATGGCGCGATCGGCCACCGCGACGGCTTCGTCGTACTGCCCGGATTCGCACAGGGTGCGGGTGGCGAGCGCGAGAATCCAGGCCTCCATGGACAGATCGCCGAGGGCGCGGGTGAGCGTCATGGCATTGACGTAGTGGCGGTGCGAATCCTTGGTGCTGCCCAGCCGGCGATCGGCGATGCCGAGCAGGATCTCCGAGAGCACCTGCAGGCGGCGGCCGGCGTCGTCGGTGGGCGGCGGGACGGCTTGCAGATACTCCATGCTCGCCTCCACCTCACCGAGCCCGACCTGCAGCAGCGCGCCCACCGCGACCCGCAGCCGCCGGATGCTGCCGCAGTCGTCCTCGCGGATCGCGGTGTGCAGCAGGGCCTTCAGGGCATCGGCGAGCTCGCGGGCATTGATGCCGGCATCGATGAACTCGGCCATCACCCAGGCGAGATCGGCGGCCATGGCGACCACCTGCCCGCCCAAGCGCGCGGCCTGCCGGTGCAGGGCGATGACCACCGGGCGCTCGATATCGTTCCAGCGCTGGCCATCCGGTCCGCCGGTGAACAGGTGGCCGGGCACGGTGGTCGGGACCAGCAGGCTGGTGGTATTGCTGTAATCGATTGCGCAGAGCAGGTTCTTGGTGCTGGCCAGGTAATAGTCGAGCAGCCGGGACAGCACGAAGGTCTCGTCCTCGCCGGGCAGCCGGCGGGCGAACAGGCGCAGCAGATCGTGGAAGCGATACCGGCCCGGCGCGGTGGTCTCCAGCAGGCTCAGATCCACCAGGGATTCGCACAGGTACTCGGCGCGGCCCACCGAAACGCCGAGCACCGCGGCCACGGCATCGACCGGCAGATCCGGCGCCTCCGCGCGCGCCAGTGCGCGAAAAGCCCTGGCCTGCTCGGCATTCAGCTGTCCGTAGCCGAGGTGGAAGGCCGCCTCGACGGTGAGCTCGCCGGTCTGCAGCACATCCAGGCGCTGGCTCTCGTCGGCGAGCCGGTCGGCCAGGGCGGCAATGGTCCATTGCGGGCGGACCGCCAGTCGCGCACCGACAATGCGCACCGCGAGCGGCAGGCACGCGCACTGCGCGATCACCGCATAGGCCGCATCCCGTTCGGCGGCAACGCGTTCCGGGCCGAGGATGTGGGTGAGCAGCGTCATCGCCTCCTCGGTCTCCAGAACGTCGAGGCGGGTGCGGCGGACGGCGGGCAGTTCGGTCAGGGCCGAGCGGCTGGTGATCAGGACGGCGGTTCCGGGGGTGCCCGGCAGCAGCTCCCGCACTTGGGCGCTGTCGCGGGCATTGTCGAGGACCATGAGAATCCGCTTGTCGCTCACCAGGGTTCGCACCTGCGCGGCCCGATCGTCGACGGTGGTGGGAATATCGCCCTCCGCGACGCCCAGCGAGCGCAGGAAACCGCTGAGCGCGTCGCCGGGCGCGACCGGTTCGGCGTCCACGCCGCGCAGGTTCACATACAGCTGCCCGTCCGGGAATCGATCGCGCACCCGATGCGCCACGTGCAGCGCGAGGGTGGTCTTGCCGACCCCGCCCATGCCGCCGACCGCGGAGATGGCCACCGCGCTGCCGTCACCGCTGACCTGGGCGGCGAGCTCCTCGGCCAGTCGCGAGCGGCCGGTGAAATCGGCGATGTCGGGCGGCAATTGGGCCGGGGTGGGCGTCGCGCGGGCCGGGCGCTGCACCGGCGGCAGATCGGCGCGCAGGATGCGGGTGTGCACGGCGGCGAGTTCGGGGCCGGGCTCCACGCCGATCCCGTCCACCAGGGCGCGCCGGGCGCGGGCGTATTCCTCCAGCGCCTCGGCCTGCCGCCCGCAGTGATACAGCGCCGTCATGAGCAGCGCGCGGAAGCGTTCCCGCAGCGGATGCTCCACGATCAGCGGGCCCAGCTCGGTGACGGCCTCGGCGCTGCGCCCGGTCTCGATATCGAGCGCGAGCCGATCCTCGAGAATCGCCAGCCGCCACTGTTCCAGGCGGGCGCGCTGGCGTTCGGCGAAGGGGCCCGGCAGTCCGCCCAGCGCCGCGCCCTGCCAGTACGCCAGGGCCGCGATGAGGTTCTCGCGGGCGGCGGCCGGATCGTCGTCGCGCAGCAGCGCGGCCGCCGCCACCCGGCTCTCGACCTCGTCGATATCGGTGCTGCCCGGCGGCATGCGCAGCGCGTACCCGTCGCCGATGGACACCAGCAGCGTGGACGGCCCCCGCATGACCCGCTCCGGTTCCAGTTCGCGGCGCAGCTTGGCCACATGGGTGCGCAGGGCGGGCACCGCCCGCAGCACCGGATCCTCACCCCAGATGCCCTCGACGAGTTCGGCGGCCGTGACCGCCTTGCCCTCACGCAGCAGTAGCGCCGCCAGTACGGCGCGCCGCTGTGGCGGGCCCAGGTCGAGCGGTGCGCCCGCACGCCAGGCACGCACCTCGCCCAATATCGAGAACTTAAACAAACCGACCTCCCCGTTCGGCAGTGTAGCGGGCGGACCAGCGCTTTTGCGTAGCAGGCGGTGTTTTGATTCGCCGACTATTCCACACCGATCCGCGTCCCCCAAGGTGGAATATCGGCTCGGCCGCAGGCCCTGTCAAGCATTTTCGGGGAGGGACCATGACACATCGCGCCACGAACTCGTCCACTGGTATAGGAGCAGTGCCGGTATTGCTGATCGTCTGCGCCGCCTCGTTCCTCACCTTCCTCGACGTGTCGGTGGTGAACATCGCCTTCCCGAGCATCTCGAGCTCGTTCGCCGGCACCCCGGAATCCACCCTGACCTGGGTCGTCAGCGGCTACAGCGTCACCTTCGCGGCCGGACTCGCGCCCGCCGGCCGGCTGGCCGACGTGATCGGCCGCGGCCGGCTGTTCCTCATCGGCCTGGGCGCCTTCGTGCTGACCTCGGCGGCGTGCGCCTTCGCGCCCACCGCGGAACTGCTCATCGGCGCGCGACTGCTGCAGGGCGCGGCGGCGGCCGTGGTCGTGCCCGCCTCGGTGGGATTGCTGCTCGGCGTGGTGGAACCGGCCAAGCGCGCCGGGGCCATCGGCGCCTGGACCGCCACCAACGGACTCGGCGCGGTTCTCGGCCCGGTCTTCGGCGGCCTGCTGGTGGATCAGCTCGGCTGGCCCAGCATCTTCATCATCAATATCCCCATCGGCCTGCTGCTGGTGGCCATCGGCCTGGGCCTGGTGCCCCTGGACCGCCCGGCCTTGCGCGGCCCGCTGCCGGATGCGTTGGGCGCCATCCTCTTCGCCACCGGTATCGGCGCGCTTGTGGCCGCCATCACCCGCGGCCAGGACTGGTCCTGGACCTCACCGCTCACGATCTCGCTGCTCCTCGGCGGTCTCGCCCTGGCCGCCGTGTCCCTGCTGCGCGCCGCGTACCACCCCAGCCCCGCCGTCAATCTGGACCTCTGGCGCATCGGCCTGTTCGCCCGCACCAGCATCGCCTCGGCCCTGATCGGCCTGGCCCTGTTCGCCCACATGCTCATGGGCCCGATCTTCCTGGCCGCCATCTGGCACTACTCGGTCTTGAAGGCCTCGTTCGTCCTCACCATCGCCGCCGTCACCGCCATGATCTCCTCGATCCTGGTGGGCCGAATCGGCACGCCGCACAATGCCGGTCGGCTCTCCGCCCTCGGCGCTCTGATCTTCTCCGCCGGCGCCGCACTCCTGGGCACCCACCTGCTCGATGCCACCGATCGCCTCTGGTCGGTCTGGGCCCCCGCCGCCGCGATTTCCGGCCTCGGCATCGGCCTGGCCTTCGCCGCTCTCGGAATCGCCTCCGCCGCAGCCATTCCCGAGGAGAAGTTCGCCGCCGGGCTCGGCATGACCTTCACCGTGCGCCAGGTCGGCGGCGCGCTGGGCATCGCGGTGCTGGCCGCCATCATCTCGGCCAATGGCGCCAATCTGCTGGAAGCAGTACACGAGCTGTACCGATTCGAAGCGGTGGTCCTGCTCCTCGCCGCACCGCTATGCCTGACCTTGAAGCCGGCGCGGCTCACCAAACCCGTTGCCGTGGCCTGGATCAGGGGCCCGGCTCAGGGCTCGTAGAGTGCGGCCGGGCCGAGCTCGCGGACGATACGAGCCAGTGCCCGCACCGGTTCGGTCTCCGCGTTCGTACGCCAGACCAGGCCGAAGCGCAGCTGCGATCGTTCCTTCAGCGGTGTGAACACGACATCCGGGCGCGGGTGATAGCGATGCATGTGCGCGTTCATGAGGTGGATTCCCTCGCCCGTGCCGACGGCGGTGAAGATATCGTCGACCGACCGGTTGGGCGTCGGATGACGTTCGACCGCACGGCCTTTGGGAGTGTAGAAGGGGGTGTAGGCATCCACCCAGTAGTCGAGCAGGGGGACCGGCAGGCCGCCCGCGACAACACCCCGCTCGCCGATGACCTCGATGGACACCGGGCCCTGGCCGGCCAGGGGATGATCGACGGGCACGATCAGCATCTTGGGTTCGGTGAAGACCACGGGCCCGACGGTGAGGTCGGGTTCCTCGATCGGAAGCCAGGAGATGAGCGCGTCGATCTCGCCATTGCGCAGCGGTTCGAAGGCGTCGATATAGGGATTGTGCTGAATCCGTAACTCCCACTGCGGGTGTGCGGTGCGGAAGGCATCCCAGATCGGTTTCAGATCGTGGGCATTGTGCGGGATCATTCCGACGCGCAACCGGCCCGTGACGCCGCGCGCCGCCTGTCGCGCCCGCTCCATGCCATTGCGCAAGCCGAGATAGACCGGTTGCAGGTCGTCGCGCAACTGCTCCCCGATCGGGGTGAGGGTGACATTGCGGCTGTCGCGGTCGAACAGCCTCGCGCCGACTTCGCGTTCCTGCTTCTTGATCGCCTGGCTCACCCGCGTGACCGAAACATACAGCCGCGCCGCGGTTCTGCCGAAGTGCAGTTCCTCGGCCAGCGTCAGGAAGATTTCGATATCACGCAGTTCCACCCCGGCCCTCCCGCCTTGTTCTCGCCGGGGCATGCTACCGAACTCGCGTTCGAATCGTGAACCTGTGGCTTGACGAACCGTATCGGATTTCGCCGTTGTTCCCGCTGGTAGGGCCCAGCAAGCTGTACGCAGCCCGATCGAAAAAGGAGATGACGCAATGACATTCGATACCGCTCACTGGCAGGCGCGGCTGGACGCGCTGCGCGAGGAGAACCACATGCCGGGGCTGTCGCTGGCCGTGCTCGCCGACGGTGAGATTCACGAGTTGGCCAGCGGCGTGCTGCACCGCGGCATCGGGAATCCCGTCACCACCGATGCGGTGTTCCAGGTCGGCTCGGTGACCAAGATCCATACCGCGACGCTCATCATGATGCTGGTCGATCAGGGCAGGCTCGACCTGGACGCGCCGGTCGCCGAGGTGCTGCCGGACTTCCGGGTGGCCGATCCGGAGGCCACCAAGACCATCACCGTCCGCATGCTGCTCAACCACACCAGCGGCCTGTCCGGCGACCATCACATCGACACCGGCCGCGGGGACGACGCCGTGGCCGAGTACGTGCGGTCCTGCGCCGACCTGCGGCAGGACTGCCCGCCGGGAATCGTGGTGTCCTACTGCCAGTCCGGCTACATCATTCTGGGCCGCATCATCGAGGTGGTCACGGGGCAGACCTACGATGCCGCGCTGCGGGAGATGCTGATCGAGCCGCTGGGCCTGACCCACACCGTGACCCTGCCCGAGGAGGTGCTGCGCTTCCCGAATGCCATGAGCCATCTGGGTCAGGCCGGGGCGCTGCCGGAGGTCGCACCGGCGTGGAATCCGTTGACCCGCGCCCAGGTTCCCGGCGGCGGGGGATTGTGCGCGACGGCCGCCGACATTGTGCGGCTGGCGAAACTGCATCTCGACGGCGGCGTCGCGCCCGACGGCACCCGGCTGCTCGGCGAGCCGATCGTGGCAGCCATGCAGCAGCGCGAGATCGAGGTGCCGGACAAGTGGACGGTCAGCTCCGATGCCTGGGGTCTGGGCTGGACGCTCTACGACTGGAACGGCGCCTTCGGCTACGGGCACGACGGCTCGGCCATCGGACAGCACAGCTACCTGCGGGTGGCTCCGGAAGCAGGGGTGATCATCGTGCTCCACGACAATGGCGGCGACACCCCCTTCACGCACGGCCACCCCATCTATCATCGCCTGTTCAGCGAACTGCTGCGCGATCTCGCGGGCATCGACATGCCGGAGGATTTCGCCCCGCCCGCCCAGCCGCCGCGGGTCGACATCGCGCCGTACCTGGGCATCTACCGCCGCGCGGGTATCAAGATCACCATCGGGGACGGCCCCGCGGGCCACACCGCGACCTACGAATTCGTCGACGGCATGGATGGATTGGCGCCGCCGCTGCACATGGAACTGGTGCCGGTCACCGACACCGTGTTCGCCGGTCGCGCCAATGCCGCCGAATCGTGGCTGCCCGTGGTCTTCTCCACGCTCCCGGACGGCAGCGTCTACTGCTACATCGGCGTCCGCGCGGCTCCGAAGGTCGCCTGACGATCGCCACCCACGGAAATTCGGTGGCGCCGACCAGGTTTCTGCGGGAACCTGGTCGGCATGTTCTCGCACGCCATCGCCGCAACGCCCGCAGTCGCGGGTGCGATGGCCGCTGCCCTGGTTCTCGCATTCGACGGCGCACGACGCTGACCTTCTCCGGGACGTCCCGGGACCTCAGACGGGGAAGGTCGCTCGTTGCTGAGGTTCCCTCGAATCACGACTCCCAGATGGAGAATTCGTCATGGCCAAGCAGGCCTTCGTCCGTACCAAGCCGCATCTGAACGTCGGGACCATGGGGCATGTCGATCACGGGAAGACGACGCTGACCGCCGCCATCACCAAGGTGCTCGCGGAGCAGGGCGGCGGGACGTATGTGCCCTTCGATCGGATCGACCGGGCGCCGGAGGAGATCGCGCGCGGGATCACCATCAATATCTCGCACGTCGAATACGAAACCGCCACACGGCATTACGCGCATGTGGACATGCCGGGGCATGCGGACTTCGTGAAGAACATGATCACGGGGGCCGCCCAGCTGGACGGGGCGATCCTGGTGGTGTCGGCGTTGGATGGCGTGATGCCGCAGACCTCCGAGCACGTGCTGCTGGCCCGGCAGGTCGGGGTCGAGCACATTGTGGTCGCGCTCAACAAGGCCGACGCCGCCGACAGCGAGCTGCTGGAGCTGGTCGAGCTGGAAGTGCGGGAGCTGTTGTCCGCGCAGGGTTACGACGGGGAGAACCTGCCCGTCGTGCCGGTGTCGGGGCTGCGGGCGCTCGACGGCGACGAGCAGTGGTCGCAGGCCGTGCTGCGGCTGCTCGAGGCCATCGACGAGTACATCCCGATGCCGGTGCGCTACACGGACGCGCCGTTCCTCATGCCGGTGGAGAACGTGCTCACCATTACCGGGCGCGGGACCGTCGTCACCGGGGCGGTGGAGCGCGGCCGGGTCCGGGTGGGCGACCGGATCGCCGTGCTCGGGTACGGCGACAGCCTCGAGTCCGTCGTGACCAGTGTCGAAACCTTCGGGCGAACAATGGAATCGGCGGAGGCCGGGGACAATGTGGCGTTGCTGCTGCGCGGTGTGCAGCGCGGGCAGGTGACCCGCGGGCAGGTCGTCGCGGCGGTGGGCAGCATTGCGGTGCACACCCGGTTCACCGCGCGGGTGCATCTGCTCACCCCGGCCCAGGGCGGGCGACGCACCGGTATCGCCACCGGCTACCGGCCGCAGTTCTACGTGCGCACCGGCGACGTGGTCGGCGATGTGGTGCTGCCGGACGGGCGCGCGCAGCCTGGGGACACCGTCGAGATGGCGGTGACCCTGGGGCGGCCCGTCCCGCTGGAGGCCGGTCTCGGCTTCGCCGTGCGTGAGGGTGGCCGGACGGTTGCCGCCGGTACGGTCCTCGCCGTGAACGAATAGCGGAGAGGGGTGCTCGGCCCCGTCCTTTTTGGGCTGGGGGCCGAGACTCCGCCCGCACACCGGCCTGCCAGTGCCGTGATTAGGTGATATGTCCCCTATTCTGTCGCAATGACCAACCGTCTCTGGAAGTTTGCTGCCGCACTGGGGGTGACCGCTCTGGCGGTCACCGGATGTTCGAGCGGATCGAAGAACGACTCCGACAAGATCGATGTCGGGGTACTGGTCATCACCATGTTCGACCCGGAGAACGAGGTGTGGCTGCAGCGCGAGGACCTGCCCACCACCGTCGAGGTCCCCGGCGCTTTCAAACCGGTGCGCTGCAATGCCGACCGGCTGTGCGTGGCCGAAACCGGTCAGGGCAAGTCCAATGCCGCCACCACCATGATGGCGATCCTCAACAGCGACAAGTTCGACTTCTCCAAGGCCTACTTCCTCACTGCGGGCATTGCCGGCTCGCCGCCGGATCAGGGCACCCTCGGCTCGGCGGTGTGGGCCAATTGGGTCGTCGACTTCGACCTCGGCAACCACCTCGATCCCGCCGAGGCGCCGGAGGTGCCCTTCGCCTACCGTCCCGTCGAGGACTACAACACCGACGCCTACCACCTCGATGAATCCTTGGTGGACAGGGCATTCCAGCTGACCCGCGAGGCCAAGCTGGCCGACAGCCCCGAGGCCGCCGCCGAACGCGCGCTGTTCCCCGGCCAGGCCGGCCGCGTCCCGTCGGTCATGAAGTGCGACACCATGACCGGCGACGACTACTACTCCGGCAAGGTGCCCTCCGATCAGGCCCGCTACATCATGGAGGTGCGCACCGCGGGCAAGGGCGTGTACTGCACCACCCAGATGGAGGACAATGCCGTCGCCACCGCCCTCAACGCCCACGGCTACCTCAACCGCTACCTGAGCCTGCGCACGGTCAGCAATTTCGACCAGCCGCATCCGGGCCAGACCGTGGTCCAGCATCTCGACACCTCGACCGCCGGTTTCAAACTGGCCCTGGACAATGCCTACAGCGTGGGCAAGGCCGTGGCCGACGATCTGCTGAAGAACCCGCCCTCGAATTAGCGAACGGTGGCCGGCCCGAGCGGTTTCAGAGGTAGTGCAGCCGCTCGGGAGGCTTGACACCTGAAACTCACGTGACGGGCCGGATCACTGCAGGGGCCGGATCACTTCAGGGGCAGGATCACTTCAGGGGCAGGGCGCCGTCCATGCCGCCCACATCGGTGATCGTCCAGTCGGAGTTGCGGTCCACGGTCACGCTGTAGGTGACGGTGGTCTGCGCTCCGTCGGGATTCTGGGCATTGGCGGAGCTGACATTGATGAAGACGTTCACCTTGTAGATCCCGCCCGCCTCCGACATCACCTTGGCGGTAATGGGATTGGCGGTGGAGGTCCACTGCAGCGGTGTGAGGATCTCCTGCAGCTTCGGTGCGCTGGTATCGAACTTGCTTGCCAGGGCGGGAGCCGTGTTCTCCTTGAGCCGCGCCACCCAGGAGTTGAAGTCGTTGTAGTTCACCGTGGATGCCCCGACCGCATAGGTGGTGGCTACCTGCTCCGCCTGCGCGGCCTCGCTCGCCGCGGTCGCGCGGTCGGAGATGTCCATTCGCGCGGCGATCAGGAATCCGCCCAGCACGAGGGCGGCGACGGTCAAGGCCGCGACCACCGCCGACCAGCCGACCGACACCACCGGAATCGTGATGGTGCGCGAGTTGCGCTGCACCGTAGCCGGTTTCGATTCCTGGGCGGCGGTGTCGGGAGACTTCTCGAGTTCGACTGTCATTGCTACTCCCACTGTTTCGGATACGAGCTACTTGACGGAGATCCGCAGTTGCAAGGTCCCGTCCTCGCTGGTCATGTGCAGCGCCTGCGAAATGAGGCTGCCCAGATCGAGGTGGGCGAGGCTGGAAACACCGCTGCGCGTCAGGGGTTTCAGCAGCGGCACCAGCGGCTGGAGTTCCGGCCCGAGCCGATCCACCCGGTCGGCCAGCTCCAGCAGCCACGGCACCAGGCCGATGGCTTTCTCGTTGTCGACCAGGAAGGAATCGGGGGCATCGCTGGCCCGCATCACCCGCCCGAGCGCCCCCGCCACATCGGCCACGCGCGGTCCGAAGTCGGCCCACGGTCCGGCGGCGGCTTGCAGCGCCGGTCCCGACCACGCCATATCACCGGCATTGGCCTGCAGCGACACCAGCATTCCGCGAATCAGATCGGTGCGGCTGAGCAGGGTGGCCGCCAGCAGATCGGTGGCGCGCGAGAGCTGTGGAACCACCGTCTCGGTGCCGTCCATCGCCACGCTGAAGGTGTCCACGATGGCGGCGAGCTTGGCCGGATCGAGCTGCCGCAGCAACTGGGTGCCGATCTTGGCGACCTCCGGAATGGACATGGGCCGGGCGACATTGTCGGCCCGCACGGTCTGGCCGTTCCGCAGATACGGGCCGGAGCCGCCGGTGGGCCGGAATTCCAGATAGGGTTCGCCGAGCGCGGACAGGCTCTCGATGCGCGCGGGGCTGTCCACCGGAATCGGATAGCTCGCATCCACCTCGAACACCACCCGCACCCCGCGGCCGGCGTGCTCGACCTCGGTCACCCTGCCCACCTCGACGCCGGACAGCAGCACCTTCGAACGCGGCAGCAGGCCCCCGGATTCGGTGATCGCCATGGTGACGGTGAGGGTTTCGCGGAACGGGTTCACCCGGGCCACGCCGAAGGTCAGGTAGGCGACACCCACCACGAGGATCACCGCGATGCTCGCCAGGGAGGCGATCGCACTCGATTTCATCGCACCACTCCGATCATGCGCAGCGCCCGCGCGACGCTGTCGACCTGCTCGTCACCCGCGAGGGGTGCGGCGCCGTCGGTCACGGTAATGCCGGTGATGTTCACCTTCGGCCCCTGCTGCACGAACGGCACCACCTTGTCGCGCACCAGGGCGACCAGGCGGTTCACATTCGACGGCGCGCTCAGATCCAGGGGATTGGCGCCGAACAGCAAGGGCACGAACGCTTTCGCCGCCGCGTCGCCGGCGTACAGCAACGGTGACAGCCAGCGCAGGGCCTGGCCGATGATGCCGAGACCGCCGACGATGCCGAGGGTCTGGATGAGGGAGTTGGCGTCGGCCGGAATCTCCACCGAACCCCGCGGGCTGAGCAGTTCGGCGAGCTCGACCGGATTGTCCAGCACCGAATTCAGGTCCTTCTCGATGGCGTCGAGGAAGCGGTCCACCACATCGAGATTGCTGCTCACATCCTCGACATCACGGCCGAGGGTCTCGGCTATGCGGGCGGTATCGGCCGGTTCGGCGGGCAGCACCGCATTGGTCTGGTCGATGATCTGCTGCAATTGCTGGATCGCCCCGCCGCCCACGAAGGTCGACAGGCCCACCAGCAGATCCTCCACCTGGAGCGGCGGTTTGGTCTGAGCCAGTGGAATGGATCCGCCCGGTTCGATCAGGGTGTCGAATCCGTTTGGCGGCGTGGTCAATCCGATGAAGATGTCGCCCAGGATGGTGTCCTGGCGCAGTTGCGCGGTGGTGGCGGCGGGCAGTTTCACCGCCGAGGAGATCTCCACCACGGCATCGATGCGTCCCGGGCCCGCCGCCGACGGGTCGACCACGGTGACCGAGCGCAGGCTGCCTATCTTCGCGCCATTGGCGACGACCTTGGCCTGCGCGGGCAGATTGAGGGCATTGGCGAATTCGATGTGGATCCGATAGGTGGGACCGGCGACGGAGGCTCCCGGGACGGGCACCTTCGACGGGTCGAGGGTGCAGGCGCTCACCGGCAGGGCGGCGGCCATGATCATGGCCAGCCCGGCGGCGGCGCGCCGCCCCTGAGAGGTCGGTTTTCTCATTGCGCCCCCGCCAATCCGAGAACCAGCGGAACGAGATCAGCGGTGGCCAAGCCGTTCTCCGCCGTCCTGCACCGGCCCGGCGCGACGGCATTCACCGCGGCGCACAACTGCTCGGCATTCGCCTGCGGCAGAGCTACTTTCGGTGACGCATAGGTCACTCGCACCTGGCCGGTCTCCGGATCGGCCGATTGGCGGAACAGCTCCGCCAGGGGCGGAATCATGTCGATGATCTTCTGCAACGAGCCGATGCTGGCCGACAGCAGTTTCAGGTAGGGCAGCGTCTCGTCGATCCCATTGAGGATGTCGTGGCCGTACTTGTGGGCAATGGTGTTCAACCACGGCAGAACCACCAGTAGCGAGTCGATGAGCTTGACGGTGTCGACCCAGACCTCGTTGATGAAGGCGATGCCCGGACCCACCTGGAGCAGCATGGATTTGATGTCGCCCCAGTTGAGCGCCACGCTGGAACTCAAGGCCGCGAACGAGTCGAGCAGCGCGCCGATATGCCCGATCGCGGCATCCGGCTGTCGCAACGCGTCGCCCAGATCCTTGATGAGCTGATTGAGCTTGGGGCCGGTGCCGCTGGTGGCGGCCTCGAAGGCGGTCACGCTGTCGCGGATTCCGGTCTGTTCGGTCCCATCGGCGGTGAGCTCGTTCGCGAGCCCGGTGAACGCCTGCAAGGTCTGCGAAATGCTCTTGGGCGTAAAGGTTTTGGTGATGCACCGGTCGCGATCCCAGTCGGTCGGCGCCTCGACCTCACCGAGCACCTCGAGTTCGCGATCGGCGACGAGGGTGTCGTTGACGGTGGTGGCGACGACCTCGCCGCGCAGCGGCCGCCCGGCCTCGATATCGAAATCGACACGCACACTGCCGTTCTCGGGCGTGATCGAGCGCACCGTTCCGACCGGGATGCCCAGCATGGTGACCTGGTTGCCCGGATACAGGCCGATGGCGTCGGGCATGATCGCGCAGTAGGCGCTGGTCTTCTTCAGCGGATCGAAGGCGAGCAGATATCCCACGACCGCCACCAGCGCGACCAGCGTCACCCCGATCGAGGTGACGAAACCCTGTGAGCCGAGTACGCGTTTCATCTCAGCACCCCGATCCCGGCACCGGCACGCAGAACTGCGGTGCGGGCACCGTGACCGCGGACTGATCCACCGTGACCCCCTCGGCCGGTGAGACGGCCGCCTGCAAGCGGGCCTCGAGGTCGGTCAAACCCCCGACCGCCTGGTCGAGCCGCGCCCCGAGATCCTTCAGGGCGGGCAGCGCTTCGAGCAGCTTGTCCACCAGCGGCTCCAGCTGGGTGCGCCAGCTCGGCTCGATACCCGCGATGCGGGCCAGCAGCGAGCTCGTGACGGCCAGCGCCTCCTTGATCTCCGCGCGCTTGGCCAGGCCCTTCTTCGCGAGGACATCGACCTGCCGGACGAAAGTGCCCAGCAGTGCCTTGTTCTGGTCGACGGTCGTCAAGTACTCGTCCATCACGGTCAGGGCACGCGACACCTCGGCATTCTGGCGATTGAGGATGCCGACGAAGGTCTCCATGGCATTGCCGATGCGGCGCAATCCATCCGGGCTGTCGCCGAGCGAATCCTGGAGCGCGGCCAGGTTGCCGCGCAGCGTCTCGCCGTCCACCTCGGTGATCGGGGTGGCGGCGTCCTGGAGCGTGCGCACCAGGCTGTAGGGCAGCCGGACCCGGTCGGCGGGGATGACGCCCGAGCCCAGCGGTTTGTCCCCGGCGGGGAAGGCGGCGATGTAGTGGCCGCCGACCGCGGTGAGCATGCGGACCTCGAGGGTGGTCCGATCGCCGAGGAAGACGGTGGTCTTGATGGCGAAGGTCATGCGCACCCGATCCGCCAGCAGCTCCAGCGATTTCACGGTGCCGACCCGGATACCGGCAATGCGGATCTCATCGCCGGCGCGGACCGACCGCGCCTCGGACAGCTCCGCGGTATAGGTGCTCTTGCCGATCGGCAGCACGTAGACGGCCCCGGCGATCACCAGCATTGCCGCCAGCACCACCGCGCCGAACACGCCGAAGCGCAGTTCGCGCCGGATACTGCCGGCCGTCTGCTGGTCGGGATGGTCGAGCACGTCGCCCAGCGCGGGCAACAGCCGGCGCAGCCGCCCGGGTTTGTGGGTGTTCAGCTGTTGCATATCGAAATCCTCTGGCCGGCAATGAGAACCGCGAGCGGCCCGGGGACCGCCGCATTGCCCTTGGAGCAGGTCATATCGATCTGCCCGGCCGGGACGGAGGCCGGCGGCAGCAGATTCGCCAGCGACTGCACCAGACCGGGCAGCCGCCCCAGCAGGTCGAGAGCCTGATCGGGATCCGGGAACAGCAGGCGCAGATCCTTCTCCAGCTCCACGTTCTCGTTCTCGGTGAAGCCCAGCGTGGCCATGATGCTGTTGAGCGGCCCCAGCGTGGACGGCGCGGCATCGGCGAACAGCAGCAGGCCGTCGACCTTCTCCTGGAAGACGCTGAAGACATCGGCCAGCCCCTGCAACAGGGTGAGCAGATACGGGGACTTGCCGCCGATCTGATCGGAGATGCTGCGCATATTGGCCACGACGGTGGTCAGCACCGCCTGCCGGTCGGAGACATAGCGGCTCATCCGCTCGAAGGCGTCGAGCGCGGGCCCGATGCCGGTCCCATTGCCCTCGATGACGGCCAGTACGCCCTCGGCGAATTGGTTGAGCGCGCCGGGGGAGAACTCCCGCAGCACCGGTTGCAAACCGTTGAACAACTGGGTGATGTCGAAGGACGGGATGGTCCGGTCGGCGCCGATCGTGTCGCCGGTCCGTTGTTGTTCGCCGGGCGAATCCGGCTGGCGCACATCCACATACCGCTGACCGGTCAGCGACTGATAGCGGATGGCGAGCGTGCTGGCGGTATAGACCGGCCGGTCCTGCTGCACGGTGAACCGCACCACGGCCTGGGTGCCGACCAGGTCGATGGCGGTCACCTTGCCGACCTGGACGCCGTACATGCGGACGTCGTCGCCGGTCTTCAGGCCGCTGGCATCGGTGAATTCGGCGCGATAGCCCTCGGTTCCACCGCCGACCGGCCGGGTGATGGCCGCGACCACCACCGCCAGCAGCAGGCCCATGGCGGTGGCGAAGATCGCCAGCCGCACGATGACGGCGCGAATGGAGTTCTGCCTCACGGGGTTCCTCCGTTCCCGCCGGTCACCGGCGTGGTGAGGGCGGCGAAGGCTTGCCCGCCCAGCAGCGGCACGGCGATCCCGGGCACGCCGCGCAGGGTCACGGCCACATTGACCGCGGGGCCCGCGGGGGTATCGACGAACATCCGGTGCAGCCGGTCGACCAATTGCGTCAATTCCGCCTGGGACAGAGCGGGATTCGGGATCGTCGCCGCCAGCGCGCCCACCAGCGGGGCGAGCGTGTCGGTCATCTCGTTGAAATGCGTGCGGGATACGTCACCGATGGTGCCGATGGCCGGGAACGCCTTGTTGGCGACCATATCGATGGTGCCGTCGTACTGCGGCCGGGCATTGACGAAGACCTCGACGTTCATGATCGCGTGGAACAGCTTGAACGTCGAATTGCTGAAATCGCCCAGCCCGGCGAGGAATGCGGCGTACTGGTCGATCAGGAACGACGACGGATAGTGCTGGGTGTCGGCGACCGCCCGGCTCATGGCGATCACGGCCTCGATCATGGGCGTGAACGCCCGCAGGTCCGTGCTGAAGGTCGTGATCAGCTCGGTCAGCCGGGGAGTCAGCACCTCGGTGGAGGTCTCGGTCAGGCTGCGCAGCAGCGCGCCCATGGTCACATCGCTGACCCGCCCGGCCAGGTCCACCACCGCGCCCTCGGTCAGCGCCGTGCCGCCCGCGGCCGGATGCAGCACCACCGAGCTGATGCCGAAGAGATTCTCCGGCGCGTAGTCGACGGTGAGCGCATCGGTGAGCGCGGCGGTCTGCTCCCGGTCCAGATCCAGGCTCAGCAATTGCCGTCCGCCGTCGATGGGCTCGACCTCGGTGATCTCACCGACCGCCACGCCGTCCAGGCGCACCGTGGTGCCCGCGACAATGCCCTCGCCGATCTGCTCGGTGCGCAACTGGATTCGCAACCGGTCCGCGGCGGGCAGATGCAGGATGACGTACCAGGCCACCCCCAGGGCGATGACCAGCAGCAGGGCGACGACGCCGAGCAGCCGGGAATCGCGCCGCCCCATGGTGATTCCGGGAATCGAATAATCCGGCATGCCTCACCCCGGGAATTCGATCGAGGAGTTGACGCCCCACAGCAGCAGCGTCAGCACCATGTCCAAGCCGATGATGGCGACGAAGCTGGCGCGCACCGCCCGCCCCGACGCAATGCCGACGCCCTCGGGGCCGCCGGTGGCGAAGAAACCGTAATAGCAGTGGATGAGAATCACCGCGACACCGAACACCAGGATCTTGATGACGGCCGCGAGAATGTCGTAGCCGCTGGAGAACTGGAAGAAGTAGTGGTCGTAGACGCCGCCGGCCTGGCCGTGCAGCAGCACGACCACCGTCGAGCACGCCAGATACGACAGGATCAGCGCGATGATGAAGGTCGGCACAATGGCGATCGCGCCCGCGATGACGCGGGTGGTCACCACGAACGGCACCGACCGCAGACCCAGCGATTCGAGGGCGTCGATCTCCTCGGAGATGCGCATGGAGCCGATCTCGGCGGTCATCCGGCAGCCCGCCTGCGCGGCGAAACCGACCGCCGCCGCGATGGGCGCGAGTTCGCGGGTATTGGCGAAGGCCGAGACCACGCCGGTGACCGAGCCCAGCCCGATCAGGTCGAGCGCGGCGAACGCCTGAATGCCGACGCCCGCGCCGATGGACACGCCGAGTACCACCAGCATCGGCACGGTGCCACCACCGACAATGAAAGAGCCACGGCCCCAAGTCATATCGGTGACGGTGCGCATGGTCTGCCCGCGATAGCGGCGCAGCGTCAAGGGAATTCCGGCCAGCGCCTGCCAGGCGAAGCCGAGCATGAACCCGGCGTTCTCCAGCGGTGCGAAGGCCCGGCCGCGCTTGGCGTAGAGCCGGGCGGCCCGGCGGAAACCCTTGGGGGCGTAGGGAGTAGCGGTCATCACGCCACCCGCATCGGCATGAACATGGTGACCACCTGGGTGATCACGAGATTGACGACGATAATGGCGGCGACCGAGAGCACCACGGCGGCGTTCACGCCGTCGGCCACCCCGCGCGGCCCGCCGCGCGCCTCCAGCCCGCGCTGGCAGGCCACGATCACCACGATGAAGCCGAACAGCACGGCCTTGGCCAGGGAGATCCACACATCCGTCAGCACCGTGAAGGCGCCGAACGTCGCCCAGTAACTGCCCGGCGTGACGTTCTGCGCCCCGATGGCCACGAAGTACCCGGCCACGATGCCGACGAAGACAATGAGGATGTTCAGCAGCGGCGCCACCACGATCATGGCCGCCACCCGCGGAATGACCAGCCGGTGCACCGGATCGATGCCCATCACCCGCAAGGCGTCGATCTCCTCGCGCACCGTGCGCGCCCCCAGATCCGAGGCAATGGCCGAGGCCCCCGCCCCGCCGAGCAGCAGGCCGGTCGCAATGGGCGCGCCCTGCTGGATGACGCCGAGCCCGCCGGCCGCGCCGATGAGCGAATCCGCGCCGAGTTGATGGATCAGATTGCCCACCTGCACCGACACCACCACCCCGAACGGAACGGCCATCAGAATCGCGGGCAGGGCGGTGACGGTAATGAGATACCAGGCCTGATACAGCATTTCGCGCCATTGGAACCTCCGTGCCAGCAGATCGGCGACCGTTCCGCGCACGGACTCGACGCCGAGGTCGACCGTCCGCCCGAAGGTGGTCAGGCTCGATAGCGCGATCTCGGAGAAGTTCCGGCGGACGATCCCCAGGGCCGTGGTCGTATCGCCCCGCCATCGGGTCGACGACTCGGGCTCCATCTAGTGCTCTCCTCCCTCGGCCCCCGGCGCCGGCCCGCGAGAAGCGCGCCGGCCGAGGGCTTTTCTGCACGCTATGCAGGCCGGGCGCCGGTGCCCATGGCAGTGCCCGCCACGGCGTTGACAGTTTCCGACTGTGGTCGGCCGCGCGTCATCGACGCTGATTAGACTGGCCGCACCGGTCCGGGATCGGTAATCGTCCGATGAATGCAGGAGGAGTGAGTGTCCGAGCGCCGCGAGCGCATTCTCGACGCCGCGCGGGGCCTCATCGTGCGCGACGGGTACACCTCGGTCAGCATGCACGCCATCGCGCGGGCCGCCGGCGTGACCCGCCCGGCCCTGTATGCCGAATTCTCCGATCGTGACGAACTGTTCGCGGACCTGCTCGACCGCGAGGAGCGGGCGGTGCTGGAGATGGCGGCCGACTCGACGCCGGAACTGCCGCCCGGCGCGGATCCGGTGGCGGTGGCCGATCAGGCCGTCGGCATCTTCCTGGACCTGGTCCTGTCGGCGCCGGAGACGTGGCGGCTGGTGCTCATGCCCGGCGACGGCATGCCGCCGGAGGCCCATGAGCGGATCGAGAAGGCGCGCGGCGCGATTCGCGAACGCACCCGGGTGCTGCTGACCGTGGCCGCCGCGCTCGGCGAACGCGAGATCGACACCGAACTGGTCAGCCACGGCGCGATCAGCGTCAGCGAGACCGCGGCGCGGCTGCTGGTGCAGGACGGCGCGGACCGCGAGGCCGTGGCGAAAACCCTGCGCTGGCTGACCCGCCGCGCCCTGGCGGCCGCCGCCATACCCGTGCGACCGGCCGGAAAGGACTGAGCGGTGCCCAATGCCTCGAGCCGCGCCGCCAAACCACGGCGGCGCTACGCCAAACGGCTCACTCCCGCCGACCGCCGGGAGCAATTGCTGGACGCGGCCCTGAACCTGGTGGTGGAGAACGGTTTCGCCGCCGTGTCCATTGCCGCGGTCGCCGAGCGCAGCGGCGTCACCCGGCCGGTCGTGTACGACCTGTTCGGCAGCCGCGACGAGGTGCTCACCGAGCTCATCGAGCGGGAATCCGCGCGCATGCAGGCCGCCGTCGCACGGTCGATGGCCGCGGCGCAGGCCGAAGCGACCGTGCCGGAGGCGGTTTCGGCCTCCCTGCGGCAGTTCCTCGAAGAGGTGCGCGCCATGCCCGCCACCTGGCGGCTGGTGTATTTCCCGATCGACGGCGTGCCGCCGGTGCTGCGCGAACGCGTCGAGAAGACCCGCGACGAGCTACGCGACCCGTATCGGAGCCTGCTCGGCGACTGGCTGGCCGACCGTCCGGACGACGACGGCCAGGTCGATCTCGACGTGCTGGTGCGCGTGGTGCAGGGACTGATCCAGACGGCCTCGCGCCTGGTGCTCGACGACCCGGAGCACTACGACCCGGACCGCATTCTCGCCATGTTCGCCATGCTGTTCTTCGCGGAATCCTGACTGCCCCGGGCCGATTCGCCGCCTCGTATCGTGCGGCTCTCACGAGGCGAGCGTGACCGGGGACAGCGTGGCCCGGACGAAATCGGCCAGGGCGGCGGCGATCGGCTCCGGTGAACCGTCCGCGCGCGGGTCCGCGCCCGCGGCCACATCGCAGTGCAGATAGCCGGGGAACCAGTGCGTGTTCTCCGGGTACACGCCGAATCTGGTGAGCGGCCGGGTGAAGCTGGATGCGCCCATCAAGTTGATCGAGGGCAGCCGGGCCGCGCCCGCCTCGTGCCGGAGCGGAGCCAGGGATCCGGTGCGGCAACCCGCCAATACCGCTGCGGCGTCGAGGGATTGGCGCAGGGGGAAGTAGTCCTCGAACACATTGAGCCGCCCGCCCGCCAGTATGTCGGCCAGTTCCACGATGCTCACCACCTCACCGGCCGCGGTGGAGGCCGGGATGCCGCTGCGCGAGAGCTGGCCGGGGGCGTCCGCGGCGCCGCAGCGGTCGTAGTCGCGCCAGTGGTACAGCTCCTCGAAGGAGGTGGGGCTGTAGCGCGGCTGGGTGCCGAAACCCGCCTGGTACAACGGTTTCAGCACCGGTAGCCGCCCGGCCTCGAAGGGCAGGGGGAAGGTGCGCGGGGCCACCGCGGCACTGTCCAGGGTGCCGCAGCTCATGGACAGGATCGCCAGATTGATGGAGGTGTGCGCGCCGCCGAACAGGCCCAGCAGCGCCAGATTGGTGAGCCGCAGCTTGCGGTAATCCGGTGTACCGGTGAGGAATTCGCGCCACGTGCGGGCGGTCGAGCCGCGCACGCACAGCCGGGGGGTGCCGGTGTCCGGGACCAGCCGCAGGATATCGGACTCCTCGTCGGGCGCCAGGACGGCGGCCGCGGCGACGGCGGCGATGAGCGCGAACGCCTCGGGATTGCCCCAGGGCCCGCCCATGGCCACGGTGGTGCGCGGAAAGAGCCCGCGCCGCATGGCCGCCGGAATGCGTTCGAGTCCGCGAGCCGTCGCCCGCAGCGGTCCGCCGAGCAGGCGGCGATCGGCCAGCCGCAGCGGATCCAGATGGCAGACGGTGTCGAGCGCGACGAGCCCGGCGATCTGCTCGTGCCCGGGCCGGCCCGCGAAATCCCAGGCGGCATAGCTGCCGGCCTGAATGCCGCCCAGCGAATGCCCGCCGAGCACCACCCGTTCGGCCCGCGCGTCCGGGTCCGGGATCTCCCGGCACAACACCTCGTGCACGTCCGCGAGGGTGCGCGCCATGCCGAATTCGCCGAGGAAGCCCAGTCTCCGGTCCGGCACGAACCCGCCGAAGACGCGCCCGCCGACCTCGCGGCCGCCGTAGAAGTAGTCGAAGGCCAGGTGGTAGTCGCCCTCGGCCAGGGCCACCTCGATGGCCGAATGGTCCTCCACCCCATTGGCGCGGCGGTCGAGCACCCAGACCTCGGCGGTCAGCCCGGCGGCGCGCAGATTGCGAATCGTATTGCGGCCCAGCGGTTGCAATGAGCGCGCACCGGCGGTGGCGCCGGGCAGCAGGACGAGCACGGTATCCGCGGCGGCCGGATCGTCGGGCCCGGACTCGAGGGTGATGCGCAGATGCCGGAGTTCGTCGCACGCCTCGGGATGAGCGCCGCAGCCGTCCGGCAGCGGCACTCGATGGGTGACCATGCTGAGCCGTACGCCATCGGCGGCTCCCAGCGCCTGTTCCGCGCGCACCGCGACCTCCCCGGTCCTCCACTGCTCCGACGCAGTTCGATCAGCGTAGAAGTCCAGCGGTGATTCGAGAAGGTCTGGCTCAGACAGTGGCGAGTTCAGAGCATGTTCTGGCGGCTGGAGTCAAACGTCCGCCCCGGAGGATGGGACTTCCGGAAGAGGTGTCCGTGACAGTTCGGCACGGCAATTGTGTAAGTTAGGCCACACCGAGTGGTCCGGCGTTGATATATTTCGCCAAAACCACGAGGTCAGCGTTGGTTGGTCGATGAGGACACGGGTACATGTTCGATTGGGATCTACTGAGGAACACCTCGAGCGTTCATGTCATGACGCAGCTCGCCGCGGAACGGGGGATGTCCGCGGCCGCCTGCCTGGAGGGCACCGGGCTCACGCCGGAGGCGGTGATCGATCCCAATGCCGAAGTCACCGCGCGCCAGGAAGTCGCCGTGGTGCGCAATGTGCTCGCCCGCTTCGGCAATGAACCCGGTCTGGGCGTGGAGGCGGGCAGCCGCTATCACGTCTCCCTGTATGGGCCGTGGGGACTGGCGCTGCTCAGCAGTCGCACCCTGCGCGATTCGGTCGACGTGGCCTTGCGGTACGTGGGACTCGCCTTCGCCTTCGGGCAGCTCTCGTTCGAGGAATCCGATGGTGAGGCGCGACTGGTGCTCGACGATCACGAGATACCCGGGGACGTGCGGCCGTTCCTGACCGAGCGGGTCATGACGGGCATCCAGACGCTGGGCCGGGAGCTGTTCGCCACCGGAGTGCCCGTGCACCGGGTGTCGTTCCGCCATGCCGCGCCGGCGGACACCAGCCGCTATCGCGCCGTCTTCGGCATCGAGCCCACCTTCGGCGCGCCCGCCAATGTCGCCGCCTTCGACAGCGTGTACCTGGAACTGCCGCTGCCGCAAGCCAATGAGTGGGCGCGCAGCACCCATGAACAGCTGTGCCGGGACCTGCTGGCCCGCCGCCAGGCCCGCACGGGCGTCGCCGGGGCGGTGCGGGATCTGCTGGTGCGCAAACCCGGTGAGGTGCCCGATCAGACCGCGGTGGCCGGCGAACTGTTCATGAGCCCCCGCACGCTGTCGCGGCGGCTCAATGAGGAGGGCACCTCCTTCCGGGCACTGCTCGACGAGGTGCGGCAGATGCTGTCGGAGGAACTGCTCGACCACACCGATATGACCACCGAGCAGGTGGCGGCCCGGCTGGGCTATGCCGAGGCGGCCTCGTTCATCCGGGCCTTCCGGCGCTGGAAGGGTTGCCCGCCACAGGAATACCGAGGCCGCGCGGGCCGGGGCGGCGCGCTGATCCCGGAACTGGTGTAGCGGTCCCGGCTCCCGTCCGGCTGGCGGAAAGTGTCAACCGGGCGTCCTGAGCTGCTCTGGTCGTGCGTCCGAGATGCCGGATAGCGTCCCCGTGAAAATCGGCGGTATGGAGGACGCGGCGTGGACGATTCGCAACCCGGGAACGCGGGGTTCGACTTCGATTGGATCGTGGTCGGCAGCGGGTTCGGCGCCAGCGTGTGCGCGCTGCGCCTGTCGGAGAAGGGATATCGAGTCGGCGTACTCGAACAGGGCCGCCGCTTCGCCGACACCGATTTCGCGGAGAAGGCCTCACAGCTGCGCCGATTCCTGTGGCTGCCCGCGCTCGGGCTGCGCGGCATCATCCGCCTCGCCCCGTACAAGCACGCCACCGTGCTGGCCGGAGTGGGCGTGGGCGGCGGCAGCCTCGTCTACGCCAACACCATGTACCAGCCGCACGGCGACGACTTCTACCGGCACCCGCAGTGGGGTGAATTGGCCGACTGGCGAACGGAATTGGCGCCGCACTTCGACACGGCCAAACGGATGTTCGGCGTCGAGCCGTACCGGGGCGCCCGGCCGGTGGACAGCCTCATGCGCGGGCTGGCCGCCGATCTCGGTGTGCCCGACGGATACCGGCGCACACCGGTGGCGGTGTATTTCGGCGAGCCCGGAAAGACCGTGCTCGACCCGTATTTCGGCGGCGCGGGCCCGGAACGCACCGGCTGCGTGCGGTGTGGCCAGTGCATGCTGGGCTGCCGGTACGGCGCCAAGAACAGCCTGCCGAAGAACTATCTCTGGATGGCGGAAAGAGCCGGAGCGACAATCCTTTCCGACCTCAAAGTCATCGATGTCGCCCCGCTCGGCGACGCCGCGGGCGAGCACGGATACCGCCTGCGCGCCCGCAAACCCGGGCTGTTGCGGAGCGGTGCAAGAGAATTCACCGCGCAGGGCGTGGTGATCGCGGCCGGAGCGCTCGGCACCAATGAACTGCTCAGCGCGTGCAAACGCGGTGGTTCGCTGCCTGCGCTGTCCGATCGGCTCGGAGAAGTCGTGCGCACCAATGACGAATCCATCCCCGCGGCCTCCACCATGGATCGCGCCGCCGACTACCGCAGCGACGTCGCCATCACCTCGAGCATCTTCCCCGACGACCACACCCACGTCACCAACAACACCTACGGTGACGGCGGCAGCGCACTGGCCCTCTTCTACGGTCCCGCCACCACCGCGAATTCATCCCTCGGCCGCTGGGCCCAATTCCTGCGCGCCTACCCCGGCTACCTGTTCGGCCTGATCCGCACCCGCCGCTGGTCGCGCCGCACCATCATCTTCACGGTCATGCGCGGCACCGACGTCTCGCTGCGCCTGCGCCGCGGCTTCGGCCCCGGCCGCCTGCAAACCGTCGCCGTGGGCGAGCCGCCCGCCGGCGAAACCGCCATCGACATCGCCCGCCGCGTGACCTCGCTCGCCGCGGCCCGCATGCGCGGCCGCCCCCTGGCCTCGCTCGGCGAGACCCTCGGCTCCGCGCCGATGACCGCGCACTTCCTCGGCGGCGCCGTCATCGGCCGCGACCGCGACCACGGCGTCATCGACCGCCGCCACCGCGTCTTCGGCTACACCAACCTGCTCGTCTGCGACGGCTCCGCCGTCCCCGCCAATGTCGGCGTCAACCCCAGCCTCACCATCTGCGCCATGGCCGAAGCCGCCATGAGCCACGTACCCCCGGCGTCACAACCCTGAGCCCGCGCCGAGCCGGAGCGACGCCACCGGATCGCGGGACCTTCAGTTCGGTCCGTCCGGTCGCGGCGATTCGGCGTCACCGCCGCGCCCACCGCCCTGCTCGCCGCCGGTTCCCTCGCTCGCGGAGGATCCGATCCGGCGCGGCCGGGCGACCCGCCGAATGCCACCGACCGGGCCGCCGTCCGCGGTCCGTTTGCGCCGAGCCGCGCCGAGATCGACGACGCCCCCGTCCTGCTCGCCTCCGCCCGGCTCGGTCTCCGGAGCCGGATGCTGCGCCCGGCCCGGGTCGGCCGGCCACCACCCGGTCTCGCGCTGCAATTCCGACCGCTGCACGGGCCTGGTCGGCGCGGGATCGTAAACGGACCCACCCTCCGACCGCCAAGGCTGCTGCGGCCGCTCGCTCGCTTCTTCGGTCATCCGCCGCGGCCGCCGCGGCAACCGCGTGACCTTCGACGATCCCTCGCCCGCCGCGGGGCCCCCGGCCTCGGCGGCCCTCAGCCCTTCCAGCTTCCGCCGCAACCGCTCCACCGCATCGACCCGGTACCCGCCGTCCCCCGGCACGGACCCCCGCCCCGGCTCTTCCTGGTCCGACATCGTTCTAGCCGCCGACGGATGCCGCGACACCCGCCGGCGCCACGACCACTACCCCGCCCCAACCTCTGAACTTCTCCCTGATTACGCAATTCACGACCATATTCTCCCTCACTGTGCACGGGTCCCTGCCCCGCGCGCCGACCCCCGGGTGACGAATCAACGATAACCGCCCAAACCGCACACTCGCGTTTCACACGAAGTGGGGAGGGGCTGGGGAAGTGCGGTGGCTTCGGCTTTCGCCGCCGGTGGGGGAGAAGTCACGCTTCGGCCGGGAGCAGCTGTGCCAAGGCCACGAGCAGTGGCGGCAGTGCCGCGAGCGCCACGCACACCGCGGTATTGACCCGGCGGTTCTCGTACAGCACCGCGATGAACTCGCGCAGCAGTGCACCGGGCAGGTAGTAGAAGGCGGTCGGCGCGCCGACGACTTCGGCGTCCAGACCGAGGTCACGGGCGAGGAATGCGGTGCGCATGGCGTGGAAGTTGCTGGTCACCAGCACCATTCGGGAGCCTATGCCGCGTTCGGCGAGCAGATCCCTGGTGCAGAGCAGGTTCTCGCGGGTGGTGGTGGAGCGGTCCTCGCGCAGGACCGCCTCGGCGGGCAGCCCTTTGTCGAGCAGATACCCGGCCATCGCCTCGGCCTCGGAGACCTTCTCGTCGGATCCTCTGCCGCCGCTGGTGACCACCACCGGATGGCGGCCCCGGCCCACCTCGGCCCGGTACACCTCGAGCGCACGGTCGAGCCGGTTGGCCAGCAGTGGCGGCACGCGGGCGCCGATCAGCCCGGAACCGTGCACCACGATGGCGGCCATGCCGGACTGATACGACAGGCGGGTGTACACCCAGGCGTACATCAGGAATGCCACGCACAGGAACCCCAGATAGCTCAGGACCAGCATCACCGACGCCAGGATCACCGCGAACCAGAAGTTCTCGGTCCACAATGCCACGACGAACAGCACGTACGGCACCAGCAGCGTCATGCCCAGCCCGAGCGGCAGCAGGTGCGCGAGGCTGAGCCCTTCGCGCCGCACCACTTGCACGCCATTGATCATCAGCAACCCGGCCAGGGCGAGCACCAGCAGCGGTGACAACAGCACCACGATCGCGGCCAGGGTCGCCAGGAAGCTGTCCTCGTCGGTCCCGATAATGCCCATGCCGGCGAACATGGCCCCCGGACAGCAGGTACACCCCATTGCTCAAACGCCGCCTGTCCTTGCGGAAACGCAGCACGAAGACGGCCAGCAGCACCAATCCGATCGCGAGCAGAATCACCCGGTCACGGTATCGGCGCGGCACCGCGTCCGGGCACTGCCGCGCCGAGGGCCGGGCGGCAGCGGGTCAGTCGGCGAGGTCGGCGATGAGAACCGGGACGAGGCGGGTGTAGCGCCGCGCCAGCGGCGGCAGCTCGGTGGCGTCCGCCGCATCCACCACCCGCGGGTTGATGAACTTTCTGGTCCGCCGGCGATAGGTGGCCGTGCCGCCGCCCGCCGCCAGCACATTGCGCACCCAGTCGGTCTTGCTGCCGTAGGCCAGCGGCACGATCAGCAGATCATCGCGGACGCTGCCGAGCACGGGGGTCGTGAAGGCCCTGCCGGACTTACGGCCCTGATGACCGATCACGGTGTAGGGCGGGATCTTTCCGGCGTAGAGGCGCGCGAACCGGTTGGTGACAACGCGATTGAACGCGGGCAGCCAGTTCGGCGCGATACCGTCGCCGCTGCCGGCATCGCGGACCCAGCGCAGCGGCCCGCGCCGCCACTGCTCGGGTTCGTGCTCGATGCCGTGGCTCTTGAGCAGCATGGCCAGCATCTCGTAATGGCCGACCAGCATGCACAGATCGGCCAGCTGCGCCTCGGACAGGTACCGCGACAAGCCGTTCCAGGTCTCGTCGCCGATCATCCGATCGGCGTGCAACTCGTCCACCGCGCGCAACAACAGGCGCTGCTGTTCGGTCCAGCCGGGCGCGTCGGGCCCCGCGGCGACCCGCTCCACGGTCGCCACCGAGATGCCGCTGAAGCGGGCCGCGAAGACGTGGTGATGCCATTCGTAGCGCGCGCCGACATCCCAGGCGGTGCGCAGCGTCGCCAGTTCGCAGTCCACGCGAGTGAGCTTGCTGCCCGGCACGACGCGCAGCCCGAGCGGCGCGTAGCCGAAGAACAGATTGCCGCTGCGGCCCATGACCTCGAGAACCTTGATCCGCCGGCCACCGCCGAGCAGCCCGCCGGCGCGGGCCACCAGCCAGGTGGCGGTGTGGGTCCTGCCCAGCTTCCCGAGCTCGGGCAGTCGTTCGACATCGGCGGCCCGCCAGTGCGGCGAGTCGTCGGTCCGTTGCGCGACATCGGTTTTGAGGGATGGCACGGCGGAATCCTTCCGGCGAATTCGGCGAGCGGTGATGGCGGTGGCCGCGACGGCGGTGACGGCTGCGCCGCGCGCAACCCGGGTTCGCATGCGCCGCTGGGGCACTGGCACCTCCACGGGGTGACGCCGAGCGTTGTGCCCGGACATGGCGAGCGTAGGAACCTGCCGCCGCGGCCCGACATGGCGCGATTCGCCAGCTGATTGACGATCGACGCCAAGCCGCGCCGCGCCTCGTGCGGCCCGGACCGGGTGCCGGGCCCGCTGGCTACCCGGGGAAGACCAGCGTGAACTCCGCGCCCCGGCCGGGCTCGGATTCGACGGTGATACGCGCGCCGTGCAATTCGGCCACCTGGGCGACGATGGCGAGCCCGAGGCCGTGGCCGGCGGTCGCCCGAGCGGTGGGGGAGCGGTAGAAGCGATCGAAGACGTGGGGCAGATCCTCGGGCGCGATGCCCGGTCCTTCATCGCGGATGGTCAACCGCCGCCCGGTCAGTTCGACCTGCACCGTCGCACCGGCCGGGCTGAACTTGGCCGCATTGTCCAGCAGATTGGTGAGGGCGCGAGCCAGCCGGGCGGGTGCGCCCGGGATGGTGACGGGATCCAGCCGTGTCTCGAAGGTGATTGCGGGCCAATGCCTTCGGGCCGCCTCGACGCGGTCGGCCAGCAGGGTGTCCAGCCGCAGGTCCTCCAGAGTTTCCCGGGGCGCGGCGGGATCGTCGGCGCGGGCCAGATCGATGAGATCGGTGACCAGCCCGGACAGTTCCTCCGACTGCGCACGCAGCGCGGCGACGGTGTCGTCGAGCTGGGCGGGGGACAGCCGGGCGGCGCGGCGCAGCAGGTCGATATTGGTGCGCAATGCCGTGAGCGGGGTGCGCAATTCGTGCGAGGCGTCGGCGATCAGGCGCTGTTGCGCCGCACGGGAATCGCGCTCGGCGGTGAGCGCCGCGTCGAGCTCGTCGAGCATGGTGTTGATGCTGACCGCCAGGCGGGCCAGCTCGTCGGAACCGCTGACGGCGATGTGCTGGTTGGGATCCCGGGTGCGGGCCACCCGCTCGGCCGCCCGCGTCAGCGCGGTCACCGGCGCCAGTGCGCGCCGGGCCAGCAGTGTGCCCGCCACGGCGGCCAGCAGTGTCCCGGCGGCGGCCGCGGCCAGCAGGGCCACTCCCATGCGGCGCAGGCCGGTGTCGACGGTGTCGGACCGCTGTGCGACCTGTACGGCGCTGCCCGGTTCCAGCTGTGCGGTGTACATGCGCATCGGGTAGCCCGCGAGGGTGAAATCGCTGAAGTAGGCGTCCGCGGATCCCGTTGCCACCGCGCGGGTTTCGGCGTCGATCGGCAGGTTCTGGCCGGGCAGGTTCTCCGATCGGATCTCGCCGTCGGCGGCCACCACCTGGACGCAGTTGGGCGCGGCCAGGTACTGGCACGGCCCGGAGATGGCGGCGACATCCGGTTCGGCCGGATACTGCCGCGCGATGCGGGTGGCCTCGCGACGCAGCCCCAGATCGAGGTCGCTTCTCAGCTCGTGCCCGACCACGAAGTACGCGGCGGCGGCCATGCCCGCCAGCGCCAATGCCATGGCGAGCACGAAGAATCCGATGATCCGGCCGCGCAGGCCCGGCCGGGTCACCCGGGCCCCAGCCGGTAGCCCACCCCGCGCACGGTGTGAATGAGCGGCGTCTCGCCGTCGGCCTCGATCTTGCGGCGCAGATAGCGGATGTAGACCTCCAGCGAATTCGACGACTGGTGACCCCACACCCGGTCGATGAGCGTCTCCCTGGGCAGCGCCTGCCCGGCATTGCGCAGCAGGACCTCCAGCAGCGCGAATTCGGTTCGGCTGAGCTCGATCTCGCGCCTGCCGCGGCGCACCGTGTGCGCGGCGGTGTCCATGACCAGATCCCCGGCCGAGAGCACCGCCCCGTCCTCGGGATAGGTGCGGCGCACCAGGGCGCGCACCCGCGCCAGCAACTCGTCCAGATCGAACGGTTTGACCAGATAGTCGTCGGCCCCGGCATCGAGGCCCTCGATGCGATCGGCGACCGCGTCGCGCGCGGTGAGCATGAGAATCGGCGTGCGATCGCCGCGTCCGCGCAGCGTGCGGCAGGCGGTCAGGCCGTCCATGAACGGCATGAGCACATCCAGCACCACGACCTCGGGCCGCCATCCGGCAACCTCGGTGAGCGCGGTCGCGCCATCCCCGGCCCAGCGGGTCTCGTAACCCTCGCTGTCGAGGGCGCGCACCAGGGCCTCGCGCACCGCCGCTTCGTCGTCGACCACCAATACCCGCACCTGTCGGATAATACGGACGCGGCCACCTGCCCTTTCTCATCGAACTTTCATATCGGGCGTTCAGCGTGGTGGCCATGAGACTTCGCAGACGGCATCGGGTCCCGGCGGTGATCGCCATGGCGGGCCTGACGGCCACCGGGCTCGCGGCCTGCGGCCACGACCTTTCCCCGGCCACACCGCAGATCGACGGCAATCAGGTGGTTATCCCCTTGAGCGAGGGGACGGCGCGGGTGGACACCACCTCGCTGGCGGTCACCGCCACGGCCGGCGGGCACACCTACGAGCTGTCCGCGCCCGCCGCCGGCGCGCTCGGGCCCGCCGGACCCATGCGCCTGGTGGGTGACGCCGTGACCTGGACCTATCCCGATCGGGGCCTCGCCGCATCGGCGACCGCCGTCGACGGACGCGTGCAGATCACGCTCGACAGCGATCGCGACGGCCGGCTCGTCTGGCCGGTCACCGGCGGCGACGCCGCGGCCGCGTCGGTCCAGATCCCGCGCGGGGAGGGCCTGTCGCTGCCGGTGCGCGACGCGTTCTGGAACGGTCCCGATACCGGTGTGGTCGGTGAACCGATGAGCCTGACCTCGGGCCTCACCATGCCGTTCTGGGGTTACCGGCTCGGCGGGCGCGGCGTCAGCTACATCGTGCCCACCGATAGCGGCAGCAGCCTCACCCTGAACTCCGAGAACGGCAGGCTGCTGGCCCGCGCCGCCCACGACTTCGACGAACGGGCCGACACGCGCGACTACACCGTCACTTTCGCACTCACCGGCGATTCACCGGTCGCGGCGGCCGTCGACTACCGGTCCTGGCTGATGCGGCACGGGGAGTTCGTCCCACTGCGGGACAAGATCGCGCGCAACCCGGAGGCGGGCAAGCTCCTCGGGGCCTTCCACGCCTACCTGTTCGGCGACGGCCGCACGCCCGAGGCCGTGCGCAAGATGCACGATCTCGGACTGAGCCGCATGTGGCTCGGCTACGACGCCGACGACCACCCCATGGCCAAGGAGTCGGTCACCGCCGCCGAGGACGCCGGATACCTTGCGGGGCCCTATGATTCGCTGGACAACGCCCAGGATCCGGCGACCGCCGACAATCCGACCTCGCGCTGGCCCGGACGGATATGGCCGGACGGCTGCGTGCACCGGGCCGACGGGACGCCGGAGGCGGGCTTCCGCGACCGGGGCTGCTACCTGAGTTCCGAAGCGCTGAAACAGGATCCGCAACTGTACCGGGATCGCTACGCGCAGATGAGCGCCAATGGCGCGAACACCTACTTCCTGGATGTGGACGCCGCCGGCGAATTCTTCGACGACTACTCCGCCGGCCATCCGATGAACCAGCGGCAGGACCGCGCCAACCGCCTGGACCGCATGCGGTGGTTCGCCGACCGCCCACAGGTGCTCGGCTCGGAATCGGCGGGCGCGTGGGCCGCTCCCGTGCTCGACTACAACCACGGTGCGCAGACCCCGATCGCCGGCGGCATCTGGAAGCTCCAGCGGGACAAGGAAACCTGGGGCGCGTGGTACCCGCAGCGCGCGCCGAAGACCTTCTTCCAGCCCGTGGACCTGCCCGCCGACCTGGCGAAAGCCATGTTCGACCCGGTCTACCGGGTGCCGCTGTACGAAACCGTGCTGCACGACTCGCTCGTGAACGCAGACCGCTGGGAACTGTCGTACTACAAACTGCCGCAACAGCAGACGATGCGCGCACTCACCGCGATCCTGAACAACACCCCGCTGAACTTCGTCCTCGACCGCGCCACCCTCGACGCGAAGGGCCCGGAAATCGCTCGCCTGCAACAGTTCTTCGCGCCGCTGCACGAGGTCGCCGGCACCTTGCCCATGACGGACTTCCGCTACCTCACCGACGACCATCAGGTGCAGACCACCACCTTCGGCGACGGCGACCTGACCGTGGTCGCCAACTTCGGAGACCGCGACTACAGCGGACTGCCCGGTGGCTGCGTGGACGCCACCCTGAAGGGCGACACCACACCGCGACGGTTGTGCCCGGTCCAGTGAACGACTACCGGATGCCCGTACCGGTCCGCGCGACCACGCGGACCGGGCGGGGGAGACTGCTCGTATTCGCCGGTGCCTCAGCGCTTCTCACCCTCTTGCTGCTCGGGCACACCGCTGTCCCCGATATCGGCGGCCTCGGCGTCGCACTGGACACCGCCGCCCCGTGGCTGGTCGTCCTCGTGCCGCTCCTCGCGCTGATCGCCTTCCTGTGCCGCAGCCCGGCCGGGGCGGCCACCACCCTGATCCCGCTCCTGGTGTGGGCGTACAGCTTCGGCGCCTGGTGGGCCCCCGTCCACGGCGCGAGCGGCCCCGCGGCGGCGGATGGCGTGCGCATCGTCTCGCAGAACCTCTTCGCGGCCAACGAATCCCCGGCGGCGACCGGTCGGGCTCTCGTCGCCACCGATGCGGACATCATCGCCGTCGAGGAGCTCGGCGGCGCCGACCGCGCGGCGGTCACACGCATCCTCGACACCGCCTACCCCTACCGCGAGGAGATCGGCACCGTCGCCCTCTGGAGCCGCTATCCGACCTCGGACACCACCGCCGCGGATGTCGGCGTCGGCTGGAAGCGCGGCCTGCGCACCCATATCGCCACGCCCGCCGGCGATCTCGTGGTCTACGTCGTGCATCTGCCATCGGTCCGCCCCGGCGACACCGACGCCCGCAATCGCGGCCTCGCCACCCTGTCCGGTCGGCTCACCGCCGAGCGGGCCGAACACGTCGTGGTCGCGGGGGATTTCAATACCGCGAGCACCGATCGGCACTGGGACGGCTTCGCGCCGGGCTACCGCCACGCTCTGTCCGATGCGGGCTCCGGCCCCGGATTCACCTGGCCCGCGGTCTTTCCCGTCGCGCGCCTCGATCACATCCTGGTGCGCGGCGCGGACATCGCCACCGCATCCGTGCTGCGACTGCCCGGCCCGGACCACTGCGCCGTCCAGGCCACCCTCGCCCTCGGCTCGAAACCCCGGTGACCTGGGCGTGATCGACCCCGACCGGAAACTCGCCTACACTGTCTGGGACAGGGGTGGCTGGAATTGCGGCGTCGCGGGAAAGGATCGGCAACGTGGCCGGACTCAGGAGAAAAGGCATCACCCGGATGGCCAAAGTGGCGAGCATTCCGGCCACCCTCATGGCCCAGCGCGTCGCCGCCACCGGGCGCAGCCTGATATCCGGCGCGGAACGCGGCGCCATCACCGACGAGATGCTCGACAATGCGGCCGACCAGATCTTCGCCGTACTGGGCGAGCTCAAGGGCGGCGCCATGAAGCTCGGGCAGGCGCTGAGCGTGGCCGAGGCGGGGGTGCCGCCGCGCTTCGCCGATCACTTCCGCGAGGCGCTGACCCGCTTGCAGCAGGAAGCGCCGCCCATGCCGGTCGCCGACACCCATCGCATGCTGGACCTGCAACTCGGCACCGGCTGGCGGAAACGGTTCGCGCACTTCGCGGACGAGCCCATTGCCGCCGCCAGTATCGGGCAGGTGCACAAGGCGGTCTGGCACGACGGGCGCGCGGTGGCGGTCAAGGTGCAGTATCCCGAGGCCGAGGAGTCGCTGCGCGCGGATCTGAAGATGCTGCAAATGGTTTCGGGCGCCTTCAACACGCTGCTCGCGGGAACCAATGCGCGCCAGCTCATCGAGGAATTCCTGGCCCGCACCGAGGACGAGCTCGACTACCGCATCGAGGCGGCGTTCCAGCGGCGCTTCGCCCGCGCCTTCGCGGGAGATCCGCGGTTCTTCGTGCCGCGGGTGGTGGCGGCCGCGCCCAAGGTACTGGTCTCGGAATGGATGGACGGTATTCCGCTGTCCCGCATCATCGCCGGCGGCAGCCGGGCCGACCGCGATCGCGCCGGACTGCTGCTCGCGGAGTTCGCGCTCTGCTCGCCGTCGCGGGTCGGCTGCCTGCACAGCGATCCGCATCCCGGGAATTTCCAGCTGCGCCCGGACAATCGGCTGGGCGTCATCGACTTCGGGGCCTGCGCGGAGACGCCGCGCGGAATACCGCGCGCGGTCGGGCGATTGGCGCGCTGCGCGCTCGCCGAGGACTATCCGGCGCTGGAAGCCGTGCTGCGGGAGGAGGGCTTCGTCAAATCGGGCGCGCCCATCGATATGGGTCCCATTCGCCGGCGCATAGCGCCCGTGGTGGCGCAGATCGACGGCAGCGACTTCCATTTCAGCCGCGCCATGCTGCAGGCGGAGGTCGCGCGCTCACTGGATCCGGAGAACATCTCGCTCACCAATGCGCGGGCCCTGATGGCGCCGGTGGATCATCCCGAATATGCCATGCTCGCACGCGTTTTCGGCGGCGTGGTCGGTATCTGCGCGCAACTCGACGCGCAGGGGCCGTTCCTCAGCCTGGCCGGGAAATGGGTTCCCGGACTGGGGGATACGCGGGAGGCCGCCTGCTGACCGATCCGCTCAGGATAGGTGGACCCCGATCAAGGCCGGTGCGGCCGCCGCATGCGGCGCACTGGCGACCAGAATCGCCGTGGTGCTGAGTACCGCACTGGTCGCCAGTACGGGAACTGTCCAGGGGCGCGGGGTGATGACGGCCGACACCGCCCGCGTCGCGGCTGTAGCCGCCGCGTCCGCCATCCTTCGAGGGGTCAAAGCCACACTCCTTGTTCGGCACAACTCGGTTGAGCAAACACAGGCGACGCGTGTGGACGCGCCGTGCTGCGTGCCCCGGAACGAACCTAGCCGAGAATCGAGCAATTTCACCGCACCTGGCCGAAGATGGCCAGAATGTGTCACGAAACGGTAACGGCCACAGAGCCGCCGCGGAGCTCGCCGGGGAGCCGTGCATCGCGAACCTTGCGGCCCGATAGCGCTTTCCGCATACGGTGTGACCGACCCGACGTTCGTGTCACCCTCGGGACACGCCGAATCGCCGCGGGCGTGCCGCCGCGGCCGTGCGGGCCGCACGGCGCTCGCGCGCGGCGGCGAGATCGGCCGGGGCGTGCGGGTCCGCGGCCGCGGGTTCGGGGCCGCGGGTTCGGTAGCGGGTGAAGGCGGCGGTCAATTCCGGTGACCAGCGCAGGATTTCCTCGCGCATGGGGCCCGCGGTGTCGAGCTGGGAGAGCAGGCCCAGCAGGGTGACCAGGGCGCGGGCGAAGGGCGTGCAGGACGCGGGCATGGTGAGCTGGCGCCACACATTCGACAATCGCGGATTCATGGTGTGCAGGACGCGGCGGCGCAGCCACTCCCGATCCACCCGGGCCGACTCCAGGCGCACCAGGTCGACGTACGGGGCCAGCTGATCGGACAGCACGGCCGCGTCGAAGCTGACCTCGTCGTCGGCGAAACCGTGCTGCCGGATGGCGGTATCCAGTTCCGCCGGACCGCCATTGAAGACGGCATCGCCCAGATCGCTCACCATGGCCTCGAAATCCGGCGGCGGCCACGGCGCGCAGGCGCCGAAGTCGACCACGCCCAGGCGGCCGTCGGGCAATATCCGGAAATTGCCGGGGTGCGGGTCGCAGTAGATGAGACCCGCCCGCGGACCCGCGGACAGCACGAAGCGCAGGGCCAGCATGCCGGCGCGGCTGCGTTCCTCGGCCGCGCCCGACTCGATGATGCGGTGCAGCGGGATTCCGTCCAGCCATTCGGTGATCAGGACATCGCCGCGCTGGGCCACCACCTCGGGAACGCGGAAGTCCGGATCATTCGCGTAGGCGGCGGCGAAGGTGCGCTGGAATTCGGCCTCGGCGGCGAAATCGAGTTCCGCGCGCACGGATTCGGCGAGCTGGTCGGCGAGCGCGCGCACATCGGCGTGCGGCGCGAAAACCGTGGCCAGCGTGGACATGCGGCGCAGTTGATCGAGATCGGCGAGCAGCGCCGCGCGCGCACCCGGGTACATGACCTTCACCGCCACGCCGCGCCCGTCGTGCCAGACCGCGCGATGCACCTGGCCGATGGTGGCCGATGCGGCGCGGCGGTCGTCGAATTCGCGGAACAGCTCGCGCCAGTCGTCGCCCATGGATGCCGCCATGGCCGTGTGCACGGTGGCGGGCAGCATGGGCGGGGCGGCATCGTGCAGGCGGCTCAGCGCGGCCCGATACGGTTCGGCCAGCTCCGGCGGCAGCGCGAGTTCGTAGACGGCCATGATCTGCCCGAGCTTGGCGGCGCAGCCCTTCAATTCGCCGAGCACCTCGAAGATGTGCTGGGCGGTGCGCAGCTGGATCTCCAGATCCACATCCGCGGCCGGGCGGCCCAGGACGCGTTTGCCCATACCCGCGGCCCGGCGGCCCGCATAGGCGATCGGCAGGCCGGCCAGTCTGGCGGCGCGAACCACCTTGCCGGAGGGAGGATTCCCCCCGATATCGGTGGTCCTGCCCCGAGAACCGATCCGCCGAGCCGCCATTCGCTACACCCCTACCCGATAACCCGCCGTATCGAGTCTCTCATGCCCTGGAAACTGAGTGGTCTTCTCAGGGGGTGCGGATGGCGGTCAGCCGCGGGCGGCCTTCTTCCGGGGTGCGCTCTTCTTGGGTGCGCTGCGGGCCGCGGCCACGCCGCGTGCGACCCATTCGTCGAGCACCTTGTCCTCGGCGAGGACCGCATCGTCGATGCGCAGCCAGCCGCGCGACTCGCGCCCGCCCATGACCATCGCGCTCGCGCCCGCGAGCCGGACCAGCTCATCGTGCGCCTCGGGACCCACCCGCACGAGCAGCCCGCCCTTGCCGCTGGCCGCCACCGCCATATTGCCGTCGATCATGAAACCGAGACCGCCGAACATCTTCTTCTCGACGGCCTCGGCCATTTCCGGCCCGAGCGAATCCCGGATCCGCTCGGCCAGTTCCTCGTCGTATGCCATGCAGGCATTGTCACCCCGCCCACCGACAACCCGGAGAGACCGCTCCGACAGGTGTTTCAGACGCGTGTATGAGGTACACAGGTAAGGTGGAAGCCCCGCCGACGGTAGGCGTCGAAGAGGAGTTTCTCCTCGTGGATCCGCGGACGGGCGCACCGGTGAGCAGGAATGTCGATGTTGCCCGCACCGCGGCGGATTTCGGTCTCGATCTGCAATTGGAAATCACGCGATGCCAGGTGGAGACCACCACCCGCGTGCACACCAATACCCCGGATCTGCTGCGTGAACTGCGCGAACTTCGGCGCGGCGCGGCGATCTGCGCGGAGAAGAACGACGCCCTGCTGCTCGCCAGCGCGGTACCGCTGAGCGCGCCGGACGAGCTGACCATTACCGGCACCCCGCGCTATCGCCGCATTGCCGAGAACTTCGGCCGGCTCGCCAATGACCAAGGTCTGTGCGGCTGCCACGTGCACGTGGCGGTGCCGGACAAGGACGTCGCGCTGCGGGTGAGCAACTTCCTGCGCCCGTGGCTGCCGCTGCTGCTGGCGCTGACCGCGAATTCCCCCATCTATCGCGGCGGCGAAACCGGGTATGCCAGCTGGCGCAATATTCTGTGGCGCCGCTGGCCCAGCGCCGGCCCGCCGCCGCATTTCGGCTCCGTGCGCGAATTCGACGCCGCCGTGGAATCCATGCTGTCGCTGGGCGTCATCCTCGACCGCAAGATGGTGTATTGGGATGTGCGGCCCTCGGTCACCTTCCCGACCGTCGAGGTGCGCGTCAGCGATGTGCCCGCGACGGTGGAGGAATCGGCGCTCATGGCCACCGTGGTGCGGGCCGCCGTCATGACCGCGTGCCGGGTTCCGGAACCGGCCGCCATCTCCGAACCCGTACTGCGCGCGGCCTATTGGAAGGCCGCGCACGAAGGCATCGACGGGGCTGCGATCGATCCGCTGGACGGCCGCATGCTGCCGGTCGAGGATCTGCTGTCGCGGCTCATCGACCGGATCCGGCCCGCCCTGGAGGAACTCGGCGATCTCGACTTCGTCACCGAGGCCGTCACCGCGCTGTTGATCCGGGGCAATGGCGCGCGCCGGCAGCTGCGCGCCTTCCGCAATCGGGGCGAACTCGGCGATGTCATCGAGGAATTGGCCGAGGCCACCCTGTATACCTGCCGATAGCGGCTGGTCCGTGGTGCCGGACCAGCCGCGCCGGACTTCCGCTCAGTGCCCGCGTTTACGCCACTCGTCGAGCTGCGGCGCCTCCGCGCCGATGGTGGTGGAATCGCCGTGACCGGTGTGCACCAAGGTTTCCGGCGGCAGCGACAACAGCCGCTCGGCGATCGAGTCCACAATGGTCCCGAAGTCCGAATGCGAGCGCCCGGTCGCCCCGGGACCGCCGTGGAACAGCGTGTCCCCGGTGAACACCGCACCCAGATCCGCGGAGTAGAAGCAGCACGCGCCCGGTGCGTGGCCCGGCGTGTGCAGCACCTGCAAGACGGTCCCGCCGACCTCGATGGTCTGCTTGTCGGTCAGCTCACCGTCCGGGTCCACCGTAGGATGCGTGAGTCGCCACAGGACCATATCGTCCGGATGCAGCAGCACCGGAGCCCCGGTGGCGCGGGCCAATTCGGGCGCGATGCGAATGTGGTCGTCGTGCGCGTGCGTGGCCAGAATGGCCTGCACCTTCCGGGTGCCGATGACATCCAGGATGGCCCGCAGATCGTGCGGTGCGTCGATGACCACGCATTCCAGGTCGTCGCCGACCACCCAGACATTGTTGTCGACGTCGAAGGTCTCCCCGTCCAGGCTGAAGGTGCCCGAGGTGGTGGTGTGATCGATGTGCGCCACTACAGCACCACCACCGAGCGCAGCACGTCGCCGTGATGCATCTTGGTGAACGACGCCTCGACCTCGTCGAGTGAAATAGTCTCGGTGACAAAGGCATCCAGATCCAGGCGGCCCTGCTTGTAGAGCTCCACCAGATAGGGGAAGTCGCGCGAGGGCAGGCAGTCGCCGTACCACGAGGACTTCAGCGACCCGCCGCGGGAGAAGAAGTCGATGAGCGGCATCTCGATCGTCATATCCGGCGTGGGCACGCCCACCAGCACCACCGTGCCGGCCAGATCGCGCGCGTAGAACGCCTGCTTCCAGGTCTCCGGCCGCCCGACCGCGTCGATCACCACATCCGCGCCGAAGCCGCCGGTGAGCTCCTGAACCCGCTCGACCGCATCGTCTTTGGCCGCGTTGACGGTGTGGGTCGCCCCGAAACCGGTGGCCCACTCCAGCTTCCGCTCGTCGATGTCGACCGCGATCACGGTGGTGGCGCCCGCCAGCCGGGCCCCCGCGATGGCGGCGTTACCCACACCGCCGCAACCGATCACGGCCACGCTGTCACCCCGGCTCACCCCGCCGGTATTGATGGCCGCGCCCAGCCCGGCCATGATGCCGCAGCCCAGCAGGCCCACCGCGGCGGGCGAGGCGCTCGGGTCCACCTTGGTGCACTGCCCGGCGTGCACGAGGGTCTTCTCCGCGAAGGCCCCGATGCCCAGCGCGGGTGTCAGCGGCGTGCCGTCGGTGAGCGTCATCGGCTGTGCCGCATTGAAAGTCGAGAAGCAGTACCAGGGCTTGCCCTTCTTGCACGCGCGACAGGTGCCGCAGACCGCGCGCCAGTTCAGGATGACGAAATCACCGACCGCCACATCGGTCACGCCCTCGCCCACGGCCTCCACGAGGCCGGCGGCCTCGTGGCCGAGCAGGAACGGGAATTCGTCATTGATACCGCCCTCGCGGTAGTGCAGATCGGTGTGGCACACCCCGCACGCCTGCACCGCCACCACGGCCTCACCCGGTCCGGGATCCGGGATCACGATCTCGGTCACTTCCACCGGGGCATTCTTCGAGCGTGCGATCACGCCGCGCACAATCTGGGACAACGATTTTCCTTCCTAGGGCAATGCGATTGCTTCGACTATGGCATCGGGTCGTGCGGGTCGCGAGCGAATCACGATGAGTCGCAACCCCACAGCAGCGCCGTGCCGCGATCTCACCGGAGTGCGGTGGCGGCGGCTTCGGCAATGGTGTCGGCGACCGCGGTGAGCGCGGGAGAGTCCAGTCGCCACTGCTGCCAGTACAGCGGCACGTCGATGAAGACGGCGGGGTCGACCGGAACCAGCTCGTCGCCGGGCCGGACCTGCATGTCCGGCATCATGCCCCAGCCCAGGCCCAGGCGGATGGCCTCGCCGAATCCGGCCGAGGACGGAATGTAGTGCCGGGGCGGGTCGATGGGTTTGCGGGTGTAGTGCCGCACCAGGCGGAACTGCAGATCGTCCTTGCGGTCGAACAGGATGACCGGGGCCGTGGCGAACGCCTTGGCGGTCGCGCCGTCCGGGAACCAGGTGCGGGCGAAGTCGGGATGGGCCAGCGGGCGGTAGCGCATGGCGCCGAGGCGGCGCACGGTGCAGCCCTGCACGGGCGCGGCGGTGGAGGTGATGGCGGCCATGACGGTGCCGTCGCGCAGGAAACGGGTGGTGTGCTCCTCGTCCTCGCGATGGATCTCGAAGCTCACCCCCGCGGCCGCGCGGGCCAGGGCGGGCAGCACCCAGGTCTGTAAGGAATCCGCATTGACCGCGATCGGGATATTGACCGGGCGGTCGGCGGGTTGATTGGCTTCACCCAGCTCCCTGGCGGTATCGCCGGTGAGTAGCTGGATCTGCCGGGCCAGCCGCAGCACGGTCAACCCCGAATCGGTCGGCTGCACCGGTTTGGTGCGTTGCACCAGGATGCGCCCGGCGGCGTCCTCGAGGGCCTTGATGCGCTGGCTGATCGCCGACGGGGTGACGCTGAGCCGGCGCGCGGCGGCGTCGAAGGTGCCCTCGCTGATGACGGCGTCGAGGGCGCGCAGCTGGTCGAGCTGGAGGTCCATATTAAGAAATCGTAATGGTGCATCAAAAACATTAGCTGGCCTGGTCCTGGTCGACTGCCCTAGTTTCGGATGGGTGAACACGTCATCGGCGGCCCTGGCGGCCATTTCAGGACTCGGCTTCGGACTCTCCCTCATTGTGGCGATCGGCGCGCAAAACGCGTTCGTCCTGCGTCAGGGGATCCGACGCGAGCATGTCCTGCCGGTGGTCGCGGTCTGCGCCGCCTCCGACGTGATCCTCATGACCGCCGGCGTCGCGGGCTTCGGCTTCGTGGTCAACAACGCGCCGGTGCTGCTCACCGTCGCCAAGTACGCGGGCGCGGCCTTCCTGCTCGGCTACGCCTTCCTCGCCGCCAAGCGCGCCTTCTCCGCCTCGGCGCTGACCGCGGGCGGCGGCGCGCCCATCGCCCTGAGCGCGGCCATCGCCACCTGCCTCGCGGTGACCTGGCTCAACCCGCACGCCTACCTCGACACCATGGTGCTGCTGGGCTCCTTCGCCAGCACCTATGCGACGCCGGATCGCTGGTTCCTGACCGCGGGAGCCATTGCGGGCAGCATCATCTGGTTCTTCGGGCTCGGTTTCGGCGCGCGGCTGCTGGCTCCGGTCTTCGCCAAGCCGCGCGCCTGGCGGGTGCTGGATTCGGTGATCGCGCTCGTCATGACCGGTCTCGCGGTGAGCCTGCTGGTCAGCTAGCGGCGGACCTCGGCCAGCCGCACCGGCCTGCCCTCCCGGCGGGACAGCTCGCACGCCTCGGCGATGTAGAACGCCGCCAAGGCTTCTCCGGGCGGGCACGGATTCTGCATCTGCCCGGTGGCCACGCCCACGAAGGTGGCGAGTTCCTCGACGTAGGCGCCGTGGAAGCGCTCCATGAAGCCCGGATAGGCGGGCAGCGACGAGGGCGTCCACTGGTCCTCGACCGAATGCAGCGGGGCCCGATCATCCAGTCCCACAATGGCATTGCCCTTGGATCCGAGGACCTCGAGGCGCACGTCGTAGCCCGCGCCGTTGTAGCGGCCCAGCGAAACCGTCGCCAGCGCTCCGTCGTCCAGGCGCAGCACGACCGCGGCGGTGTCGACGTCCCCGGCGTCGGCGAAGAATTGCTCACCGCGATTGGCGCCGGTGGCGTAGACCTCGGTGACCTCGCGGCCGGTCACCCAGCGGATAATGTCGAAATCGTGGACGCCGCAATCGCGGAACAGTCCGCCGGAGCGCGGAATGTACTCGGCCGGCGGCGGCGCCGGATCGAGGGTGGTGGCGCGCAGGGTGTGGATCCAGCCCAATTCGCCGGAGGCCACCGCCGCGCGGGCCGCGCGGTAGCCGGCGTCGAAGCGGCGCTGGAAGCCGATCTGCACCGGCGCCTGGGCATCCGTCACCTGCTCGACCACCGCGAGGGTGCCGGAAATATCTGCGGCAATGGGCTTTTCGCAGAACACCGGGATGCCGCGCGCGACGGCGGCGGTGATCAGCTCCGGATGCGAATCGGTGGCGGTGGCGATGACCAGGCCGGTGAGGTCGGCGGCGAAGAGCGCGTCGATATCGGGCGCGAACTCGATGTCGAGTTTGTCGGCGGTGGCGCGGGCGCGCTGGGCGTCGGCGTCGGCGACGATCACCGTGTCCACGGCGGACAGCGCTTTGAGCGTCTCGGCATGGGAGGCGCCGATGCGGCCGGTTCCGGCGAGGCCAACACGAACGGGGGACATGATGGCTCCTGAGGTGTGAGAGTGCTTGTGGCGGTGTGAGGTTCGGGTGTTCACCCGCGCGGTGGCGCGGTCGTCGCGCGGACGATCAGCGCGGGTTCCAGGCGTTTGCGCACCGGTTCGGTGCGCTCCTCGCGCAGGCGCTCGGTGAGCGCCTCCACCGCCAGCCGCCCGATCCGCGTGCGGGGCTGGTCGATGGTGGTCAGCGCGACATTGCGCAGGGCGGCGAAGGAGGTGTTGTCGTAACCGACGACCGAGACATTCTCGGGGACACGCAATCCCGCCTCGCCCAGCGCCGACATGGCGCCGACGGCGCTGAAGTCGTTGCCGCAGACCAAGGCGGTGGGGAAGGTGTCGGGGGTGAAGATGTTCAGCAGTTTGCGCACCGCCGCCGCCCCGGCCTCGTCGGTGTGCTCGCCGGCGATGACCATGGGTTCCAGGCCGTGCCGCACCATGGCGGCGGTGTAGCCCTTGCGACGCTGCCCGGCGGCGAAGGCGGCGCCGCCGTCGAGGTGCACGATGCGCCGATGGCCCAGGGCGACAAGGTGATCCACGGCCAGCGCCGCACCCAGCTCGCCATCGTCGTTGACGGTGTCCACCTGTGCGATGGACGAGCTGCGCGAGACCAGCACGACCGGGCAGCGCGCGGCCGCGTCCCGGATGGAGGCCGCGGGCAGCACCGGCGACAGCAGGATGATGCCGCCGGGACGGAAGGCCAGCAGGCTCGCCAGCGCGGTCCGTTCCCGATTCGCGCTGCGGCAGCCGGTATTCAGGATGAGTTCCAGCCCCGCCTCCTGCGCGGCGGCGTCCATGCCCTCCACCACATCGGCGAAGAAGGCATTGCGCAGGTCGGACACCATGACGCCGACAATGTTGGAGGTGCGGCTGGCCAGCGAGCGGGCCATGAAATGCGGTTGGTAGCCGAGGTCTTCGGCCGCCTGCAGCACCGCGCGGCGGCGGTGATCGCTGACCTTGGGGGAGTTGCGCATGACCAACGAGACGAGAGCACGGGAGACGCCCGCGCGGGCCGCCACATCCTCCATGGTCGGTCGGGGCATGGTTCCTCCGGGTGATTCGAGTCGGTCTGATCGGACCGTACCGCCTCGGCGAGATGTGGGCAATAGAGCGCTCTAACGGAATTTTCTGGACATCGATTTTCGTGGGCTTTTGCCGGTGGTTTGGATGTTTTCCGAGGTGACACACCATTTTTCGATGTGCGTCGGGCTCTTGACACGCCAGTGATCCAGGTTACATTGTTGGAGCGCTCCAATTGCGAGAGCACATCATTCGATGGCTTATGACAGGTCTGGGAAGTGCCGATGACCGAACCGCTGCATCCACTGCGTATTGCCGCCGCGCCGATCTCCTGGGGAGTCTGCGAAGTTCCCGGCTGGGGGCACGTCCTCGAACCCGAGGTCGTGCTGGCCGAGATGGCGCGGCTCGGCATTGCCGCGACCGAATTCGGGCCGCCCGGATATCTACCCAGTGATCCCCTCGAACTACAGGCCGCTCTGGGCGCGCACGGCTTGCGGCCGATCGGCGGGTTCCTCGCGCTGGCCATGCATCGCGAACCGGGGCGGGCGTTGCGCACCGCGCGGGAGACCGCGCGGCTGTTCGCCGCCGCCGGGGCCGAGGTGCTCGTACTGGCCGCCGCCACCGGCGAGGACGGGTACGACCAGCGCGAACCGCTCACCGATCACGAGTGGCGGACCCTGCTCGACACCGCCGCCACCGTGCGCGATATCGCCGCCGAGCACGGCCTGCGCACCACCGTGCACCCGCATGTGGGCACCCATGTCGAGACCAAGGCCGAGGTCGCCCGCTTCCTGCTGGGCTCGGATCTGGACCTGTGCCTGGACACCGGGCACCTGGCCATCGGCGGCACCGATCCGGTCGAGCTGGCCCGCAAGTACGCCGGCCGCATCGGGCACATCCACCTCAAGGATGTGCGCCTGGCCCTGGCCGACGAAGTGCGTTCCGGCCGAATGGAATACAGCGAGGCCGTGCGGCGCGGGCTGTACGTGCCGCTGGGCGACGGCGACGTGGACATCGCGGCCCTGGTGCGCACGGTGCACGCGGCCGGATACCGCGGCTGGTACGTGCTCGAGCAGGACACGGCGCTGCGCGCGGGCGAGACCGCGGCCGGGCCGACCGGCGATACGACACGCAGTTTGCGACACCTGGCCCGAATCGGCTCCGAACTCGCCTCCGCGCGGATTTAGTGAAGAGGTGATGACGAAGATGTCCGAACCCACACAATCGCGCTGGAAGCGGTGGCGGCGGCTGACGCCGTGGCTGGCCGTCGCGGCCGTGCTCGCCGCTTGTAGCGGACCCGGGGCCGATACGGCCGGGAATCAGAAGGCGCCCGTCGATGTCGGCGAATTGAAATCGGTAGCCGTGGTGACGCACGGCTCGGCCGGTGACGCCTTCTGGAATGTGGTCAAGAACGGCGCGGAGGCGGCCGGGGAGGATCTGGGCGTGCGCGTGGAATACAACTCCTCCGGCGATCCCGGCCAGCAGGCCAAACTCATCGACAATGCGGTGGCGCAGGGCGTGGACGGCCTGGTCGTGTCCATGGCGAATCCGGACGCGCTGCGCACCTCGGTCGAAAAGGCCGTGGCCGCGGGCATTCCCGTGGTGACCATCAACTCCGGTGAGGGGAAGAGCGTCGCCTTCGGCGCCATCGGCCATGTCGGGCAGAGCGAGAAGCTCGCCGGTGAGGCCGCGGGCAAGCGGCTGAAGGACGAGGGAAAAGCCAAGCTGCTCTGCGTGATTCACGAGGCCGGCAATATCGGCCAGGAGGAGCGCTGTGACGGCGCGACCCAGGGTTTCGGGAATGTGGTGCGGCTGCAGGTCGATATCAACAACCCCACCGATGCGCAGGCCCGCATCAAGGGCGCGCTGGAGACCGATCGCGCCGTCGACGCGGTGCTGACGCTGAATTCGCAGATCGCCGCGCGGGCCGTGGACGCGGTGCGGGAGTCGCGGTCGAACGCCGCGGTCGCCACCTTCGATCTCAATAGCGATGTGGTGACCGCGATCCGGGGCGGGAACCTGCTGTTCGCGGTCGATCAGCAGCAGTACGAGCAGGGCTATCTGCCGGTGGTGCTGCTGAAGCTGTACAAGTCGAACCTCAATACGGTCGGCGGCGGCCGGCCGGTGCAGACGGGTCCCGCCTTCGTGGACAAGAGCAATGTCGATGCCATCGCCGCCCTGGTCGACCAGGGCACCCGGTGATCACGGTCGGGAGTGAATTGAAATGAGTCTTCTCGCAAAACCTTCCGAGACCGCGGTCGCGCCGCCGGAGGGCACGCTGCTGAACCGACTGATCGTGCGGCCCGAACTCGGCGCGCTGCTGGGCGCGCTGGCGGTGTTCGTCTTCTTCTCAATCATCACCGACAGCTTCCTCAGTTCGCTGGGTGTGTCCAACTGGCTCGACGACGCCTCCACGCTCGGCATCATGGCCGTGGCGGTCGCCATGCTCATGATCGGCGGCGAATTCGATCTGTCCGCGGGCGTCATGACCGCGTCCACGGCCCTGATCACGGCCCTGCTGGCGGTGCACTCCGGCTGGAACGTGTGGTTCGCGCTGGGTGTCTCGCTGCTGTTCGCGCTGACCGTCGGCGCGCTCAACGGCTGGGTGGTCATGCGGACCGGATTGCCGAGCTTCATCGTCACCCTCGGCACGTTCCTCGCATTGCAGGGCCTGAACCTCGGTGTGACGCGACTGGTTACGGGCACCGTGCAGGTGTCGGGCATGCGCGGCGCGGGCGGCTACGAGTCCGCGGGCTGGGTGTTCGCCTCCACCACCAATATCGGTGACGCCCGCATCCAGGCGTCGGTGGTGTGGTGGATCGTGCTGACCGCGCTGGCCGCGCTCATCCTGGTGCGCACCCGATTCGGCAACTGGACCTTCGCCGTCGGCGGTTCGCTGCCCAGTGCGCGGGCCGTCGGCGTTCCGGCCGTGCGGACCAAGATCCTGCTGTTCATGGGCACGGCCTTCGCGGGCTGGGTGGTCGGCGCCTGCAATCTGCTGCGCTTCTCCAGCGTGCAGGCCAATCAGGGTGTGGGACTGGAGTTCCAGTACATCATCGCCGCGGTGATCGGCGGCTGCCTGCTCACCGGCGGCTTCGGCTCGGTGGTCGGCGCGGCGCTGGGCGCGCTCATCTTCGGCATGGCCCGGCAGGGCATCGTGTTCGCGGGCTGGGACAGCGACTGGTTCATGCTGTTCCTCGGCGTGCTGCTGCTGTCGGCCGTACTGGTCAACAACGAATTCAAGAAGCGAGCGGAAAGAGTACGCCGATGACTGCCGATCCTTTGATCGAAACCGTCGACATCGGAAAGACTTACGGCGGCGTGATGGCGCTGCGCGATGTGTCCACCGTGGTGAAGGCCGGCGAGGTCACCTGCGTGCTCGGTGACAATGGCGCGGGCAAGTCGACGCTCATCAAGATCCTGGCCGGGGTGCATCAGCACGACAGCGGCGAACTGAAGGTCAATGGCACGGCCGTGCGATTCTCCTCGCCGCGTGAGGCTTTGGATCAGGGCATCGCCACGGTGTACCAGGATCTGGCCGTGGTGCCGCTCATGAGCGTGTGGCGCAATTTCGTGCTCGGCTCCGAACCGGTCAGGAAATACGGGCCGATCGAGCTGCTGGACCGGCGCGAAGCCAAGGAGATCACCGGAAAAGCCCTGGCGGATATGGGAATCGAGATCCGCGATCTCGAGCAGCCGGTCGGCACGCTGTCCGGCGGGCAGCGGCAGTGCGTGGCCATTGCCCGGGCCGTGCACTACGGGGCGAAGGTGCTGATCCTCGACGAGCCCACGGCCGCACTGGGTGTCAAGCAGGCGGGCGTGGTGCTGCGCTATGTGGTCCAGGCCCGGGACCGCGGGCTGGGCGTCGTGCTCATCACGCACAACCCGCATCACGCCTATCCGGTGGGCGATCGGTTCCTGCTGCTCAAACGCGGCGCCCAGCTCGGCAGCTACGAGAAGTCCGAGATCGATCTGCCCGAGCTCACCCGGCAGATGGCCGGCGGGGCCGAACTCGAAGCGCTGCAACACGAATTGGAACGGGTGGTGCAGCCGTGACGACGCTGGACGTGCTGACCGTGGGGCGGGTCGGGGTCGACCTGTACCCGCAGCAGAGCGGAGTATCGCTGGCGGAGGTGCAGACCTTCGCCAAGTTTCTCGGCGGCACGGCCACCAATGTGGCGGTGGCGGCGGCCCGGCTGGGCCGCCGCTCCGCGGTGCTCACCAAGGTCGGCCCGGACGGCTTCGGCGACTTCGTGCGCACGGCCCTGCGCGAGTTCGGGGTTGCGGCGGACTATGTCGGCACCGCGCCGGACCTGCTGACGCCGGTGGTGTTCTGCGAGCTGAGACCGCCCGCGGATCCGCCGCTGCTGTTCTATCGCGCGCCCATCGCACCGGATCTCACCCTCACCGAGGACGAGATTCCCTGGGATGTCGTCGATTCCGTGCCGCTGCTGTGGGTGACCGGGACCGGCGTGAGCGCCGAACCCGGCCGCGGCACCCAGCGCGAGATGCTGCGCCGGCGCGCCCGGAGCGGGCACACCGTGCTCGATCTCGACTACCGGCCCATGTTCTGGCCCGACGCGGAGACCGCCCGCGCCGAGATCGGCTGGATGCTCGACCACGTGAACGTGGTGGTGGGCAACCGCACCGAGGTCCAGATCGCGGTGGGCACCGCCGATCCGGACGAGGCCGCCGACCGGCTGCTGGCGCGCGGGGTGCGGCTGGCCGTGGTCAAACGCGGCGCGGAGGGCGTGCTCATCGCCACCGAGGCCGAACGCTGGACGGTGCCGCCGTGCCCGGTCGAGGTGGTCTGCGGGCTCGGCGCGGGCGACGGTTTCGGCGGCGCGCTGGCCCACGGCCTGCTCTCCGGCTGGGACCCGCACCGGCTCGCCGCCTTCGCCAATGCCGCCGGCGCGCTCGTCGCCTCCCGCCTGGCCTGCGCCGACGCCATGCCCACCGCCGCCGAAATCGAGGAGCTGCTGTGCACCTGACCGACGACCGCTGGAACGAGCTGCTGCGCACCCGCGCCACCGATCCGGAGGCCATCCAGCGCGCCTACGCCGACCGCCGCCGTCGCCCGAACCTGCTGTCGGACAAGGGCACCCTGTTCCTGGTCGCCGCCGATCATCCGGCCCGCGGCGCGCTCGGTGTCGGCGCGGACCGCACCGCCATGGCCGATCGGCGCACGCTGCTGGAGCGGCTGCTCATCGCGCTGGCCAATCCGGCGGTGGACGGCGTGCTCGGGTCCCCGGACATCGTGGAGGAACTGCTGCTGCTCGACGCGGTGCACGACAAGATCGTCATCGGGTCGATGAACCGCGGCGGGCTGGCCGGGGCGGACTGGGAGATCGACGACCGGTTCACCGGGTACGACGCGGAATCCCTGGTCAAATACCGGCTCGACGGCGGCAAAATGCTGCTGCGCCTGGTGGATTCGGATCCGGGCACCATTCCCACCCTGGAAGCCTGCGCCCGCGCCGTCTCCGAACTCGCCGAGCACAACCTGATGGCGATGGTCGAACCGCTGCCCTACGGGCGCGACGAGACCGGCGCGCTGGTCATGCACAAGGACGCCGCCGCCCTGCAACGGGCCATGACGGTGGCCTCCGGGCTCGGCAGTACCTCCGCCTACACCTGGCTGAAAATCCCGGCCCCGCAGGATGCATCGGCCCTGGATGCGACCACGCTGCCGGTACTCCTGCTCGGCGGCGCACCATCCGGCGATCCTGCGGCGGACCTCGCTTCGTGGGGTGCTGCGCTGCGCCACGAGGTGGTGCGCGGATTGGTGGTGGGGCGCACCCTGCTGTACCCACCCGATGGTGACGTGGCGGGTGCGGTCGACGCGGCCGCCCGGGTGCTGGAGGCGGCGGGATGAGTGCAGCACGTGAACAGGAGTCCCGCTCGTCATCCCGGCATGCTTTTGGCCGAGATCTCCGACCGCGTGGTGGATTCCGGCCAAGAGCGCGCCGGACTGACGAGGGGAACGTTCGGTCAGGTGAGAGGGCATCGGCATGAGCAAGCTGCACCGTCCGCACGGAACTCTGGGCAGCGGAAGCGATCCCGTGGTGCTCACGCCCGGCGAGGCAGGCTGGACGTACACCGGATTACTTGTCCTGAACCTGGCCGCGGGCGAGACGCGGACCGTGCGCACCGGCGATTTCGAGGCATTCGTGCTGCCGCTGGCCGGATCGTGCACCTTGTGCGTCGACGGCGAGGTGTTCGAACTGCAAGGGCGCGAATCGGTCTTCACCCGGGTCACCGACTTCGCCTATGTACCACGTGATTCCGATCTGGAGCTGTCCACTGCGAACGGCATCGAGGTCGCGCTGCCCATGGCGCGGTGCACGCGGCGGTTGACTCCGAAATACGGTCCCGCCGAGCAGGTTCCGGTCGAGGTGCGGGGCGCGGGGCGGGCCACGCGGCAGGTCACCAACTTCGGGGTGCCCGGGGTGTGGGACCACGCGGACAAGCTCAATGCCTGTGAGCTCATCACTCCCGACGGCAACTGGTCCTCCTATCCACCGCACAAGCACGACGAGGCGAGCGACTGCGAAGTCGTCAACGAGGAGATCTACTACTTCCGGATCGCTGGGCAGGACGGAATCACGCCGTCGCCCACCGGTTTCGGAATGCATCGCACCTATACCGCCGATGGCACTCTGGATGAGAACGTCGCGGTGCGCGACGGCGATGTGTTCCTGATCCCGCACGGGTATCACGGCCCGTGCATTGCCGCTCCCGGATATCCCATGTACTACCTGAACGTGCTGGCCGGTCCCGCGCCCGAGCGGTCGATGGCCTTCTGCGACGACCCGGCGCACGGCTGGGTGCGATCACGCTGGGCGGACGAGCCGCTGGACCCGCGCTGCCCGGTCACCTCTCATGAAGGACGATTGCTATGAGACTCACGACCGCGCAAGCCTTGGTGGCCTGGCTGGTGGCGCAGCGCTCGGAGACCCTCGACGGGGGCGAAGTTCCGCTGTTCCCCGCGGTTTTCGCCATCTTCGGGCACGGGAACGTGCTGGGGCTGGGCAGTGCGCTCGAGGAGCGCCGCGATGTGATTCCGGTGTGGCGCGGTCACACCGAGGAGGGCATGGCGCTGGCGGCGGTCGGCCTGGCCAAGGCCGCCAACCGGCGGCAGGTGGGCGTGGCGACCTCGTCCATCGGGCCGGGGGCGCTGAACATGGTGACGGCCGCCGGTGTGGCGCATGCCAATCGGCTGCCGCTGCTGCTGCTACCGGGCGACACCTTCGTCAGCCGGGCGCCCGATCCGGTGCTGCAGCAGGTGGAGCATTTCGGCGATCCCACCGCCACCGTGAACGACGCCTTCCGGGCGGTGAGCCGCTACTTCGATCGGATCACCCGGCCCGAACAACTCCTCTCCACCCTGCCGCAGGTCGCGCGGGTGCTCACCGATCCGGCGGACGCGGGACCGGTGACGCTGGCGCTGCCGCAGGACGTGCAGGCCGAGACCTACGACTATCCCGAGGAACTGTTCTGGCCCGTCGTGCACCGCATCCCGCGGCCGCGACCCGATCGCGACAGCGTGGCGGAGGCGGCGGCGGTGCTGCGGCGGGCGCAGCAGCCCCTGCTGCTGCTCGGCGGGGGAGTCCGGTACTCGGGCGCGGGTGAGAAAGCACTGGAATTCGCACAGCGGCACGGCATTCCGGTCACCGAGACCACCGCCGGGCGCACCCTCGTCCCGCACGACCACTCCCTCTACGCTGGACCGCTCGGCATCACCGGCGCGGCCTCGGCCAATACCCTCGCCGCGCAGGCGGATGTGGTGCTGGCCGTCGGCACCCGCCTGCAGGACTTCACCACCGCGTCGTGGACGGTGTTCTCCCCGGACGTTCAGCTCGTGCACATCAATGCCGCGCGCTTCGACGCCGTGAAGCACGGCGCGCTCGCCGTGGTCGGCGATGCCGCCGCGACGCTCGACGACCTCGCACCCCAGCTCACCGACTGGGTGGTGCCGTCGGAATGGACGACCCGGTCCCTGGCGGCGCGCGCGGACTGGGACGCCCATATCGACAAACTGCGCGCACCGACGATCGGCGCACCGACCTATGCCCAGCTCGTCGGTGTCGTCAACGAGCTCAGCGGGCCCACCGATTACGTCATGACCGCCTCGGGCGGCCTGCCCGGTGAACTGATCGGCGGCTGGCGTGCGACCGGCGGTCAGCCCACCATGGATGTCGAATACGGGTTCTCCTGCATGGGATACGAACTCGCCGGAGCCTGGGGCGCGTCCATGGCGCACTCGCACGGCCTGGTGACCACCATGCTCGGCGACGGCTCCTACCTCATGCTCAACTCCGAGCTGTTCTCCGCCGCCTTCGCCGGCCACCCCATGGTGGCGGTGGTCTGCGACAACGACGGCTACGCCGTCATCGCCCGCCTGCAGGAAGGTCAGGGCGCCGCGCCGTACAACAACTTCTACGCCAACTGCCGCACCAACCATTCGGTGCCGCCGCCGCGGGTCGACTTCGCCATGCACGCCTATGCGATGGGCTGCCTGGCGTTCACCGCCACCGATCTGAAGCAGTTCCGCGAGGCCTATGCCCGCGCGCGCACCGCCACCACCATGGAACGGCGTCCCGCCGTGGTCGTGGTCCGCACCCAGCCGGCGGCCTGGACCGAGGCCGGAGCCTGGTGGGAGGTCGGCGTGCCCGAACACCTCTCGGGCCGCGAAGCCTACGACGCCACCAAACCGGGCCAGCTCCGCTACGCCCGTCCGCCCAGCTGAGCGATCCGATTATGGATGAGCGGTCTCACGCAAGGCCGCCAGCGCCTCCTGGCGCAGCCGTGCGACCTGCTCATCGAAGAAGGAATGACCCGACGGTGACCGGTACCGCCGTGCCCGCTTCCCGGGTAGTGCGCTCACCTCGGCGCGTGCCGAGTGGAATTCTGTTCGATCGTTCGACATCATCGTCGGCCTCCCGGCTTCGGTACGACTCCCACGGCTCGCTGTGGCGGAGTACCCCGAAACGCCCCGGGCGAATCCCTGCTGTGGCGTGTCCGGCTAACCGCCGATTCCCTGGGCGAATCCGCCGTCCACCGCGAGCTCGACGCCGGTGGTGAAAGTCGCCGTGGCCGCGAGGTAGATCGCCGCGTCGGCGACCTCCTGCATGGTGCCGGGCCGGCCCATCGGGGTCGTGGACTCGCCCTCGCGAATGAATTCCGCGCGCTCCTGCTCGGTGAGCTGGGCGACGCCCATGCTCGGGGTCAGGATGAAGCCGGGTGCGACGGCATTGACGCGGATATTGCGGGGGAGGAGTTCGGCGGCCAGGACCCTGGCGAACGCGCGCACGGCTTCCTTGGCCGCCGAGTACGCGCTCAGGCCCGGGAAGATCCGGTCGTTGGAGACCGTGGTGAACACGATCCCGCCGCCGTCGCGGAGCAGCGGGGCCAGGCGCTGCACGGTGAAGAACGCGCCCTTGGCATTGATGTCGAAGATGCGGTCCCAATGGTCTTCGGTGGCCTCGTCCAGGGTCTGGAATTCGGCGATGCCGTGGTTCACGAACAGGTAGTCGATGTGCCCGAGCCGCTGTTCGGCCGTTATGCCCAGGGCGTCGATTTCGGCGCGCACGGCCGCGTCGGAACGCACCACATGGGCTGCGGGCGAATCGAGTTCGTCCCGCGCTTGCTGGACGCGTTCCGAATTCCGCCCGGTGAGCAATACTTCGGCGCCGCCCGCCAGCAAGGTTTCCGCTATGGCGCGGCCCATGCCGTGCGTGCCGCCGGTGACCACCGCCGTGCGGCCCTGGAATGCGGGGAATGAATCGTGGGTCTCTGCTTTGTTTTCCGTCATGCCGACGACGCTAAAGTTTCACATCGGCGTGAAGGTCAACCACGAGAGGCGGAGATCACATGCGCATCGGAGAACTCGCGCGCCGCACCGGAATGAGCACCCGCGCGCTGCGCTACTACGAGGAGCAGGGGCTGCTGCGGCCGGCCCGGCGCGCCAGCGGGTACCGGGAATTCGCCGAATCGGATGTGGAATCGGTTCGGCGCGTTCGCATTCTGCTGGCGGCCGGATTGCCGACGCGGATCATCGCCGAGGTGCTGCCGTGCATGGTGGAGTCCGGGCGGTACCTCGCGCCGGCCTGTGATGAGATGGCGCGGGATCTGCGCGCCGAGCTCGAGCGCATGAACCGGGAGATCGACGAGCGGCGGGCGGCCCGCTCGATTCTGGAGGAGATTCTCGCTGCCGAGGCGCGCGACGCGGCGGTCGGCGCGGGGCGGAGCGGGATCGCGGTGGCCTGATCTCGCCGCGCCGTGCAAACCACGCATACCGGCAGATGGGTGACCCGGGCGGCGATTATGTGGCAGACTCGGCGCAAACACGCGGACGGTCGATCGGAGCCGGACGTGGTCGGGTGTAGCGGGAGTTTGAAGGTCGCAATGGATCTCAGCGCCATCGAGCGCCAGGTGGTGGAGGATCGCGGGGCCGCGCGGGATCGTTCGGCCGAGGCGGAGCTGCGGCTGGCCGGCTCATTGTGTGAGCTCGCCAAGGCGCTCATGGCCACCAAAGAGGATCCTTCGCAACGGGATCGGTCGCCCTCGGCGCTGGAACCGGCGCAGGAAGCGGTGTTGTTGCGGCTGCGCTGGCTGACCGCCGGGCATGTGGACGCCATCTTCGCCAATGAGGTGCAGGAGGCGCTGCGGCTGTTCGAGCAGGCGGCGCGCACCATCGGGCATCGCGAGCTGGCGACCTCGACCATTCGCAATGCGTGCCAGGCGTATCGGCATGTGGCGCACACCTATCCCAATGCCGCGGCGGTGTGCGCGCAGGGGCTGGCCAAATGCGGTGTGTGGCTGATCCGGCTCGATCCCAAGGCCGCCGTCGCCGCCAGCGAGGACGCGGTGCGCATTCGCGCCTCGCTGTTCGCCGCCGATCCGGAACAGGCCAATCGGTATCTCTCCAGCCTGAATACGCTGCTGCGCACCCTCATGGTCGGGCGGCAGCGCAAGCAGGCGGTCGCCATGTACCGGGAGCGGTATGCGGCGGTCACCTCGCCGGCCATGACGCAGCGGCTGCGTGAGATCAAGATCGAGGATCTCGGGCTCACCAGCAAGACCACCACGGCGTTGGGCAAACTGGAAGTTCAGACCCTCGAACGCGCGGGATACCTGACGCAGCAGCAGATCCTGTATCAGACCTCCGGTGACCTCTCGACCATCGAGGAGATCAACTGGCAGCTGGCGCTGGTCGGTCTCAAGCCCCTGGCCGCCGGGGCCATGCCCGATCAGCCGTCGAAACCGGTGGAGATCAACAACTCCTTCGGCGCGCTGTGCGTGCGCAGCTCCTCGCGCAATGCCGTCACCCTGGTGCGCGCGGCCGTGCTCGCCGCCTATGTGGCCGACGGCGCGGAGCCGGTGCCCAGCTCGGCCTATCTCGGCGTCGACGAAAAGCACTGGAGCACGCCGGATCCCGAGGCGAATACCGCCGAACGGCTCGGCGAGGACGTGGTGCTCATCGAAAAGGTCTCCGAGCACTGGGTTTCGGTGAAGAGCCTGAACTGGGAGGTCGCGCCGATCGGCAGACACCCACTGGCGCTGCGGCTTTCCCAGGAATGGCCGGTGGTGAGCGTGACCACCACCGAGAACATGTCCTACGAGCTGTGCTGGTACGACGGCGGTTCGGCCACCCACTACGCGGCGCTGGGCCTGCCGGCCGGGCAGATCCCCCTGGAGAAGCCGCTCGCGCCCCTGGACTTCAAGGCCCTCGCCGAATACGGCGCGGACTACGCCTCCGAGACCCAGGTGCGCGCCGCCTTCGGCAATACGCCCATGTTCGCCAAGCTCACCGGACTCCCGGCCAGTGGCATCCGGCAGGCCGCCGAGGCCGGGCCGCTGGCCCAGCACGGGTCCAATATTCTGTACTTCCGGGCTGGCAACGGGTAGTCCCGGCCAGCGGGACCGTAACAATCTGCTCAGTTTTCGATCTTCGATAGCAGTGATCTGAATCACTCATGACCGCTACCCTGTTCTCACCCGGCTGATCGTGGCGTTGTAGGCCTACCGGTCACGCGAGATGCCGTGGGCAGAAAGGCGTCTCGATCATGAGTTCCACCTCGGCAGCCGTCCGTCCCTCCGATGCAGCGCCCACACTGCTCACGGGGCTGTGGCGGCGCAAGCTCCCGCACTATCCGGAGACTCCGGCGCGGTCCTGGTACCTGTTCATCGTGGTGGTCGTGTCGATCGCCCAGTACTACCAGCTGTTCGTCGCCGGCGCGGTGGGCAATGAACTCATCGCCTACTTCGACCTGACCTTCCGGTACTTCGTCGGCATCTTCATCGCCGGGTCGGCCTTCGGCGCGGCGGCCTCGGTGGCGGCCGGGCTGCTGGATCGGTACGGGCGGGCCAATATCGTCGCCTACGGCACGGTCATCGTCTCGCTGCTCACGCTGTTCGCGGTGCCGCAGACCACCACCAAGGAAGCGTTCCTGGTCGTCTACTGCCTGATCAGCATTGTCGAGGGCGCGGTGCTGGTGGCGACGCCCGCCATCGTGCGCGACTTCTCACCGCAGCTGGGCCGCGCCTCGGCCATGGGGTTCTGGACGCTGGGCCCGGTGCTCGGCGCGCTGGTGACCACCGAGATCTCCTCGGCGACCCTGGCCGACCATCCCGATTGGCAGTACCACTACCGGTTGTGCGGCGTCATCTGCGTCGCCATCTCCATTCTCGGACTGCTCGGACTGCGGGAGCTCAGTCCCGCGCTGCGCGACCAGATCATGGTGTCGCTGCGGGACAAGGCGCTGGTGGAGGCGCGGGCGCGCGGGCTGGATGTCACCGCGCTGGAACGCCATCAGTGGAAGCAGATGCTGAAGTTCAATATCATCGGCTCGGCCCTCGCGATCTCGATCTTCCTGGCGTTCTTCTACACCATCGTGTCGTTCCTGCCGGTGTACATGGCGACCAACTTCGGATTCACCGCGGCGCAGGCCAATGCCATGGGCAACTGGTACTGGATCTCCAATGCCGCGGCGCTGGTGCTGACCGGAATCGTCTCCGACTACCTGAAGGTCCGCAAACCGTTCATGATCTTCGGCGCGGTGCTGAGCATCATCGGGGTGTACATCTTCCTCGGCTACACCGACCGGCCGGGGACCGACTACTACACGTTCGCAATCGTGTTGAGCTTCATCGCAATCGGCACCGGTATCGCCTACTCGTGCTGGATGGCCAGCTTCACCGAGACGGTCGAGGAACGCAATCCGGCGGCGACGGCGGTCGGGCTCGCGGTATGGGGCGGCACCCTGCGCACGGTCGTCACCTTCGTGCTGTTCGGCTTGCTCATCGTGGTGACCGCGGCGGGCACGCTGGTGAACTACGGGCCCAAGCTGCAAGAGATTTCGAGCAAATACCACTCGGAGATCGCCACCATTCAAAAGGTGGGAACCGAGACCATGGCGAAACTGGGCGAGAACCCGAACGATCAGGACGCCCAGGTCGCCGCGCTGACCAAGCTGAGCGGCGCCGCCGAGGCCGACATCAGAACCGCGGTGAGCCTGAATTCCCGCTTCCCACAAGAACTCGCGACCCTGCAAGCGGTGGACACCAGCGTCCTCACCAAGGTGGTCGTCAACCCCGACGATCAGGAAGCTCTCGCCACCGCGGTCGGCCAGATCGCGCGGAAGTTCAATATCCCCGCCGATCAGGCCGCGGCTCGATTGCAGGCGGCACAACAGGTTCCGGTCAATGAACTGGCCGTGGCCTCCCAGGTGAGCGCCCCCCTCACCAAGGCCACCGCGGAACTTCAGGCGGTCAGCAATATTCCCGCCGAGGACCGCGAGTACCTCTCCGCGCACGGCGAAGAGGTAGTCCAGGCCCGCGAGGATTCCGCCGACCAGTGGAAAACCTGGTGGTGGATCTGCCTGGTGGCCCAGATCGCCTTCCTCCCCTTCGTCTTCTTCATGTCCGGCTACTGGAGCCCGAAGAAGGCCGAGGAGGCCGCGGCCGCCCACGACGCGGCCGTCGACCGCGAACTGTCCGCCATGGCGGCCGAACCCCAACCGGCCCGGTGACAGACGGCTGGGACGTGGTCGGCTACTCGGCAGCAGCGCGAGCGCCGACCCACCACTCGGTGGAATCGCACAGCGCAAGGCACAGGTGAAGGGCCGGGATCACGATGAAGATCGATACTTGGGCCGTGCCCGGCAATACGCATACGCTGCCCAGGGCGATCAGCAGAACGATGACGTCCGCCGTGACTACGAGAGACCGTCCTGCCCGTCGGCGAGTGAACAGCAGGGCCGCTCCCGCCACGAACAGGTTCGGCACCATCGCCATCGGCCACAGGACGATGAGACCGATCAAGAACTCGGCGTAGGCCCCACTGTCGGAGCCCGGTTCCAGCCCCGCCAGAATCCAGCGAAACACCCAACCGAAGAACAGGCCCTGTAGTAGGGCAGTGGCTCCCGTCGTGATCGCAATGGCTCCGGAGAATCTCGATGGGCCGTCGATCGGCCGATTGCTGGGAGGTGCCATTAGGGGCTCTCGGTGGTCGCATAGCGGAAATGCTGTGGCTGGCCGGGTTTCACGGCCGGTCCTCGGTGTCCTCGGTGTCCTCGGCGAGGAAGGCCTCGACGGCGTCCTCACCGCCGGCGGTCCCATCCCCGCTCAATCGTTCCCCGAGCACCGGTGCCGAGTGCTCGAGCCAGGGGGGCGCGCTGCCGTCCTCGGGCAGCAAGGCGTGGCGTTCGGCGAACCGTTCGGCCAGCTCGCGCATGGACTCGCGCAGCGCGCCGAGCACGACGCCCTCGGCGATGCCGGTGAGCTCTTCCAGGAGGGCGCGCACTTGTTGCAGTTGGTCGGAATCATTGGCCCCCTGCTGGATTCGCGGCCACAGGTTGGCCTCGAATGCTTGCGCGAAATCGTCGGCGATCGCATCGGTGTGCCCGCGCAGTCGGGCGAACTGATCCAGCACCTCGACGGCGGAGATCCCGAACTCGGTCACCCGCATCCCGCTGGACAGGGCCCACCGCCGCGTCTGCGGCCGCCCCCGCTGCCACCGGATCAAGCCAACCTTGGTCGCCTTGCGTAGCAGGGTGGGCCGCAGGTCCCGGGCTTTGATGATCTTCCGAATATCGGTCAGCCCCAAAGGAACCCAATCCTCCGGGCCGCCCGGCAATTCCAGGAGATCCGCGACGCTCGCCCCCTGCGCACGCGCCGCGAGCAGGGCCGCGATCGAGTTCAGTGAGAACCCGCGCTCCTGCAATCGCTGCACCAACTCCAACCGTTCCAGATGCGAACGGTCGTACCGAACCCCACGGCCCACCCGCCGCGGCGGATGCAGCAGTCCCCTCGTCTGATACATCCGCACGGTGCTGGTCGGGACCCCGACTCGCGAGGCGAGGTCCTCGACCGTGAACTCATCGCTGGGCATGGCCACAAGCATGCGACCGATTACTCTTCGAGTCAAGACTATTCGAGTAATCGCTAGAATTATCGTGGCCGACCGTGGCGTCCGAAAAGGAGCGAATCAACGAACCAGCAGCTCCCGCAGGGCGCGCACGACCTCGGCAGGCGCTTCCTCGGCCATGAAGTGACCGCAAGTGAGCAGCCTGTGATCCAGATCCGGAGCCCACTTGCGCCACAACCCCTCGGCATCGAACCCGAGCGCGGACCCCCAATCCTGTTGCAGCACGGTCACCGGCATCCGCAGCGTGTTCCCGGCCTCCCGGTCCGCCAGATCGTGCGCGATATCGGCATGCGCCGAAGCCCGGAAGTCGGCCACGATGGATGGAATCGCCGCCCGGGACGCGGCCAGATACGCCGCACGAACCTCAGCCGGAACAGCCTGCGGATTCTTCCCCCAGATATCGAGAAAGTGCCCGAAGAACGCATCGGGACTCCCGGCGATGAGCTGCTCGGGCAGCCCCTCCGGCTGGGCCATGAGGTACAGGTGGAAGGCGATCGCGCCATCGACCCCGTGCAGCACGTCCCAGGTCTCGACGGTGGGCATCCCATCCAGGCTGGCCAGATGCGTGATCACATCCGGATGGTCGAGCCCGGCCCGAATGGCCACCAGCGCCCCCCGATCGTGCCCGGCCAACGCGAACCGGTCGAAACCGAAAGCCCTTGCCAGAGCAACGATGTCATTCCCCATGGTCCGCTTCGAATACGTCTCGCCATCGACGGCGACCGGCTTGTCACTGTCGCCGTACCCGCGCAGATCCGGCACCAGCACCGTGTGATCGGCGGCGATATCCACGGCGACATGCCGCCACATGAGATGCGTCTGCGGAAAGCCGTGCAACAGCACGATCGGACTGCCGGAACCGGCGACGGCAACGCTGAGCGCGACACCGTCCGCGACGGTCACACGCTGATAGTCGAAACCGGGGATACGCGAGGTCATGAGTGTCCTTCCAGGTGTTTTCACTGACGAGAACGAGGCTGGACCACCCCACTGAGCAACCGATCAGCAGCGACTGAGCGTCATGGATCACGGTTGCCCGGCCGGTCTCGGTGAGGTGAGCGATAGCATCGGGCTTCGTGGTGACCTTCGGAGTGCTCGGACCGTTGCGGGCGGCGGACGAGCGTGGGCCGATCGCGCTGAAAGGGGCGCGTCACCGGGCCGTGCTCGCGCGGCTGCTGGTCGCCCGCGGTCGGGTGGTTCCGGTTACGCAGCTCATCTACGACTTGTGGGAGGAGCCCCCGCGGGACGCGGTCGGGACCATCCACACTTTCGTCGCGGCGCTGCGGCGTGTCCTCGAGCCCGACCGCGCACCTAGGCAACCTGCCGGCATCCTCGTCACCGCTGCCCCCGGCTACGCCTTGCGCGTGGCTTCCGATGATGTCGACGCCGGACGTTTCGAGACTCTCGCCCGCGGCGCCGACGTGGCACTGACCGCCGGGCAGCCCGCCGACGCGCTGCGGCGACTCGACACCGCGCTGGGGCTGTGGCAAGGCCCCGCCTACGCGGAGTTCGCCGATCAGAGCTGGGCGCGTGGCGAAATCAACCGGCTGGACGAATTACGCCTTCTCGCAATAGAACAGCGTGCTCGAGCCCTGCTCGACCTGAGCCGCCCCGCCGAAGCGGCGGCCGCCTTGGAATCCCATCTCCACGACCACCCCCTCCACGAACAGGCTTGGCGTACTCGGGCTTTGGCCCTTTACCGCGCTGGTCGCCAGGCCGATGCCCTCGCCGCCCTCCGCACGGTCCGCCACAACCTCCGCACAGAACTCGGAATCGACCCCGGCCCGCAACTGCGCGATCTGGAATCCGCAATCCTCGCTCACGCCCCACACCTGACTCCGCCGACACCAGAAGGTTCTGCCACAAAGTCCGCGGCAGAGCGGCCGCCGAGCGAGAAGTCGCACGCGGAAGAGGAGCCCCCTGTCACCGACGAGCAAGGGCCGACCGAAGACCGGGCGCCCGGCGATACCGTCGCCGATGGGGTGGAAGGTGCATCGGCGCAGGCGGGTACGCCCGCGGAGTCGCCGTCGCGAGATCGATCGAAATTACAAGCCCCGGCGGAGTTGGGCGGCGAGGCAGTGCCCGGTGGCGACGCGGCAGCGCCCGGTGGCGGCGCGACATTCGGTGGCAGCGTGGTGCCCAGCGGTAGCGCGCGGCCGGAAGGGAATTCCAGCTCGGAGCCGATCTCGTCGCAAGATCACCCGAGATCTCGGGCTTCGGCGGCATTGGTCGGCGGTGCAATGCCTGCTGGCGAAGCGGCATCCGGTCACAGCACGGCGCCGGCCGGCGACGCACCGCCCGGCGGTGTGGCGGTCGGCGGTTTCGTCGGGAGACGGAGTGAGCTGCGGCGGCTGCGGCAGGCGGCGGAGGGGGTGGTCGCGCAGGGGAGTTCACGGCTCGTCCTCGTGTCCGGCGAGGAGGGGGCGGGGAAGACGGCGCTGGTCGCGAGGCTGTCGAGGGAGTTGGCCGGGCGGGGTTGGACGGTTGCGTGGGGGTCGAGCCCGGCCGACGAAGGTGCGCCGCCGAATTGGCCCTGGACGCGGATCAGCGAGCAGCTCGCGGCCGCGGTCCATGGCGGGGCTCTGCCGCGGGCGGATCTCATGCCGGGTCGTGCGTCGGCGGCGCGAGTAGGCGGGGATGATCACGGGGCGGCCCACACTGCGCTCGGCAGCAGTGACGATCGAGTGGACGGGGCGGACGGGGCCGCCGGTCGTGATCCGGCGGTGGCGCGGTTCATGGAACGGCGGGCGGCTGTTGATTACCTGGGTTCGGTGGCGCGGGGTGGGCCGGTATTGCTGGTGTTCGATGATCTGCATTGGGCGGGGGAGGAAACGCTCGAGTTGGTGACGGAGCTGGTGAGTGCGCCGGTGGCCGGGCCGGTGGTGGTGGTGGGTGCGTATCGGGGCACCGAGGTGGGGGTGGAACTCGTTGCGGCGCTGGCGCGGATGGCGCGAACGGAACCGGTGCGCCTCTCGTTGGGCGGGTTGAGTGAGGCGGAGACCGGGGGGATCGTCCGCGAGATCGCGGGGGCGGCGATCGGAGCGGCGGTGGTGCGCGACATCTATCGGCGGGGGGACGGGAACCCCTTCTTCACAAGGGAACTGGCGCGATTGATCCGTGATGAAGGGGACACGGCGTTGCAGGCGGTTCCCGCAGGGGTACGCGATGTCGTGCGGCATCGCCTCGGGCGGCTGACGGAGGCGGACCGGACGGTTCTGCAGCAGGCTTCGGTGATCGGAGTGGAGGTCGATCGGGAACTGCTGGTGCGATTGGCGGGTGACGAGGAGCGAGTGCTCGCGGGTGTGGAAGCCGCGCTGGGTGCAGGGTTCCTGGGCGAAACCAGCAGCCCCGATGTGGCTTTCGTGCATGCTGTGGTGCGGGAGGTCGTGTACGGCGAGATTTCCGGGCCGCGCCGGGCGGCTTGGCACGGTGCGGTCGGGGAGCTGCTGGAGGAGGCGGGCGGCAGTGATGTCGCCGTGCTCGCACACCATTTCGTGCGGGCGGGGACGCGGGGCACGGCGGCGCGGGCCGCGAAGTATGCGCGGTTGGCGGCGATTGCGGCGGAGCGGGTGTTCGCGCCGCAGGAGGCGGCGCGGTTGTGGGCCGATGCGGTTGCCGCTTATGCGCGGGTCGGGGAGGTGCGCGGTCGGCTGGAGGCCAGTATGGGGCTGGTGCGGGCCTTGGCGGTGACGGGGCGGTTGGCCGAGGCGCGTGGGCGGTGGGAGGAAACCATCGGGGCGGCACAGGAATTCGGGGATTCGAGGCTGACGGCTCGGGTGATCGCGGCGTTCGATGTGCCGACCGTGTGGACCGAGCATGACGATCCGGAATCCGCTCGGCGGATTGTCGCGGCCGCCGAGCGTGCGCTGTGTGAACTGGTGGGTGCCGGAGCCGCGGTGGGTGCTGAGCGACCAGCGGATGCGGAGCTCCGGTGCCGGTTGCTGACCACGATCGCGCTGGAACTGCGTGCCACCGATGGCGAACGAGGCCGGGCCTGTGTCGCGCAGGCCGAGGAGATCGCGCGGCAGGCGGATGACCCGGCGCTACTCGCCTTCACGCTGAATGCCCGCTACATGCAGACCTTCTACCGCGCCGGGTTGGCCCCGGAGCGTGCTCGCATCGGCGCTGATTTGGTGGCTCTGGCGCACGCCAACAAGCTGGTCACGTTCGAAGTCCTCGGGCATCTCATTCTTCTGCAAGCACTCAGCGCCACAGCGGATTTCGATGCTGCCGACGAACACGCCGCGGCGGTGGGCGCTGTGGCCGACCACTACGGTCTGCCGTTGGTGGCGGTTTTCACTCGCTGGTATGCGGCACTGCGGGATTCGCTGTCGAACTCGGGCGACGAAGCCGAGGCCGCCTATCGGTCGGCGGCGGCCGCTGTTCCGCTCGCGGCGATGCCCGGGCTCGGTCGCGGGCTGCTGCCGCTGGCCCTGCTCTGTGTTCGGCTGCGGCACGGGCAGCCGATCGGATCGGAGCCGGGCACCGACTGGGGGCCGCACGAGCCGTGGGTGCGACCGCTGCTCCTGCTGGAGAAGGGTCGTCGCGATGAGGCCCTGGAAGCCTTGCGCGCACTACCGGATCCGCCGCCGGACCTGCTGCTGGAACTGCGGCTGTGCTTGGTCGCGCGGGCTGCCGTCGAACTCGGAGAGCAGGATGTGATGGCGCGCGTGCACGACCGATTGCTGCCTGCCGCAGGCGAACTCGCGGGCGCGGGGACCGGGCTGGTCACACTCGAACCAGTTGCGCACTATCTGGCGATGGTGGAGACGGAGCCAGGGCATCGGCGAGCGCGGTGAGCGTGGGGGAGCAGCCGGCGTCGATGGTCAGTGCGGCCAGTTCGTCGCCGCGGGTGCGGCCGTGGTTGAGGATCACCACGGGGCGGCCGGTTTTGGCGGCATGGCGGGCGAAGCGCAGGCCGGACATGACCGTGAGGGAGGAGCCGACCACGAGCAAGGCGTCGGCGGCGTCCACCAGCGCATAGGAGTCGGCGACTCGATCCTTGGGGACGGTTTCGCCGAAATAGACGATGTCGGGCTTGAGCATGCCGCCGCAGCGGCCGCAGTCGACCATGCGGAAGGACTCGGTGTCGGTGAGCACGGCATCGGCGTCGGGGGCGACCTCCAGGCCGGTGATGCGGGCGGCCTCGGCGAAGCCCGGATTGGCGGCTTCGAGGCGGTCGGCCAGGGTCATGCGCGAGATCAGGGCCTCACAGGCCAGGCAGCGCACCCGGGCGTAGACGCCGTGCAGGTCGATGACCGAGCGCTGACCGGCCTTCGTGTGCAGCAGGTCCACGTTCTGCGTGATCAGGCCGGTGACCACGCCGGCGCGTTCCAGACGGGCCAGGGCGCGGTGACCCGGATTGGGGCGAGCGGCATCCATATAGCGCCAGCCGACGTGATTGCGTGCCCAATAGCGTTGGCGGAACACCGGATCGCCGACGAACTGCTGATAGGTCATGGGATTGCGCGGCGGAGTGTCCGGCCCGCGATAGTCCGGAATGCCGCTGTCGGTGGAGATGCCCGCACCCGTCAGGACCGCCACGCGGCGGCCGGAGAGCAGATCGAGCAGCTGGTGGAGCTGGCTACGAGGGGCGGCGGCCGCCGATACATCCGACATGCGCCCAGGGTACGAGCGCCGCCCGGCTGTGCGCCCGGCCACACCGTGTCACACCCGCGCGGGGGCGGCGACCTCGCCCTGGATCGCGCGGTGGGCGAGCGCACCTGGGAGGAGTTCCTGGCCGCCGAGCTCGCCGCGCCGGCCCGCGCCTGATGCCGGGCTCGCTCAGCGTGGGCCGTTGGTATTGAGGTACACCACCGGCCCGCTGCCGAAGTGTCCCTGCGCATTCAGATCCAGCAGCGCGGCCATGGCCTTGGCGGTGTAGACCGGTTCCAGGGTCAGATGCTCCAGATCTGCTGAGAGCTTCTGCGCCGCAAGAGCTTCCGGTGTCGGACAACCGTAACCGGGACCCAGATAGTCGGTCACGATATCGAGATTGCCGGTGCGGGAGATGTTCTCGGGCAGGCGAGCGCCCCGCTCCCGCAGCAGCCGTGCCGCGCGATCGGCCAGCCTGCTCAGTGCGGGCTCGTCCAGGCGCAGGGTGTCGTTCACGACCACTCCGACCACCCGCGTCGGCAGTCCGGCCAGCCGCAGTCCCAGCGACAGCCCGGCGACCGTCCCGCCCGAGCCCACCGGCGTGACGATGTGCGCCGGCTCGGGCAGTTCTCCCGCCCGCACCTGGTCCGCGATCTCCAGCGCCGCTTCCACATAGCCGAGCGTCCCGACCGGCGACGAGCCGCCCACGGGCAGGAAATACGGCAGGCGGCCCCGGGTACTGTGCCGCGCCAGAATCAGCGGCGCGCGCAGGATGGTCCGCGCCTTGGTGTGCGTGAAGTACAGTCGCGCGCCGGAGCCGCGCAGCCGCTCCAACTGGGCGCGCACATGCTCGTCCTCGGGTTGATCCACCAGCGCCAGAACGGTTTTCAGCCCCTGCTCGCGCCCGTACAACGCTGCCGCAAGTCCCCAATTGGTGCCCAGGCCGCCGACGGTCACGATGGTGGTCCGCCCGCGCCGCAGCGCATCCGGCAGCAACCACTCCAGTTTGCGGACCTTGTTCCCGCCCCAGCCGCCCTCGCCGAACGCGCTGTCGTCCTTGACCCACAGCTCGGCCCCGGCGCTGTCGAGCGAGCTCAGCCGCCGCACCGGCGTCGGGCTCTTCCCGAGTGCGAGATGCGGCAGCGAGCCCGCGAGCTCGGGGTGGATCCGGTGCAGAAACGGCGTCACTTCCCCAACATATCGACTGGCCGGTTCCAGGACGAGCGCGGCAGCGCCCCGGCGAGGCATTCTGAAACATGAACAAGAATTCGGATCCGCCCGGACGCCGCAATGTCGCGGCCTTCGCGCTGGGAGCAGCGGCCACGGCGGTGGTGCTCGCCGTCGTCGTCCTCGGATATGCCGTGGTGACCCGGGACGACGGCAACGACACCGACTCGGCCCCGTCGACTCCGGCGACCACGATCACCGTCAGCGGACCGGGCGCCCCGGCAACGGCCACGGACCTCCCGCTGACCACGACCCCCGGCGGTGCCGTGCCGAACACCTTCGCCTACCAACCGCTCTGGCCCTTCGCCGATGCCGCCGGAGCCGCCGCCTGGCAGCAGTCCTATCGCGAGGGCGGCCATCAACCCTGGCATCTCGATCCCGCCGCCACCGCGCTGGGTTTCGCCCGGGACTACCTCGGCTACGCGAATATCGACCGCGTCGTACAAGTGCAGACCAAGGGTGAAGAAGCCTGGGTGACAGTCGGTTACGACGATCCCGCCGAGCCGGGCGGTGACGCCTTCCCCGCGGCGAAGCTGCATCTGGTCCGCCTGGGCGCCGGTGACGACGCGCCGTGGGAGATCGTTGGCACCGACGACACCACGCTCACGCTGACCACCCCGAAGTACGGCGCCCGCATCACCTCCCCGGTGACCGTCGGCGGCCGCATCACCGGGGTGGACGAGAGCCTCGACATCCAGATCCGCCAGCTCGCGCAGCAGGCCCCGATCGGTACGACCGGCATGATCCCGGCCGGCGGCACCGACACTCCGTGGACCGGCACCGTGAACTTCAGCGCGTCGTGCCCGGGCACGCTCACCGTCGCCGTCGCCACCGGCGGGCATATCGAGGAGGTGGAGCGCTTTGCCGTCACCGGCGTTCGCTGCTGAGCGAACGCCCCGCTGCGATCGCCCTCGGGCATACCCGGAATTGGGCGTCGAGCTGCATCGATAACGCGAGTACGGTTGAACCGAGCGGGCAAAGGCGACCGCGACCCTGGCGAATGGAATGCGGAGTTTCGAAGCTCCGCAAGGAGAATCATGCCTGGTGTAGTCGATCGAGTCGTCATCGTCACCGGTGCGGGCGGGGGACTGGGCCGCGAATACGCGCGCCTGCTGGCCGCCGAAGGCGCCCTCGTGGTCGTCAACGATCTCGGAAGCAACCGCGACGGAACGGGTTCCGGCACCGCCATGGCCGACAGCGTGGTCGGCGAGATCCGGGCCATGGGCGGCAGAGCCGTGGCCAACTACGACAGCGTCGCCACCGCCGCGGGCGCGGCCGCGGTCGTCGCCACCGCCCTCGCCGAATTCGGTGCGGTGCACGGCATCGTCAACAATGCCGGCATCCTGCGCGACGGCAGCTTCGCCAAGATGACCGAGGAGAACTGGGATGCCGTGGTGCGGGTGCACCTGTTCGGCGCCTACCACGTCACCCACGCCGCCTGGGGCCACTTCCGGGAGCAGGGCTACGGCCGCGTCGTCATGGCCACCTCCACCACCGGCCTGTACGGCACCTTCGGCCAAGCCAATTACGGCGCAGCCAAACTCGGGCTGGTCGGCCTCATGAACACCCTCGCCATCGAGGGGCGCGAATACGACATCACCGTCAATGCCGTCGCCCCGCTGGCCGCCACCCGCATGACCGCCGAGGCCCCGGCCGATCTGCTGCAGAATCTCCCGCCCGCCCATGTCGCTCCGGTGGTGGGCTTCCTGCTGAGCGAGGAGTGCGAGGACACCGGCATGGTGCTCATCGTGGGCGGCGGCACGGTGCAGCGCGTGCAGCTGTTCGCGGGCAAACCGGTGCTGTATCCGGAGGTGCCGACAATCGAGGAAGTGCGGGAGAATTGGAACCGCATTACCGATATGTCCGACGCTGAGCCCGGGGCGAACCCCGTGGGCTGAGCGCATCTCCGAGGAGCCTCGCCATGAGCGAGAACAATTGGGACGCATTGGTTGTCGGAGCCGGAGCGGGGGGCCTGTGCGCCGCCGCGCGGCTGTCGCACCACGGCTATCGCACCCTGGTGGCCGAACGTCTGGACCGGGTCGGTGGTCGCGCCTCCACCGACGAACTCGACGGTTTCATCGTGAACAAGGGCGCGTCCGCCATCGAGATGGGGGGCGTCACCGAGGACACCTTCGCCGAGGTCGGCGCGAAATTCGATGTGCGCGCGGTGGATCCGCCGATTCTCTATCGCATCGCGGGCCGCGATGTGGACGTCACCGGGGGCGGCTGGGGGCTGTTGATGTCCCAGCTGACCCGTCAAGGGGCCAAGCTGCTGAAGACCACCGTGGACGAGAGCCGGGAGATCTCCACCGCCGATTGGGTACGTAGGTTCACGAAAAATGATGCGGTGCAAGGCATATTCCGGAACATGTGCGGAACGGTCTTCGCGGTCGGTTCGGAGGAACTGCCCGCGCGCGTCTTCCTCACCTACTTCACCCGCAAGTCCGCGTTCAAGCGCATCGGGTTCTGCCCGCACGGAACCATCGGCCTGTGGGAGTCGCTGGCCGCGGTGGTGGAGCGCAATGGTGGAGCGGTCTGGCTCGACAGCGAGGTGCGTGAGCTGTGCGTCCGAGACGGCCGCATCACCGGGGCGCGCATCGATCGCGACGGCGAAACCATCGATGTCACTTGCGCTTTCGCGATCAGCGATATCGGTCCGTCGGCGACCCTGGATCTGGTCGGACCCGAGCACTTCCCCGCCGACTACGTCGGCACGGTCCTGCAGGGCGACCTGCCCTGCGCCATGATCTCGGTCAATTTCGCCAGCCGCGAACCGCTGGTCTCGGCCCCGGGCCTGTTGAGCTTCGCCCGCACGCGGCGGCTGTGCTACGTCGCGAACTTCACCGGCGCCTGCCCGGAGATGGCGCCCGCGGGCTGGCACCTGTACGCGGGCGCGGGCGTCCCCAAACCCTCGGTCGGCGACTTCGACGCGGAGGCCGAAACCGCCCTGATACTCCAGGATCTGCGCGCCGAGATCCCCGGCTTCGACCGCGCCCGCATCCTGTCCATCGCCGTGGCCCGCGACGACTGGCCGCCCCAGCGCACCGTCGCCGGGTACGACCTGCCGCACACCACCCCGATCCCCAATCTCTGGAATGTCGGCGACGCCGTGAAGGAGTACGCCACCGGCGGCACCACCGCCTGCGCCGAGACCGCCAAGCTCGTGGTGGAGGAGATTCGCGCCGCCGATATCGGCGCGGCGACGGCCCCCGCGGGTTGATCCGCGTACCGGATTACGCGGCGGCCCGCATGTCGCAGGCTTTGTCATGCGTGTTGGCTATAGCATCCGCCGCATGACCTCGTCTCGCTGGCGTTCGGCTGCCGTCCGCGTGCTCGCGGCCTGCGCGGTGACCCTCGCACCGGTCGCCGTGCTGCCCGCCGCGGTGACCGCGGCCCCGGGTGACGTGCCGCTGTCCCTGCCGGCCCTGGGCATGGGCAAATCGCTGACCTTCCCGGGCGGGCAGCACCAGGTCTCGCTGGTGCTGCCGATCCTGCCCGGCCTCGCGCCCACCGCCATCCTCGGCACCGCCCAGCTGCCGCCGCACGTCGCCCGCGGCACCATCGAGGTCTCCTCGGGCGGGCGGTTCGTGGACCGGATCGACCTGCCGCTCGGCGCGCCCGCCCCCATCCGGCTGTCGTTGGCGGGCGCGCAGGTGAAGCAGAACGCGGTGTCGGTCACCCTCACCTCGTCGCTGGTGCCGGAGCCGGGCTGGTGCGTCACCGACTGGTGGGGCGTGCCGCTGACCCTGGCCGATGTCTCGGTGATCTACTCCGGCGAGGAGATCCAGCCCACGACCGTCGCCGATTTCCTGCCGCCGGTGCTCGGCAAGCTGACCGTGTACCTGCCGGCCCAGCCCAGCACGGTGGAGAGCAGTGCCGCGCTCACGCTGGGCACGGCGGTGATCGCGCGGTACGGACGCCAGCCGGTGGATGTGGAAATCCGTCAGCTCGGGGCGGACGGCCGGGCGCCCGATCATCCGCCCCGGTTCCTGGAGCGGCAGGTGGTGATCCGCGAATCCTCCGATGCCGGACTGCGTTTGGAGAATCCCGGCCCGGAACCGGTGCTGCGTCTCAGCGGAGACGCCAAGGCCCTGCCGGATCAGACCCGCCTGCTGGTGAGCGATCTGTCGAAGATCGCCGTGTCCTCGGGCGCGGCGGCGGTCTCGCTGCCGCAGGCCCCGATCGTGTCACCGGACAGCGTCACCTTGTCCGAACTCGGTCAGACCCAGCTCAGCGCGACCTCGATCGGCGGAGTCCGGGTCGAGTTCGGCGTCGACCAGTCCCGTATCGGGCATCCGGTGCGGGATGTGCGAATTCGCCTGCTGGGCAACTACACCCCGCTGCCGGAATCCATAATGAGCGGCGCGATCGTGGTGGAGGCCAACGGCACCTATATCGACGGCTGGCCGGTCGACGCGTCCGGCACCATCGATCGCTGGGTGTCGATTCCCGACAAGCTGCTCACCCGGTTCACCACGGTCGGCGTGACCCTGCGGCAGACCGGCGTCACCGAGGGCTGCGGGCTGGAGCGCCCGGTCACGCTGACCCTGCATCCGGACACCGAGGTCGCCAGTCGGCCTGCGGCCCCGGCCATTCCGGGCGGCTTCGAGGCGCTGCCGCAGGCCCTGCAACCGCAGGTGCAGGTCGGCCTGCACGATCCCGGTTTCGCGGACACCGTGCGCGCGGCGACCATTCTCACCGGGCTGCAACGACTCTCGGTCATGCCGTTGCGGCCGGAGATCGTCGACTTCGGCAAGGCGGTGCGCAGTTCGGTCCCGGCGGTCCTCGTCTCCGCGAATGGCGAAGGGCTGGAATCGATCACGCTGCCGCTGGATCCGAACAACGACGAGCTGACCCTGACCGCGAACGGCATCCAGGGTGATTCGGCCACCGTCCGGCTCGATCCCACCGTCCCCATGGGCTCGGTGCAGACCACCTGGAGCGGCGGCCGCACGGTCGTGGTCGCGACCTCCACCGCCTCCTCCGGGCATCTGGATCGCGCGCTGGGCTGGCTGCAGGCCGACCTGGAGCGCTGGCAGGAACTGCACGGCGACGCGCTGTTCCAGGCCGGTGACCGGGAACCGGAGTTCTTCGATCCGGACGCCGCGCTCGGCGCCGACAGCGGCCCGCAACCGCCGCCGTCCATCTCGCTCGCCCGCACACTGACCATCGCGGGCGCGGTGGTCGCGCTGCTGGCGGTGCTGGCCGGCGCCATGCTGCTGATGCGACGCCGCAAGAGCTGACATGTCCGGCACAGCGGCCCGCGATCACACCCGCGGCACGATGGTCCGCATCGCGCTGCGACTGGTGCTGATCCTCGTCGCCACCGCGGTCGCGTTCTGGGACACCTGGCTCCGGCTCATTCAGGATGTCCACAATGGCAGCAGCATCGGCTACGTCTACGTGCTGATCGCGCTGGCCGCCCTGGCCGCCGCGGGCATCCTCCTGCGGCGCGGCCGGCAATTGCCGATTCACGACCGGCAGACCGATGTGATCGTCGGCGGCATGCTGCTCGGCATGGCGGTCGCGGTCCAGGGTCTGCTCATGCCGCGCTACCGGTATTTCTACGACATGCTGCACCTGGATCTGCTCGCGGCCTGGCTGTTCCTGTTCGGCGCGGCGGTGCTGGTCTTCGGACTGCGGCCGGTATGGCGATTCTGGCCGAGCTGGCTGCTGCTGCTGGCGGCGTTCCCGGTGCCGTATCGACTGCTGCGCACCGCGCTGGGCGGGGATGCGGTCCAGGCCGGCGTCGCGCTGCTGCCGCTGGCGGCCTTCGCCGCAGCCATCGGGGTCGGGCGCACCCGCAAGCGGGCGCTGATCGGGGCGGTGGGCGTGCTCGTGATCGGCGGGCTGGTGCTGGCGGCCATCCATCGGTGGCGGCCGTGGTGGCCGGTGCTGGCCTATCAGGCGATTCCGTCGCTGGTCGGCTGCTTCGTCATGTGCCTGGTGATGTATATCAGTGTGCGGCGCGGCGGTTCGATGAAACCCATCGACCGCCCGCTGGATCCGCTCACCGCCCACCAGGTCTGGAGCGGCGTCGCGACGGTGGCGGTCATCGCGGCCGCCCTTGCCTTCCTGCCGATTCCGAAGGATTACGATCGGGCGTTCCCGCTCGTCCCGGGCCTGAATCTGGCCCGCCCGCATACCGTGCCGCCCGGTTGGACACTGTTGGGCGAGCGGGACTTCGACTGGGCCAAACGGTATTTCGGCAGCCGATCGGATCTGAACCGCCATCTCATTCGGGCCGAGAACCGGAAACCGGAGTGGGACAAGGATTTGCGGCGTCGCCGCGTAATGGTCGACGTCATGTCGGCGCCCACCGGACACGACATCGACAAACTGCCGGAATTCGTGCTCTACACCCTGAATCAACCGCGCATCGGCCCGGCCATCCGCGTCGATCTGGGCAATGGGGTGGTCGGCCGGATGAATACGGTGCTCGACGACCGGCAGTTGCTGAGCTGGACATGGCTGAGCTGGAACTGGCGCGACGAGTACGGCGCGGAGCGTGTCAGCCTCATCGCGGCGGACAATCATCTGCCGGATGCGGAGTTCCCGCAGCCGCATCCGGCGGCGACGGGCGTGCTCGACAATGTGGTCAATATCTTCTTCCGCGGCAGCGCCGTCGTGCTCGATTCGGATCCGGATCCCACCCTGGTCGATACGGATGCCGCGCCCAAGGACGCGGCCATGCTCACCGAACTCGCGCGGGAGATGGTGCGGGTGGGAACGGGGCGGTCGTGAGCGGCGTCGAGGGGCCCGAGTCCCGGTCGGCGCAGGCGCTGCACTACGCCGTGCACGGCCTGCGGGAGAACGATCCCATGGCCTCGGCATCGGTGGCTTTCCTGCCGTGGCAACGCAATACGGCCATCGCGGCGGTGCTGCTCATCGTGGTGTGCGCGGTGTTCGCGCCCATGGCGACGCTCACGGTGCTGGTCGCGCTCTGCACGCTGGTGTACCTGGCGGGCATGCTCGACCGGGTCCTGATCTTCAAACGCGGGCTGCCGCGCGACGCCATCATGACGGTCGACGACGAACGGGCGCTGGCGCTCACCGATGATCAGCTGCCCGCGTACACCATTCTGGTGCCCGCCTACGGTGAGCCCGAGGTGGTCGGGGATCTGCTGGGCGCGCTGGGCGGGCTGAACTATCCGCGCGACAAGATGCAGGTGCTGCTGCTGCTCGAGGAGGACGACGAGCCGACCATCGAGGCGGCTCGCCGGGCCGGGATCGGCGGCGAGATCGATTACGTGACAATGATTCTGGTACCCGAAGCGCAGCCGCGCACCAAACCCAAGGCGTGCAACTACGGCATGCACCTGGCCACCGGTGAGATCGTCACCATCTACGACGCCGAGGACATTCCCGATCCGCTGCAATTGCGCAGGGTGGTGGCGGCTTTCGGCGATCTGCCGGAGTCGACGGCGTGTGTGCAGGCCAAGCTCTCGTTCCACAATGCGCGGCAGAATCTGCTCACCGCCTGGTTCACCATGGATTACGGGCTGTGGTTCGGCTACCTGCTGCCGGGCCTGATGCGCAGTGCGGCGCCGATTCCCCTGGGCGGCACCTCGAATCACTTCAAGCGCACCGTGCTCGAGGAGCTCGGCGCCTGGGATCCCTACAACGTGACCGAGGACGCCGATCTGGGCGTCCGGCTGGCGGTGCACGGCTATTCGACCGGCGTGCTCGACTCCACCACCCTGGAAGAGGCCAATCCCGATCCCATCAACTGGGTGCGGCAGCGGTCGCGCTGGTACAAGGGGTATCTGCAATCCTGGCTGGTGCACGCGCGCCGCCCGATCCAGCTGTACCGGGCGATCGGGCCGGTGAGCTTCATTCGATTCACCCTGTTCCTGGCGGGCACCCCGGTCATCGCCTGCCTGAATCTGGTGTTCTGGTCCATCTCCATCGCGTGGATTCTGGGGCAGCCCAGTGTGATCGGGCAGCTGTTCCCGTCGGTGGTGTACTTCCCCTCGCTCATCGCCTTGATCATCGGCAATGCGGCGACCATCTACATGAACCTCATCGCCTGCCGGGAGAACAACCGGCCGGATCTGATCTGGGCGTGCCTGCTCTCGCCGCTGTACTGGATCATGATGGCCGTTGCCTCGGTGAAGGGGTGCTATCAGCTCATTCGCAATCCGTCGTACTGGGAGAAGACCTTTCACGGTCTGGGGACGACCGCCGGCACCTCGGAGGCGACGAGTTGACCGAGACCCTCGTGCGCGCGGCCGCGCCGGTCGATCCGCCGGTCGCGCAGGACATCCGGCGGCCGTCGCGCCGGACGCTGTGGTGCGTCTTCCTGACCGCCGCGCTGTTCTACTGCCTGGCGGCCGTATTCCTCAGTGTGGGACACGGATTCGTGATGGGCGATGCGCTCGCGCGGGTCCAGGCCACCGAGGCCGCGCTGTTCAGCCGCGATCCGCACCTGTCGGCCATCGGCTTCGTGTTCACACCGCTGACCTCGCTGGCGCAACTGCCGTTCGTCGCCCTGTCCCCGCTGTTCCCGTGGCTCACCCACTGGGGGCTGTCCGGGGCGTTCATGTCGGCGCTGTTCATGGCCGGTGCGGTGATCATGATCCTGGGCATCGGCACCGACCGCGGCCTGCCCGGGTGGATGAGCTGGGGTGTGACCGCGACCTTCGCGCTCAACCCGATGATCGTCTTCTACGCCGCGAACGGCATGAGCGAGGCCCCGTTCCTGTTCTTCCTGTGCTGGGCCGTGCGGCGGCTCATGCGCTGGATGCGCACCGATGACGTGCACGATCTCACCGCCTGCGGCGTCGCCTTCGGCCTGGCGTATCTGACCCGATACGACGCGATCGCGCCCGCCGTGGCCGCCGGGGCGCTGGTGTTCGTGGTCACCTATCGGCGCGCCGCGGGGGAGCCGCATCGGACGCACGCCGCGCTCATGGACCTGGTGCTCGTCGGCGCGCCGGGTGCGGTCGCCTTCTTCGTCTGGGCGCTGACCAGCTGGCTCATCACCGGGCAGGCGTTCCAGCAGTTCACCTCCCAGTACGGCAATGCCTCGATCCTGGCGCAGGAAGGCGGCGCGGGGGAGTCGGAACTGCTTGCCGCGGTGGAGTATTCGTTCGGGGCGACGCTGATTCTGGGCCCGGCGCTGCCGGTGCTGATACCGATCGTCGCCGCGCTGGCGTGGCGGCGACGCGATGGGCAGGTGCTGGTGCCGCTGCTGCTGTTCGGCGCGGTGCTCGGCTTCCAGGCGCTCAGCTATGCCTCCGGTTCCACATTCGCCTTCCTGCGGTTCTATATCGCCGCGATTCCGCTGGCGGCCGTGCTGGGCATGCAGATCGTCGCGGCCCGCGGGTTCCCGCCCAGCCGCAGGCCCGGCCGCCATGCCGTAACCGATGCTCCGGCACGGGCTTTCCCGCCCGGCCGGCACGCCTCGCGGCCCGTGTTCGGGCTGCCCGAAGCGGCCATGGCCGGTGCGCTGTGCCTGCTCGTCACCTCGGTGCCGCTGACGGCGTGGGGGATGACCAGTCAGCCCATGGCGGTGCAGGAGTACGCCCTCGAAGAGGTGCTCTTCCCGGATCCCGACGACGCCTCCGCCTACAACGCCGATCAGCGCCGCATCGCCGCCACCTTCTCCACCGGGCGCACCATGGCCGACTACCTCGACGCCATGCGGCTCCCGCGCGGTGCGGTCCTGATGGACACCGTCTACGGTTTCGCCGTCGCGGCGGCCTCGCGGTACCCCGACCAGTTCGTGGTGCCGTCCGACCGCGACTTCGTGCGGGTGCTCAACCGGCCGGCCGAACGCGGCGTGAAATACATTCTCACCGTGCCGAATTCCGGCCGCGGTGTGTCCGATGCGGTGAACCGGCGCTATCCGACCATCTACGAGAACGGCGCGGGCATCGCCACGCTGTGGCTCGAGATGCCCAATGCCGGTGCCGGACAGCCCGATTGGCGGATCTACCGGGTGCTGGGCGCGGAATGACCCGCCCGGCTACGGGCCGACGGTGATCCGCTCGGCCACCAGCGTCCACAGCGGATCGCGCGGACCGATGTCCAGGGTGCACTCGTCCGGGCGCGGATCCGGGACGAAGGCCCAGAACAGCGCCCCGGCCGCGCCCGCCTCGCGCACCGTGGTCAGCTTGACCGCCATATCGTCGCGGCGCGCCTGCGGACTCCGGCACGACCCGGCCTCCTCGCCGACTTCGGCCAGCAGCAACGGCTTTCCGAGGTCGCGGGCCTGCTGGAAGCGCACCGCCAGGCCATCGTGCCCGTCGCCGGGCAGGACGGCGGGGTCCTTCGAATAGTCGTGGTAGTCCAGCACATCCACCTGCGGTGAGGCCGCGACGAACGCGTAGTCCGCGCCGGCGGTTCCGCACTGCCCGCCGCCGGTGAATCCGGAGAAGATCAGCCGCCCCGGATCCAGCTTCCGCACGATCGCGCCCGCCTCGTCGAAGAACCGCCGCAGCACCTGCGCCGCATCCGCCGGGCAGGTCCGAGCGCGCAGCGTGCAATCGCGGCCCGCGCACTCGCTCGCCTCCGGTTCCCCCACCAGTTCCCATCCCGCCAGCACCGGACTGTCGTGCCATCGCGATACCGCGGTCCGCACCCAATCCCGGTAGCTCATGACGGCCCGCCCCCGCACCGGCCGGAACTGCTTCCAGCCCTCGACATACCACTGCCGCTGCTTGAACCGCTCGTCACTGCAGCCGCCGTCCTGGGCGGACAGCACCGGCAGCACCGCCTGCCGATGCCGCTCGGCCGCCTGGAACACCGCGTCCACCGCGGTGAAATTCAATTCCCCGGTGGTCTTGTCCACCGCGAAGGCCTGAAACAGATTGAACCGCGTCAACGCGTTCTTCGGCAGCGACCCGAAATACGAATCCAGCTCCACCTCGGCCCCGCACCCGAAATTGATCGCGAAGTTGGTCGCCAGCTGGGGCGCATCGAATCCCGAAGGCCACCAAGGTTTCCCGTCCAGCGTCAACCCCTCCGCGGTCGCCCCCACCGACACCGGCTCGACACTGGGCTCGGGCCGCTGCGGCGGTTCCGAACAGGCCGCCACCCCGGCTACCGCCAGCACCGCGAGCAATCGAACTCCGACCCGAGCCAATTCGTCTCCTATCGGTGCGAGGCAGGCCATCGAGCGCGCACGAGCACCCGATTCCACCACAGCCCCGCCTCGATACCGACCGGTCCGAGCCCTGCGTGTTGGGATCGCGGCGCGGTCCCCGGTCACGCGGCGGCGCGACCGCCATTGCCGGCCGACCGAATCTGGGTCAGGAACTCGGCATTGTTCTCGGTCTGCCGTAGTCCGGTCAGCAACAGCTCGAGGGCTTGCTGCGGATCGCGATCGGTCAAGGTGCGCCGCATTGCCGCGGTCGCCGCCAACTCCTCCGCAGTGAACAGCAGGTCATCGCGGCGCGTGCTGGACTGGGCGACATCGACGGCGGGGAACAGCCGCCGATCCGCGCTCCGCCGATCGAGCTTGAGCTCGCAATTGCCCGTGCCCTTGTACTCCTCGAAGATGACGGTGTCGGCCAGCGACCCGGTCTCCACCAGCGCACTGGCGATAATCGTGAGCGACCCGCCATTCTCCATATTCCGGGCAGCACCCAGGAACTTCTTCGGCGGCGCCAGCGCACCCGCATCCACACCACCGGACAGCACTCGCCCGGAGGTGGGTGCGGCCATGTTGTAGGCGCGCGCCAACCGGGTCAGTGAATCGAGCAGAACCACCACGTCGCGGCCCATTTCCACCAGCCGCTTGGCATGTTCGATCGCCAGTTCGGCGACCGCGATCTGCTCCCGCGGCGGCTGATCGAAGGTGGCGGCCGCGATATCGGCGGGCACACCCCGGGACAGATCGGTCACCTCCTCGGGCCGTTCGCCGACCAGCACCAGCATGATCTGGCACTCCGGGTGATTCTTGGCAATCCCGTGCGCAAAGGCCTGCAGCACAGAGGTTTTCCCCGCCTTCGGCGGCGCGACCACGAGCGCCCGCTGCCCCTTCCCGATCGGAGTGACCAGATCGGCTATGCGCGTGGTCAGTTCATGCGCTTCGGTCTCCAGCCGAAGCCGCTGATTCGGATAGATGGGAACCAGATCACCGAAATGCGGACGCGCTTTCGCCCGCGACGGCGTCATCCCATTGACCGTGTCGACCCGCAGCAACGGCGCAAGCCTCACGCCATCCTGCCTGGTCCCCGCCACCCCGGTGACGGTATCCCCCCGGCGCAGCCCGTACTCGCGGATCACCCGCGCCGACACGTGAATATCGTGCGGACCGGCCTGATAGCCCTCCACCCGCACAGTCGCGTGGTTGTCGGTGATGTCCACGATCCCGGTAACCGGCACCCGATCATCACCAACATGAATCATGTTGTCTGTCATGGTTTTTCTCTCTCATCAGAGTGGATGTCTTCATTCGTTCGGATACGGCGAACCGCCGCGAATGCAGCACGACGCTGCGGCGAATCCCGAACCGGCGACATTGCAACGAGGACATCGACCGAACTTCGGGAGATTGGAATGTGTGGGAGGGAGCTACTCACCTACATCCACATGGTGACCGCCTGAGCAGATCACCAATTAGATCCGCCGCCCAGCGTACCGGCGCCCCCGACATCCCGCAACAACGGTCATCGCAACCGGCAAACTCATTGCAGCCGCAGCGACGTCCAGCGCGGATAGTGTGACCGCATGGAGCACGACGTGCGGTCACTTCATGCCTCGTCGTTCGGTGCGGCAGCGGACGCCTACGCCGAGCATCGCCCGGACTACGCGAAGACAGCGGTGCGCTGGGCGCTCGAGCCCGCGCCCGGCCCGCGGGTACTGGACCTCGGCGCCGGAACCGGCAAGCTGACCGGCACACTGGTCGCGCTCGGCGCCGATGTCATTGCGGTCGAGCCCGATCCGGCGATGCTGACCGAGCTGCGCCGAGCCTTGCCGGGGGTTGCGTGCCCTGCCGGGCAGCGCCGAGGCGATCCCGCTCCCCGATGCGTGCGTCGATGCCGTGCTGGCCGGAAAACTTCGCCCTCCCGATGCTGACCGGCGTACTGCGCGTCCGCCGGCTACCCACCCTGGTCAAATGATCACCGGGAACTGGTGGCGGCATCGGCCGAGAAGCCCCCGCCATCAGTTCCCGGTGATCGCATGTCCATGTCAGGCCGGTGACGAGTGCGGTGGGTGAGGTTTGACGCACGCGCGGACCGTTCGATGGGTCGCGGACTGTGGCTACGCTGGACGAGTGGACGAGTGGACGAGGGGGAGAGATGACTACGGCGATTGTGGTGGGGGCGGGGCCCAATGGGCTCGCGGCTGCGGTGACCCTGGCCGAGCGCGGGGTCGAGGTGACGGTGCTGGAGGCGGCCGACAGTAGTGCGGGTGGGACGCGCAGCGGGGAATTCACCGTGCCCGGGCTGCTGCACGATCACTGCTCGGCGGTTCACCCGTTCGCTGCGGCGTCTCCGTTCCTGCGCGGCCGCGATCTCGAAAAGCATGGTCTCACTTGGCGCTACGCGCCGGTCGACTTGGCGCATCCGGTCGATGGCGGGGCGGCGGGCGTGCTGGTTCGCTCGGTGAGCGAGACCGCGGCGGGGCTGGGCGTCGATGAGCAGCGGTGGAATCGACTGTATGGCAAGCTCTCCGCCCGCATCGATGACGCCGTGGAGGAGATCTTCCGGCCGCTGCCGCATCTGCCCCGGCATCCGATCACCCTGGCGCGCTTGGGTATACCGTCGGTGGCCTCGGCTGCATTGGTCGCTCGGCTGTGGCGGACCGAGGAGGCGAAGGCGCTGTTCGGGGGTGCATGCGCCCACTCTTTCCAGCCTCTGACCGCCCCCCTGTCCGCGGCGCTCGGCGTCATGTTCGTGGCCGTGAACCAGCGCTATGGCTGGCCGGTGGCGCAGGGCGGTTCGCGATCGATCACCGATGCCCTGGCTGCTCTGCTGATCTCACTGGGTGGCCGCATCGAGACAAGCGTGAAAGTCGCCTCGGCCGCTGATCTGCCGCCTGCCGACCTCACTCTGTTCAACCTCGGACCGCACGCTGTCGCCCGCATCCTCGGTGACCGCATGCCGGGACGAATTCAGAGCGCGTACCGCCGATACTCCTACGGCCCCGGAGCATTCAAGTTGGACCTCGCAGTCGAAGGCGGCATCCCGTGGTCGAACGAAGACTGCCGACATGCCGGAACCGTCCATGTTGCAGGCTCTTTCGCCGAGATGGTGGCTGCGGAACGGGACACCAATGCGGGACGCATGCCCGCTCGCCCCTTCATCGTCCTGGGCCAGCAGTACCTGGCCGACCCAGCTCGCTCCCGCGGTGATCTCCACCCGATCTATGCCTACGCCCATGTCCCGAACGGCTTCACCGGGGATGCGACCGACGCCATCCTCGACCAGATCGAACGTTTCGCCCCCGGATTCCGTGATCGTATCGTCGCGACCTCGGCGATCAGGACCACGGATCTGGCCGCGGACAACCCGAATTTCGTCGGCGGCGATGTGATGGGCGGTGCGGCTACTCCCACTCAACTGCTGACCCGTCCGCGTATAGCGCCGGACCCGTATTACACCGGTGTCCCCGGTATGTTCATCTGTTCCGCCGCCACCCCACTGGGAACCGGTACCCACGGTATGGGCGGCCACAATGCCGCGCTGTCCGCCCTGCGCCGCCTCGAACAGCCCGGAAGACGGCGGTTCGCTATGGTTCGGCGATGGACACCGCAGAGTTCGTCGAACGCGGCAGTTCGATCATCGATCGGCTGACCACCACACAGACCCCGCCCCCGGTGGAATTGGTGATCGGAACCGGCGTGATCGCGCTCCTACTGGTCGCCTTCCGGCCCACCTGGCGGATTCTGCGCAATGTGGTGACCCTGGCACACGAAGGCGGGCACGCGTTCACGGCCCTGCTCACCGGGCGGCGGCTCAACAGCATCCGATTGCATTCCGACACTTCCGGTCTCACCGTGTCCAGCGGAAAGCCGTACGGGCTGGGCATGATTCTCACCAGTGCGGCCGGCTATCCGGCCCCGGCGCTGCTGGGACTGGCCTACGCCGCCTTGCTGGGCGCGCATCGGATCACGCTCATGCTGTGGCTGACCATCGCCTTGCTGCTCATCCTGCTGGTGAAGGTGCGCAATCTCTACGGCGTGCTCAGCATGTTCGTGATCGGCGGCATCGTCTTCGCGGTGTCCTGGTTCGGCACCGATGTCACCCAGGCCGGGCTGGCCTATCTGGCGGCCTGGTTCCTGCTGCTCGCCGCGGTGCGCCCGGTCCTGGAACTGCAGCGCAACCGGCGGCACGAACCCAATTCCGATGCCGATCAGCTGGCCCGGCTGACCCGCATCCCGGGACTGCTGTGGGTGCTGCTGTTCGGCGCGATCGCGGTGTGCTCGCTGCTGCTGGGCGGGCGACTGCTGCTGGCCGACGTGACCGGGGTGTGCGTGCCCGGGATCACGCAGAGCACCTGCGCGCCCGCATCCGGAGCATGAGGATCTTGGCACGTCACAAGGAGATTGGCACCGGCGCGAGATTTCTCGAGAACGGGGGCTAACATTCGCTTTACACCGTCCGGGTGATCGGGAGCACGGGATCGACCGGCCGGGTTTCGATCGTGATCGCAGGAGGGTTCGACATGGACAGACCGGCATGGGCCCCGGACGGCGTGGATATGACGCAGGCGAGCCCGGCTCGCATGTACGACGCGCTGCTGGGCGGTTCGCACAACTTCGAGGTCGACCGCAAAGCCGCTGAAATGGGCAAAATGCTGGTACCGGACCTGCCGCGCGTGGCGTTGAGCAACCGGGCCTTCCTGCGCCGGGCCGTGCGATTCCTGGTGGATTCGGGGGTGCGGCAGTTCCTGGACATTGGTTCGGGCATCCCGACCGCGGGCAATGTGCACCAGGTCGCTCAGGAGATCGACCCCTCGTGCCGCGTGCTCTACGCCGATATCGATCCGGTGGCCGTCGCGCACGCGCGGGCGATCCTGCTGGACAACGACCGGTCCGCGGCCATCGAGGCGGATCTGCGCAAGCCCGCCGATCTGCTCGATCAGGCCCAGGCCACCGGCATTATCGATTTCTCCCAACCGGTCGGTGTGCTCATGATCGCGGTCCTGCACCTGCTCGGCGACGCCGATGAGCCCGGTGCGCAGGTGGCCGCCGTGCGCGCCGCGGTGCCCGCGGGCAGCTATCTCGCCCTCTCGCATCTCACCTCCGCCACCCGCCCCGAGGATGCCGCCAAACTCGGCGCCAATGCCGCGGACGAAAACAAGATCGGCATTCACTTCCGCTCCCGCGAAGCGATCACCGGCTTCTTCGACGGCTGGGATCTGCTCGAGCCCGGCGTGGTCGAATTGCCGCAATGGCGACCCGAATCCGACCGAGATCAGCACGAGACTCCGGGCCGCTCCCTGGGACTCGCGGGCGTCGGCCGGAAAGCCTGAGCGGCGCGGGCGATTCGGGGCAGGGGAGTCGTGGTGGGTACGGCACACGAACTGGCGGTCCGGTGGGCCGGCATGCTCGACGGTGCGGTCGCACCCACCATCACCAGGGGTCAGGTCGAGACGCTGCTGGAGGGGTACACCGCGCGTCTGATCGCGGCGGTGCAGGGCACCGAGGACGTCTCGGTGGCGCGGGAAGCCGCCGCGGCGCTGGTCGCGGCCAATTACCGGGATCCGCTCGCCGTGCATCGCTCCCTGCTGGTGTTGTGCAAGGACCTGGTGCGCGCCGTCTGCCCCGATCCCGAATGTCCGGATTACGACCCGGTTCGCGACCGCGCCATCGAGGTGGCCGCGGAATTCGCCGCCGAGTTCACCGCCGGCCTGCGCAATGCCGCGCTCGCCGAACAGGAGGCCACGCTGGCCGCCGCGCTCACGGCCGCCCGTGAAGCCGAAGCGCGGCGGCAGCTGTCCGAGGCCCGCTTCCAGGCCATCTTCGCCGGCGCCTCGGTCGGCATCGGCACGGTGGACATCAGCACCGGCCGGGTGGTGGACGTGAATCGCGCCATGGCCGAGACGCTCGGCGTGCCCGCCGAGGACATGCCCGGCCGGTCGGTCGCCGAGATCCTGGGCCCGGCCAATATCGGCGATGCCTTCGACAAGTTCCAGCGGCTCATCACCGGGCAGATCGCGAGCTTCCGCACCGAGACCAAGCACACCCGCCCGGACGGCGGCACCGCCATTGTCGACCTCTCCATGTCGGTCGTCCGCGACAGCAATGGCAAGCCGCGCTTCCTGGTCGGCGTGACCGTCGATGTCACCGAGCGCAAGAAGCTGGCCGACCAGCTCTGGCACGACGCCCACCACGATTCGCTGACCGGGCTGCCCAATCGATTGCTGTTCTTCGACCGGCTCGCGGCGGCCAGCGGCCGGATCGGCGTCTGCTACCTGGATCTGGACGGGTTCAAGGAGATCAACGATCAGCGCGGCCACACCGCCGGGGATCAGGTGCTGCGCGAGGTGGCGCGGCGACTGGCCACGGTGCTGCCCACCAAGGCGGTGGCGGCGCGGCTGGGCGGCGACGAGTTCATCGTGCTGGTCGAGAACTGTTCCAACCATGAGGAATTGACCACGGTCGCCGATGACATCCTGGCGGCGCTGCTGCGGCCGTTCACTGTGGCGGGGTTGTCGGTCACCGTCGGCGCCAGTATCGGCACCGCGCTGGTGGACGTGGACTCGACGGCCATCGACGAACTCATGCACGCCGTGGACAGCGCCATGTACCGCGACAAGGCGCTGCGGCAGGGCCGCTAGATCGCTCCGCGGCAGGGCATTAGATCACGTACGGCACCAAGGCTTTCCGCTCCGCCGGGTAGTCGGCGAACTTCTCCCGGTACCAGGTGTGGGTGGCGAAGGCGCGCGGCACCAGATTGCCGAAGGTGATCAGGAAGATGACCACGCCGGGCAGCGCCCAGGTGAGCAGGGCGAAGCCCGCCCAGGCCACCAGCTCCCCGAGATAGGTGGGGCTGGTGACGAATCGGAAGCCGCCGCCGAACGGGATCTTGTATTCCGTTGCGCCCGGATTGTTCTTGTCGCGCAGATTGCGAACGATCCACTCGGAGTTCACCAGCAGCGCGAACCCGCACAGATACACCACCAGGCCGATGAGGAACCGCGGATCGGTCAGCCAGCCGGTCCCGTACTGCCCCAGGTAGTCATGGCTGAACAACGCGCCGTTGAGATACCCGTGCATCGCCGTCACGAACATGCCCATACCGAGCACCGAAACATTGAAACTGCTGGTCTTGCCGGGCACTTGGCGAATCGACAGGGGGAAGAACCACCCGCGATTGCCGTAGTGCAGAATCCAGATGGCCGCCAGCACCAGCGACGTCGGCTCGAACCGATTCGGGCCACCGAGATACGCGACGGCGAACACCACCGTGGCCGGAATCTCCATCAGCCACCACCCGAGCTTCGGATTCAGATTGAACCCCAGCTTCGCGGTGGCGAACCGGCCGTACGGGCTCTGCCCGAACAGCCCGCCCACCAGTACGAACGCCGCGAACCCGAAGGCGATCGTCAGGACGGTGTCATAGCCGGTATTACCGGTGTACCAGTTCATGCGCGTTGGTCCTTCGTCGAAAACTAGAACAGGTTCTACCACGCCGGGGTGGTCATCCGATACCCATACCCCGGCGCGGCCGAAGACCGCCCGGTAGGTTGGCGAGAGCCTGGAGGGAGGCGTAGATGGGTGTGCAGGGATGGGATGTCCTGCTGAAGTGGATGCCGTTCTTTCTGGAGGACGGTGCGGAGAACGCGGATTCGGGGCTGGAATGGAACCCGCGGTTCATTCAGGTGCGGGACGAAGGGATCGGGCGGCATGTGCACTTCGCGCAGCAGGGCAGCGATGTGGAGATCGTGCTGGCGGTGCCGGATGACGCCGCCGATGCGCAGACGCTGCTATCGGTGCTGAAGGCGCAGCCGGAGGGGATCTGGGATCCGGTGCCGCTGCCCGCGGAATCGGATGGGGCCGCGCCGGATCCGCAGTGGCAGGCGGTGCGGCGGGTGCGGGAGCAGCCGGGGCTGGCGCGGGAATGGAGCACCGGGTGGGCGCAGGGCGCCGGGATCGATGCGCGCAAGCGGGTGGCGGACTCGGTGGTGGCGGTGCTGCGCGAGGGGCTGGATATGCATCCGGATCGGCTGCGGATCGCGGCGTGGAGCCTGGATGTGCCGGAGACCGGGACGTTCGGGCTGACCGCCGATCGGCCGAGTGAGCGCGGTGCGCCCGTATCCTGTTCGGACTGGGCGGATTTCGAGGATCGGCTGGCGTGGGCGCTGACCACTCTGCCGTGGGACGGCGTGATCAATCTGAGTACCCCGCATCCCGGACCGGACCCGTGCTTCGTGCAGTTCCTGCACGGGCGGCAGCTGTTCAACGAGGCCAGCGGCTGGGATGTGGCCGGGCTCGGCGCGGGCGAATTCGACAGGCGCATGCGCGATCTCGGCTGGAGCTTCGCACCGCACAGCGTGCCGGGCGGGGCCGCGCTCATCTGGGAGGGTCCGGTGGCGCGCGCCGGGTACAACCCGTGCCTGCGCGGATCGCCGCGGCGGACGGTGGCGACCTTCCGGGACGTGTTCGCGGTCGTGCATCCGCAGGATCTGGTGTTCCGCGCCTTCCGCAACGGGCGGCGGCGCGATCCCGAATTGAGTTATCTGGATATCGAACTCGGGATTCCGCGGGACGTGCGCTAGCGGCGCTGCAGGTGGACGGGCAGGCCGTCGGCGGGCAGCGGGCCGGTGCCGGAGGTCAGCGGGACCCGATAGCCGGGCGAGACGGACCAGCGGTAGTGCCGCAGCATGCGGTGCAGCACCGACTTGACGGTCATGCCACCGAAATACATGCCGATGCACTTGTGCGCGCCGCCGCCGAAGGGCGACCAGGCGTAGCGGTGCGAACTGTCTTCGTGGCGTTCGGTATTGAAGCGTTCCGGGTCGAAAACGTCCGGATCGGACCAGTAGTCCTCGTTGCGCATGAGGGGGACGGCGCCGATCATGATCAGCGTGCCCTGCGGGATGTAGTAGCCGAGGATATCGGTGTCGGCGATGGTTTCCCGCACCTCCTGGCCGACCGGCGCGTGCAGGCGCAGGGTCTCGCGGAACGCCAGGTCCAGGCTCGGCAGCCGGGCCAGGTCGTCGTAGGTGAGGGAATCCGATTCCAGGGCAATGGATTCGGCTCGCAGCCGCTCCTGCCATTCCGGATGGCGGGCCAGTTCGTAGACCAGCATGGAGATGGCGATGGTGCTGGTGTCGTGCGCGGCCATCATCACGAAGATCATGTGCGAGATGATGTCCTCGTCGGTGAAGTCGTCCTCGCGGGCCGCGGCCCGGCACAGCACGCTGAACAGGTCGGCGTCATCGCCGGCGCGCTTGCGGGGCAGTTCCCGGCGGAAGTACTCCTCGAGGATGCGCCGCCCGCGCAGGCCGCGCGACCAGACGCCGCCGGGCACCTTCGCGCGGATCATGGCCTGCCCGCCGCGCACGGCGTCCTCGAAGGCGTAGCCGAGGCGGGTGCCCTCGGGTCCGAGGCGGGCGCCGGCGAACACCACCGTGGCCTGTTCCAGCAGTAACTGTTTCGCGTGGTCGTAGAGCCGGAAGTCGCGGCCCGGCTGCCATGCGGCCATCCCGGCGTCCAGATGCGGCGTGGTGAGGTCCAGGTACCCGACGAGGCTCGGCCGCCCGAACGCCTGCTGCAAGATGCGCCGGTGGTGCAGGTGTTCGTCGAAGTCGCGCAACAGGACTCCGCCGTGGAAGAACGGCCCGATGAGGTACTCGTACCCCCGCTGCGCGGAGAACACGTGCTTGCGATCCAGCAGCACCGCCTCCGCCGCATCCGGACTGCCGATCCCGACCACCGGCCGCCCGAAGATCCCGAACCAGCTGACCGCCCCGAACCGCTCGAACCGCTCCCGCGAGAAGTCCAGCGAATCCCCGAGCGAACTCAGCAGATGCCCGATACCCGGCAACCCGGCATCCCCCATCACGGGCCGCAACCCACTGCCCGCGGGCGGCACGGCCAGCGCCCGCGGCACCGACGGATACGCCCGCGAGATCCGCGCCGCCGCACTGCGCGCCCGCAGATTGACCAGCGCCCGCACATGATGGGCCCGCAGCGTTCCGCGAACCGGAAGATCGCTGGGCACAAGGAGATTCATGATCGTCTCCCTCCGGGATACCTCCCCCAACGGTAGCGGAAACAACCGTTTCCGTAAATGGTCGTTTCCGGACATCTATGCGAAGCTGGCTGAGTGACCCGGGAATTCAGCGGCACCTATCGCGGAACCACCACCGACGAACGCCGGGAACAACGCCGCCGCCGCCTCCTCGACGCCGCCCTGGACATAGTCGGCTCCCAAGGCCTGTCCGCCCTCACCGTCCGCGGCGTCTGCGAACAAGCCCGCGTAGGCCCCCGCTTCTTCTACGAATCCTTCCCCGACCTCGACGCCCTGGCAGGCGCCCTCCTCACCGAAGTCCAGCAAGAGGCCCTGGACCAAGCCCGCCTCACCATGAACGCAACCCCCGGCAGCGCCGAAGACAAGATCCGAGCAGGCGTAGCCGCCCTCATCATCTCCGTCACCGACGACCCCCGCCGCGCCAACATAGCCTTCGCCCAGGCCTACGGCAGCGAAGCCCTCATGCGCCGCCGCTTCGCCGGCATGCGCGAAGTAGCCGCCCTGATCATCGAACAAACCCGCCTCCTCCTCGACATCCCCGAAGGCGAAGACACCGCCATAACCGCCCTGGCCCAACTCATCACCGGCGGCGCCGCCGAATTGACCTTGGTCTGGCTGGACGGCGGCCTAAAAGTCGAACGCCCAGTCCTCATAGAACTAATCGCCGACTACGTAGTAGCCATGGTCGACCGCCTCCCCGGCATGGCGACCAAACTCTCCGACTAGCGCGATTGTCATGCCGATTCGACGCGGTCGGCCGAGCCGTTGGACATGCGATCACCACGATTGCGCGCCTGGTCGTAGCTCACCACCGTGGTGTCAACCAGCAGGAATCGAAACCATGAACTCGCCCCGGCCGCAGCGCGCCATCTCCACCTCCCGTGGCAGGTACCGGGCCGATACGCCGGGTGGCGGAGAACCGCCGGGCCACTTCGTCGTTTCGTCGAAGTAGACGCCGGCCAGATTCGCCCCAGCCAAATCCGCACCGGTGAGATCGGCTTTCCGCAGATCTGCGTCCGTGAGATTCGCACCCCCGAGATGTGCGTTCGTCAGGTTCGCTGAGAAGAAGGTTGCTTCCGTGAAATCCCCGTGCAGGAAAGCGTTTTCGAGGTCTGATGCGAAGAGGTCCGCGCCCCTGAGCTTTGCCTCTAGCCAATGGTGTGCGCGCCACGGTGACGCCCGGATCGGCCGATCGACCTATCTTCGCATTGGTGACCCGCACTCCGGGGTGTGGAGATTCGCGATTCGCCGTCTCGGGAACCCCGATTGCTAGTGCGGTCTGTCGATGTTGCGCACGGGTGCGGCCTCGACTGTCTCGAGTAGGCCGTCGACCGCTGCCAGCGACGAATGGGGGTCACTGTGGGCGATCCCGGGAAACTGGTCGGAGCGTGCCACGAACGCGGCGTCGGATTCCGACCAGGACACCTGGATCGAGGACAGCCGGATCCGCTGGCGCGGGCGCTGCATGGCCTCGGTTCCCTTCTCTGAGCGTGCATCACGGTCGAGATTCCTTCCATCCCAGCATAGGAGCTGCCGGAAGGGTCATCAAATGGTCTGTGCCCCACAGTATTTCGGTGAATTGGCATAGAATGTCGTATTCGATGGCCCACGATGTCGGCGCCGATATCGTCCCGGGCTGCGGATCTCAGCACCCTGCGTGGAGTCGGGCGACCGCGGCAGCGACCTGCCAGCCGAATGTTGGCCAAAGATCCTTGCTGCCAGGGTGATACGTGTCGAAAAACCTCGAACTGAACGCTCAGTGGGCATAGGTTGCCAGGAGTTCCAAGGAACTGGTGATCAAGCCGGCGTCGAGGGCGGCATGGCGAGACTCGAGCGTCACCCGTCGGCGTAGGTCGAATACCGTGTCGGTGGGCAACTCATCGATCGCCCACGGCGGAATGGTCCAGCCCGGACGGTGTGGCGGCGGCCGCAGTTCGGACAGCCACTCATGGCGGGTTCGTGCGCGCAGGTGGGCGCAGGTGAGGATGCGGAAGCGCAATTCGCTCACATCAATGGTGGATGTCGCCGGCTGGTGGGACAGCGTTCTGCTCAGATCCGGGAGGCCGAGCTCTCGCAACAGTTCGGTCAACGGAGCCCGAACCGGTACGGCGTCCGGCGGCAACTCCAGGCCCAGCAGGTCGGCGATACCGCGCAGACCACGCTGGAGCGCGGCTGCGGCGCCGCGGAAATCGTCGAGCAGAGCATGGATTTCGGCGTGATCGTCGCCTGCTGTGCGGAAGATCCGATGAATCCCGTCGGCCCAGCGCCGGCAGGCCGACTCGTCGAAATGATCGCAGTCGTCGAACGTGCGCTCGGCGGAGTCACGGAGGTTCTCGGCGAACCGGCGGTTTCGCGCACGCCACCGGGCCTGTTCGGCATCCTCGGCCGCCGTGATCCGGCGGTTGACCGCGTCGATGTCGGATCGGCCGCGGATCAATGCGATATCGATCTCGGCGCGCCGCTCGGCGTACTTGCGGTCCTGCTCGCGGTAGTACCGCACCAGATCCGGATCGTCTTTCCACCAGGCCATAACCGCTCCTGACCAATGTAGTCAGGATACGTCGGAGCGCTCCGCAACGGCGTAAGCACACTCACGGGCGCCGCGTGGATCGCGGAACAATCCCTGCTTCGAGGTCGGCGGCGTCGGGTTTGCGGTGAGAAGGGGCGTTGGTCCTCGGCTTTGCGGTACCGCGGCCCTGTGCGCAGCATGACGAATGAACGACTCTCGATATCGGGACATCAGTGCTTCTCGCGGTTGAGGTGAACCGATATGGGTACCGCGGTGCGGGTACGCGGCCTGCGCAAACAGTACGGCGACACGGTGGCCGTGAACGATGTGTCGTTCGAGGTCGGCAAGGGCGAGATCCTCGGCCTGCTCGGACCGAACGGCTCCGGAAAGACCACCACGGTCGAATGTGTGCTGGGCCTGCGCCGAGCCGATAGAGGCGAGATCGAGATATTCGGCGCCGATCCGAGACGGGAACCGGCGAAGGTGCGACGACTGGTCGGCAGCCAGTTGCAGGACTCCGCGCTGCCGGATCGAATCAAGGTGTGGGAGGCGCTGCGACTGTTCTCGTCGCTGTCCCCGCACGGGCCGCCCTGGGAACTGCTGCTGGACGAGTGGGGGCTGCGGTCCCGGCGCACCACCGCGTTCGGAGACCTGTCCGGAGGGCAGCGGCAACGGTTGTTCGTCGCCCTGGCATTGGTCAACGATCCGCGCGTGGTCATCCTCGACGAAATGACCACCGGATTGGATCCGGCCGCTCGGCGAGTGGCCTGGGAACTGGTCGAGGCGGTGCGGGAACGAGGCACCGCGGTGCTGCTGGTCACGCATTTCATGGACGAGGCGGCCCGGTTGTGCGATCGGGTCGTTGTGCTGACGGCTGGACGAGTGGTGGCCGCCGGCACTCCGGCGGAGCTGGTGGCTGCCCAAACCCGCAGCAGCACAGTGCGATTCACCGCGCGCGATCCCGATGATCTCGATTATCTGAGGCAGGTGGCGGGTGTCGCCCGGGTGCAGCGCTCCCGCGACCGGGTCGAAGTCACGGGGTCGGGACCGTTGGCCGCCCGGGTGGCACACGCACTGGTGAGCCACGGCGAGGAACCACTCGACCTGCGAATAGAACTGCCCTCGCTCGAGGATGCCTATCTGACGCTGACCGGCACCACTGCCGGACATCTCGACGCGGCACGAAGGGGTTGAGCGCATGCGAGCTCTGCGGGAGATCACCTGGGTCGAACTCAAGCTGTTCGGCCGGGAACCGATCACGGTGGTTTTCGTGCTCGTGTTGCCGCTGATCATGCTGTACATCCTCAACGGCCTGTTCGGCAACCAGCCGAACCCGGACGTCGACGAAGGGGTCGGCGCCGTCGACTTCTACGCGCCCGCCTATGTCGCCCTGGTTGTCGCGACGGTCGGCGTCCTATCGGTCCCGGTACACCTGGCCGGTTACCGGGAACAGGGGATACTGCTCCGATTTCGCGCGTCGGCACTGACGCCGACGACATTGATCGGCGCGCACGTGATCATTGCAGTGGTGACCGGTGCCGTCGGGGCGATCCTGCTGACCGCGCTGTCGACTGTCGGGTATCACGGTGCGCTGCCGCACGATTGGCTCGGCGTGCTGGCCGGGTTCGTCTTGATCACCGTCGCTTTCGCGGTGTTGGGAGCCTGCGTCGGCGTGATGCTGCCGACCGCCCGTGCCGCGCAAGGTCTGGGGGTTCTGATGTTCTTCGTTTTTCTGCTGCTCGGTGGCGCCGGCCCGCCCCGGGAAGTGATGCCCGGCGCAATGTCCGGCCTCAGCGAACTCATTCCGCTCACCTATGCCGGGGCGGTCCTGCGCGGTCCCTGGCTGGGGCGGGGCTGGGACGCCACCGCGGTCCTCGTGATGAGCGGTCTGCTGGGTGTCAGTCTCGCGCTGACCTGGTGGAGGCTGCGCTCGATCGAGAGATGAGGCAGCCAGGCCCGCTGTCCCTTCGCCCGCTGTCTCTGCCCGGGGGCTTGTGGCGTTCAGTTGGTTCGGGTGACAGCGGGTGGGTTCCAGGTGCCGTCCACGATGGTCCGGTCGGGCCAGTAGGTGCGCAGCATCAGGTTGAATTCGCCCGAGGCCGGAGCGGGCAGCCAGTTGGATTCCTTTTCCGGGCCGGGGTTTTCGCGCTGGATGTAGATGTCGACCGATCCGTCCGGGTTCTTGGCCAGGCGTTCGCCGCGTACGGCGTAGCGGTTGATCGGGTTGTCGACGAAGAAGCCCTGCTCGTTGTACATGGTCAGGGACCAGAAGCCTTTGACCGGCGGGATCTGGTCGGCGGCGAAGTGCAGCACGTAGGCGTGGTCGGCGACGAGCTGGGTGTTCTTGTCGTCGACGCGGGTGGCCGGGTAGATGGCGTCCTGGGGCAGGTTCGCGCCGAGTCCGCCGTAGGCCACCAGCGCGCGAGCGGCGTAATCGGTGCCGTAGTCACCGATGTCGCTGCGCGCGATCTTCCACCCGTTGACCTCCTTGTTGCCCAGATCGGCTTCGATCTTCGACAGCGCCTTCGGCCACGCCTGTTCCCAGCGGGCGCGCTCGGACTCGGGCAGCGAGCTCAGGTCGAGCTTCGTGTCCGGAGACCATCCGATCGTGGCCAGTTGGTCGAGCGTGGCCTTGTCGTCCGGGCGGGTCTGGGTGTGGGACAGGCTGGTGTAGTACAGATCCCAGTACTGCTGCGGGGTCAGGTCGTGGATGTATTTGCCGACTGCCTGGTCCTTGGGCCAGTCCGGGTGCAGGTCGGTGTTGGTCGGCGGGGTGTAGGCGGTGCCGTAGGCGCTGAGCGGGATCGCTGTCATCTGATTCTGGATCGCCATCACGTTCGGCACGTCGTCGGGGCCGTTGACCTGGATGCGGCCGATCATCCACCCGGAATCGGTCGGCAGCTGGTATTCGTGCACGCCCTCGGGCAGCGTGCCGTGGAAGTTCGGCCCGACCAGGGCGAACTGGTAACCGTGCACGTCACCGAGGGTGCGAGGTCCGGCGGAGGCGTCGACATTGGTCCACGCGTCCAGGATCGGGAACAGGTGATACCGCCCGCCCATATCGGGCACGCTGACCACCAGGGGCTCCTGCGAGACGTCGAAGAACATCGACGTGTAGAGGGTGTCGACATTGGGGCGCACCACGCCGGTGAACTTCGCGTCGGGCAAGAAGTGCAGCGGGGCGAGCTGATTCATCGGGGCCGCGCCGATCGATGGATCCGGTGCGGGATAGTTCGTGGACTGCCGTCGCGTCACCTCCACCGACACCAGCGGATAGGTGTAGGTGTAGGCCAGTGCCGCCAGATCATCGGCCGTTGGCGCCGCCGACGAGCCGGGTGTCGAGGAATCCGTCGAGGAATCCGACGAACAAGCGACCGAGGCCAAGGCGACCGCGCCCACCAGACCCATCGCTATGGCTGCCCGGACGCGCCGGGACTTCGAACTGCTGACCACCGCATCCTCCTGGTTGAGGGTATTGCCGAGTACAGCGCGAGTGAGCCAATAGATAGCAAACTCCTCGTGAGAGTAGCCACTCGCTGCGCTCGGGCGTGAAATTTCAGCGATTTCACGACAGTCCGCCCCATATGCGCGGGCGTCCTGCTTCCCTATTCGACAGACAGCGAATGCGTAGCTACATAACGTGGGCGATGCACGCCGCTCGGCTTGACCCCGGCCGGGTTGCCCCGAATGTCGACAGTCCGGCACCCATCGCTCAGGGGAACCGATGTTGTCCCCACGGTTCGAGGACCAAAGTCCCGCAGCGGCGAGGCCGCTTGCCTCTGCCACCGCGAATCCGTTCGCGCACATACTGAATCCGTCGGTTACCGCCAGTCGGAACATCGCACCAGGGGTCTGCGGACGTATCGTGTCGAGCGACGTCGATCGACGAGCGAGCCAATCGGTTCGGTCCCTGCGCCCCGCCCCGCGACCGCGCGTCGCGCGGAGGCGCCGACGATCGCACGGCGATCCCGGATCGCTCACGCGTATCGTCCGCCACCCGGATGTGGATGCCACGGTACCGACCCGCCACGGCGGCCTACCGGGTACGGCTACCCCGAATCCGTGCCCGGTGGGCCGTCGGCCCAGGATCGATCTCATCCATCACAGATCGATCTCATCCATCACAGGCGACGACCATCCCGAGGTCGCCGTCGTACCGCCGATACAGCAGGCGGCCGCGCCCGTCGTGCGCATCGGTGAAGAACAGGAACGGCAGCCCGTAACCACACAGCCGGGCCACCGCGTGCGGCTCGGTGAGAACGCCCGTGGGATGCGGGTTCACGGTGAGCCGCAACAGCTTCGCCTGTTTCGGCGCATTCATCCGCCGCTGCCGGACCAATCGCACACCCAGCGGCCCCGACCAGTACACCATCGCGTCCTCACCCGCCATCGCGTCGGTGAACAGGCAGGCGTCGAAGTCCATCTCCTCCATCAAGGCGATGGCATCGGCGATGTCGCGGGGCAGCGGGTAGCCGGCCTTACGCCGCACGATGGGCCGGTCGGCCGTGACCAGCGCCAACGGAGCCCGACTGGGGTCGGGCCAGTTCCGCGGGCCCTCGGCGGTCGTGATCCGGTGTATGTGGCGGTCCAACCGCTCCGCGGCGAAGGTCAAGGCGAAGCCGGTGGGGCCGCTGATCTGTGTCCGGATCGGTGTGCGGGCAGTATCGAGATTCACCTGCACGACGAGTTCGTCGTTCGCCGCCCGTGACCGGGTCAGCCGCACCCGCGCGTCGGCGTCGAGATCGTGCCGGCGCAGCACTCGCTCGATCAGCCACTCCGCTCGAGCCGTCATGGCCGCCGGGACCGCGCCGCATGTGATCACCTCGGTCCGGGCCCGGGAAGTTCGCAGTCCCTCGCACGTACTCACGTTCGCTACCCCGTTCTTCCTCGTGACTCGCAGTGGGCGCACCAATAGCACCACTGCATGAATGGCGTCGACAGAGCCGAAAGTCCCGCCATGGCCCGAATCGACGCCCGAGCGCTGTTGCGCTCGATCGGTGCATCACCGGCGCAACCGACACGCGGCGGTCTTGTCAATGACGCTGAATACCGCCTCCGGCACGACCTGGCTCCGTGCACAATGGCGGCCATGCCACGTGAGCCGGGCGCCCGCGGCGGCCATGATCCCTGGGCCGACGCGCCCTCTCAGTTGCGTTTGCGGGCGTTGCTGGGTGAAGTGCAGGAGCGAATCGGCCAGCTCGCCGGCATGCAGAGTCGAATGGACCGGCTGCTGGAGGCCATGCTGGTGATCTCGGCGGGCTTGGACCTCGACGACACACTCCGCTCGATCGTGCATACAGCCATCGAACTGGTCGATGCCCGGTATGGCGCGCTCGGCGTCCGTGAGACACGCGAGCTGGGCAACAATCTCGCCGAATTCGTCTACGAGGGCATCGACGATCGCACCCGCGAGCTGATCGGCGAGCTGCCGCACGGTGAGGGGGTGCTCGGGCTGCTCATCGCGCAGCCGAAACCGCTTCGCTTGAGCGACCTTTCGGTTCATGCGGCATCGGTCGGCTTCCCGGCGAATCATCCGCCGATGAAGACCTTTCTCGGTGTTCCGGTGAAGGTGCGCGACGAGGTATTCGGCAATCTCTACCTGACCGAGAAGACCGACGGCCGGGAGTTCACCGAGGACGACGAACTCGTGGTCCGCGCTCTGGCGGCGGCCGCGGGCATCGCGATCGAGAACGCTCGGCTCTACCAAGATGCACGAATTCGCCAGCGCTGGCTGGAATCCACCCGCGACGCGGCGACCGAACTGCTGGGTTGCGGAGAACCCTCGGAGATCCTCAGCCTCGTCGCCCAGCGCGCGCTCACACTCACCCGAGCGGCGTGCGCGTTCATCGCGCTCCCGGAGGACCCGGATGTACCGGACGACGACGTGCGCGAGCTGATCGTTGCGGCCGGCTCCGGCCACAATGCGGAGTCCTTTCTGTCGCAGCGCATCCCGCTCGACGGTTCGCACATCGGCCGGGTGTTCCGGACCGGTTGCGTAGCGACGGCCGAGAGGCTGGCCTATCGCCCGATGCGACATGCCCTGTCCTGCTTCGGCCCGGTGCTGCTGCTGCCACTGCGCGCCCGCAATTCGGTGATCGGCGTGCTCGCGGTGCTCCGCCCGCCCGATGCGGCCGACTTCGACGAATCCGCGCTCGCGATGATGGCCGTCTTCGCCGATCAGGCCGCGATGGCTTGGCAACTGGCCGACAATCAGCGGCGAATGCGGGAACTCGACGTGCTCACCGACCGCGAACGCATCGCCCGCGACCTGCACGACCAGGTGATTCAGCGACTCTTCGCCACCGGCATGGACTTGCAGGGCACTCTCCAGCGCGCCCGCTCCGCGCCCATCCGGGACCGGCTCACCCGCACGATCGACGATCTCCAGGCCATCGTCAACGACATCCGCCAGACGATCTTCAACCTGCACGACACGAGACCGGGGGCGCCGACGTTTCACACCCGCCTGCACGACGTCGTCGCCGACATGACCACCGAGACCGCCCTGCACACCACGATCCACCTTTCCGGCCCGATCTCCGTCCTGCCCGACGCGCTCGCCGAGACCGTGGAAGTCGTTCTGCGTGAAGCACTCAGCAATGTGGTGCGCCATGCCTCCGCCCGCACCGTCACCGTCGGCCTCACCGTCGCCGACGAGGTCACCCTCGAGGTCGCCGACGACGGGGTCGGCCTCGACACCTCCGTCCGCCGCCGCAGCGGACTGGCCAACCTGGCCGTCCGGGCCCGCGAGTGCGGCGGCCACTTCGATGCCACCGGGAATGTCCGCGGCGGAACCACCTTGCGCTGGTCGGCCCCGCTCCCCGCGGAGGGCTAGACGATGCGCCCTCAGCTGCCGGTGGGCCGGGTTCGCGGCCACGTCGTTCTCGTGCTGTGGATCGTGGCCGTCGCCGTCGCGTACTTCACCTCCGCGCAAGTCGGGTTGCGGATGGCGCTGGTCGAGCACCAGGTGACACCGTTCTGGCCGCCGACCGGAATCGCTCTCGCGTGCCTGCTGTTACGGGGCCCGCGGGTATGGCCGGGTATCACCCTCGGCGCGTTCGCGGTCAACCTCGTTCTCGGGCCGCAGCTTCCGGCCATCCTGGTGATCGCGGCCGGGAATACGGCGGCCCCGCTCGTGGCGTATCTCTTGCTCCGACGGGTCGGATTTCGCCGTGGATTCGACCGGATCACCGATGTGCTGGCATTGGTGTTCCTCGGCGCGCTCACCGGAATGCTGGTCAGTGCAACAGTCGGCAGCACGACCTTGCTGGTCGCGGGTGCGCTGTCACCGGACCACTGGTTGCCGACCTGGTTCGTCTGGTGGACCGGCGACGCGATGGGCGTGCTCACGGTCGCACCGCTCATCCTGCTCCTTGGTTCGGGCGCGAAACCCCGGACGCTGGGGCCATGGCGGATCGCCGAGGCTATCGCTCTGTTCGCGGGCACGCTCGCGGTCGTGCTCGCCGCGACCGCCGTGGCCGCGAACATGCTGTTCCTCGCTTTTCCCTTCCTCATCTGGGCCGGACTGCGCTTCCACCTGGCCGGCACCGTACCGTGCGCCCTGATTTCCTCCACGGTCGCCTCCTACGCGGCCTCCAGAAATCTCCCCGCGTTCGCCGACCTCGACCTCACCACGAAAATGGTTGTGCTGCAGGCATTCAACGGTTCGGTTGCCCTCACAGCCCTGCTCCACGCGACCCTCACGGCACAGCGCGACCACGCCCGCCGCGCGGTCGACGATGCGTGCATCCAGCTCACCCGAGCCGTGACCACGCTGCAACAAGGCCATCCCCTGGAAGGCATGACCGATCTCCTGCATCGGCTCCCACCGCTGAAGCCGCCCCGAGCCGACTGAGCGGATCCCCACTGGCCGAGGACTTTCGACTCTCCCGGACGGGGAACAGCGATCGGACACTGAATCGGCAGCGTCAGCGCGGTCAGCGCCGACCGGGGGCGCCTTTCCGATACCGAATGCTCGGTAGTCACAATGGAAGGTACGGAGATGACCACTCCGCAATCCAATGAAGCAATCTTCTTCACACAGCGCGATTTTCAGGGTGATTCTTTTCCCTACAGCACGAACGACGGCGTAGTGGAAGTCCCCGGGCAACTCAATGACAGATTCCTCTCCGTCCGAGTGGGCGCGACCGCCAAAGTAATGGCCTGGCAGCACTACGGCTTCGGTGGCGCCTACGCTGAATGGGACACCGATCAGCCCGATATCAGCGCCATCCATGGCCTGTCGGTCTTCACTGTCACGTACCGCAGCACCCGGTTCATCGCCGCCCGCTTCGTGAACGCGACGCGCCCCGACCGCACCTACGCGATGAAGGTGAACACCGCCGGCGCCGACCCGGGACTCAGCGAGCGATGGCTCGCCCAGAACGACCCCGACTTCCTGCCCATCGCCCTCGCCTTCGAGGACGGCCGCTCGGTCACCACCGCACTCTATGTGCGTGACCAGGAAACCTACATCTACAACCCCACCGGTTCCTGCTACTTCCGCTGGAACCCCACCACCAGTGAAGTCGAACTGGATCCCGGTGCCGCCTTCCCGCCCGGTATGAGCCATAAACAGGCCAGCGCAAGCGAATTCATCTTCGAGCTCTGAATCGCGAAGCTGTCCGAGGTGTCCTCCCCTCACCAGCGGAGGTTATCCGTGGCGAGGGCTGGAGCCTATCCGGGCGCGAACCGCCCCGCGATTCATCGGCATTCACTGCGGGGCGAGGCGGTGCACGACGATGCCGGATTTGAAGACGGTCGTCCCGAGCAATTGGAGATGGGTGAGTTCGGCGTAGCCGTCGAACAGCCGATCGCCGGCGCCTGCGATGGCCGGGAAGACCCAGAAGTGGTATTCGTCGACCAGTTTGGCCTCGAGCAGTGTGTGTGACAGCGAGCCGGTGCCGAACTTGAGGATGTCACCACCGTCCTGCGCCTTGACGGCGCGCACGGCGTCGACGATATTCCCCTGCAGGACAGTGGCATTCCATGTCGTGTCCCGCTGTGCGAGGGTGCGGGACGCGACGTACTTGGGCATGGCGTTGATGCGAGCCGTATAGGGATCTTCAGCGGGGCGCGTGGGCCACACCTGCGCGAATCCCTCGTAGGTGTCGCGGCCGAGCAAGAGCGCATCGGCGGCGAACAGCAGCCGGGTCCCGTACTCGCTGTGCTCGTCATCCCAGTACGGCGTACCCCACTGATGTGGCTCGCCGACAACTCCGTCGGTGGTGACGAAGGTGGATTCGATGATCTTGCGCATGGACAGCCTTTCGAGCCTGTTCGGATGTTCACTCAGCATCGCCGGCCCAAAGACCGCCCAGCAAGCGGTGTTTCGGCAATGCAGCGTTGAGCGACACTGGACGCTGACCGCGCACTCGTGCGTCACTGCGAGACAGCTGAACTCGGTGCTCTGCCGCCTTTGGTCTGAGGGGTTCGGCGAAGGCCCGTCGAGATGCCATGGGGTGTGCGCTATTTCGCGAGGTGCGGCACGGGCGCATCCGGTGCTGTGCGGGCGTGGTTGCTGAGGCCGCGCAGCGCTTCCAGGGCGCAGAGGTGCCCAGAGTTGTTGAGATTCCGTGCGGCGAGATGGTTTCCGTGTCGATCAAGGCTGTGGCGAACCCGCATGAGCTTCCTCCCGCAGCGACTATTCGTTCATGCTACATTCGATCGTATCGAATGTGAACGGTTATTTTTCGATCGTAGGAGGAGTCGTGTGGGCTATCAGCCCGGACAGCGCGGGGCTGTTGCATCGGTCTTGCCATGGATGAGGTCTTCGAGCGGGATGTCGTCGTGGTCGGCGCCGGCCTGTCCGGCTTGGTGGCCGCACGTCGGCTGTGGCAGAACGGGATTCGTCGGATAGCGGTGTTCGAGGCGGCGAACCGGGTGGGCGGGCGTGTGCTGAATCAGCGCGTCGACGCCGAAACCGTCGTCGAAGGCGGCGGGCAGTGGGTGGGTCCTGGCCAGGATCGAGTGCTGGCGTTGGGGCGCGAGCTCGGCGTTCCGACATTCGCCAGCTATGACCGCGGGCGTTCGGTGCTGATTCTCGGCGGCAAGCGGCGCACCTACCGATTCGGTGTGCCGTATCCGTTTCCGCTGATCGGGCTGGACCTGGCCGGGGCGCTGATGCGCTTGGAGTCGATGTCTCGCCGAATCGATCTCGATCGCCCGTGGGTCGCCGACGGCGCCGCCGAACTCGACGGCCGCACCCTCGACGAGTTCCTGCGCCGACAGCTGCGCACCACCGGCGCCCGTCATCTGCTCGACGTGATCAGTGGATTGACCTTCGGCGGCAACCCCGCGGACATCTCACTTCTCTCGGTTCTGATCCGCATCCGATCGGCGGGAGGGCTCGACCGGCTACTCGACATGACCGGCGGCGCACAGGAACTGCGCTTCGCCGGCGGATCGCAACTGCTCGCCGCGCGGATGGCCGCTGACCTCGGCGACACCGTCGAACTCGCGCGCCCGGTGACCCGTATCGATGCCACCGCGGAGGGCGCGGCCGTCTACTCCGGCGAGCGGGTGGTGACAACCCGGTACGTGATCGTTGCGTTGAGCCCTGCGGACCGTCGCTCGATCGCGTTCCGGCCATCTCTGCCATATGGACTCGCCGAAGCGACCGCCGGTATCGGCGCTCACGCCGGGATGAAGGCGCACGCCGTCTATCCGCGGCCGTTCTGGCGCGCCGCGGGCCTCAGCGGCCAGGCTCTCGGCGACCTGGGCCCGGCGCCGGTGACGGTCGACAATTCGCCACCGGATGCCCGCCTCGGCATCCTCACCGCCTTTGTCGCCGACGGCACCGGCCGGAACGCCGCGACGCCGGACCGACTCTCCGACCCGGAAACTCGCCGCAGTGCGGTAATCGACTGCTTGACAAGCTATTTCGGACCCGAAGCGCAACGCCCGCTCGACTACATCGAACGGGATTGGCGTGCGGAGCAGTTCACTGCCGGCTGCATGCCCACCGTGCCGCCGGGTCTGATCACCCGCATCGGACCCACCCTCGCAGACCGGCACGGCCCGATCCTCTTCGCCGGGGCCGAACAATCCCGCATCTGGAACGGATACATGGACGGCGCCGTCCGCGCCGGCGAAGACGCGGCCCATCACATCTGCCAAGCCGAATCGCGCTATCCCTCCAGGAGGTGCCCATGACGAGCGAGCCGCGCACATTGATGATTCTCGTGGCGGGGCCGTACCGGTCCGGTACCGGCGACGACCCGTCGAAGATCGCCGCAAACCTTCATGCGATGAACCGGGCCGCGCTGGCGCTGTTCCGAGCCGGGCACCTGCCTGTCACCGGTGAGGCCCTGGCCCTGCCGCTGCTCGAGATCGCGGGGAGCATTCATCTCGGAGACACCGTTTTCGAGGAGATCTTCCATCCGATCGCCGAGCAACTGCTGACCCGATGCGACGCGGTCCTGCGCATCGGCGGGGCTTCGATGGGGGCCGATGAGATGGTCGCTCGAGCCCGAGCACAGGGCAAGGACGTCTACGGCGGCCTCGGCGAGGTCCCGCCGGCTCACGGAACGCCCATGGCCGCGAAAGCCGGCCGAATCCAATGATGTCGTACTGATCGGAGAGTGTTGTGCGGGTGCTTGTTCTGGGGGGAGCGGCGGCCGGCGAAGCGGCGGTGTCGACCGCAGCGGGCTTGCCCGGTGTCGCTGAGATCGTGATCGCGGATCCTGACCTCGGTACAGCCGAACGTGTGGCCGATCGAATCGCCGACCGCCGGCGGTCCATCCGTGCGCACGGGGTGGAGCTCACCGATCGGGACCACCTGCTCGGTGCGCTGCGGGCGGCGGACGTTGTGCTCGATACTGTTGGGCCGTATCGCGAATGCGGTCTCACCGTCCTGCGGGTCGCGATCGAGACCGGGACCCACTACCTCGATGCCTGCGACGAGTGGGAACCGACTCTGCGCAGGGGCGAACTCGAGGTCGAAGCGCGGGCGGGCGGTGTGTGCGCGATCGCCGGGATGGGTGCGAGTCTGGGGATCGGCACTCTGCTCGCGTTGACCGCGGCGCGTGAGCTGGGTTGCGTGCGCGACGTTTTCGTGGCCTCCACCGGTACCCACGCATTGCGGACGGGGCGGATCGGCGGGACGGTCTTATCGCGTCGGGACGGCCGGTTGGTGACTTCTTCGATGCGTGGCGTCCAGGCATCCCCGGCTTCGGTCGTCTTCGGGTCATCGACAACGTCGCCGCCGTTCTTCGGCGTCGCCACCGGGGCGAACCCGGAGCGTGCAGAGGTGGTGCTGGCACGGCTGTCCGTACCGCTCGAGGACTCCCTGCTGACGATCGACACGGCGACGGCCACCGGAATATCACTGGCGCTGGGTCTCTATCAGCTACTCGACGATGCCGTTCGGCGGCCCGGCGTGCACCTTGCCAGTGCGATCATCGATCCGGAGCTCTTCTTCCGGGATCTCGAACGTGTGCTCCGGCTGGTGACGACCTGCGCCTCGACCCGTATCGAGAGAGATTGCGGCGCCCGGATCCGCCGGCACTGAGCGCGCTCGCTCCGGTCGGCCGCGAGCATCACGACGGGGCGTGAACGATTGTCCGCGAATCGATCGTAGGATGACCGAAAGAAATGCTGATCCGGCTGCGATCGATCCGAAGGGGTGAGTGTGGGCGCCGAGCGGGACGCTGCCGTCGAGATTCCGACGCGCACGCTCGTGGAGAGCATGATCCGCGAGGACTCCACGATCGACGCTGGCGAGTTGTACGCGGTGGCGAATACGCTCGGGATGAGTGATCAGCAGGTGCGGCTGTGTATCAAGCGGTTGGTGGCCGAGGGGCAGTTCACGCAGGAGGGGCGCGGCCGCCGGGCCGTGCTGTACGCGTCCGACCGTACGCGCGCGGCCATCGCACCCGATCTGGAGTTCATCCGCTACATGTTCGCGCAGGATCGCGGGGCGGCGCCGTGGGATGGGGTGTGGCATCTGGTGGCCTTCGCGGTGCCCGAAACGGCGCGATCCGCGCGGGACGCCATGCGCGACAGCATCGTTCACCTGGGTGGTGCGGCGGTTCAGGGCGGCCTCTACGTCTGCGCGAATGCCTGGGAGGAGCGGATCGCCGCCGCGGCCGCCGAACACGGTGTCGGTGAATACATCTCGACCATGACGACGCGGGATCTGCGGGTCGGCGGACTCGACTCGCCGCACGCCCTCGCCGCGCAGTTGTGGCCACTGGACCGGCTCGCGGTCGGGCATATGCGACTGCACGCGGTTGCCGAAAGCCGGTTGCGTGCACTGCGAACCGGCGCGCTCACCGGTACCGAACTCTTGACGATCGAGATCGAGATAGCCGCGGAGTTCACCCGGGCGATGGATCCGGATCCGCTGCTGCCGCCGGAGCTGCTGCCGCGGCCGTGGATCGGCGCGCAGGCGCGCGCGGTCGTGGCGGAATGCTGGGCAGAACTCGAGAAATTCGAGGTGCTCGCATCCCCGCGGCTCTTCCGGGTGTATTCCGAGGCCGTGCGGGAGGCCATCAACGGGTCGGCTCCTGCCGTGGGTTCGCGCACCCGGTAGTCGCCGCGACATCACGCCGCAGGACCTGGTCCCAGCGGTGAATTCACCTACGCCTCAACGTATTCGAATCTCGGTGTGAACGTGCCGACCCCTTGCGGGGAGTCGTCGCTTCCTTTCGCGGTGCTTCCGTGCCGAATCTCGTGTCTACTAGAACTATCGTGCTAGAGTGGATCGTATACGAAACGATAGTTATGTAGGCGATAGGATATGAGAGCTCTGGTGTTGGGCGGGCCGGGATGGGCGCCAGCCCCGGGCTCGTGCCACCGGAATCCCCTTGGCGCTGGCCATGTCCCAGGTCATCGACGGCACCGCCCGAACCCCGGGCGTCCACCCGCCCGAGGCGGTCCTCGACATCGACCGCTTCTTCACCGACCTCGGCCGTCACCTCGGATACCACAACCACTCATGCGTGGAGATCGAACAAGAACCGCCCGCCATCCAGGCGACCCGCTGATCGAAGGAACATCATGCAACCGACACCCGTGCGCACCGGTATCGCCGCCGCCGTGCTCGCCACAACAGTCTGTCTCGCACCGCTTCTCGCTCCCGGCACCGCCACCGCCGCACCCGCCGGCCACACCGGTGAACTCCGCGCCGAACGCCCCCCGCGCGACCCCGAGACCACCGACGGCGGCTCCGGCAACCCGCCGCCGAAGTGGACCCGCAAGCCGCGACCCGGCGGCAACGGCTGGACAGTCTGCCCACCCCGCGCCGCTTGGTGCCGCCGGTAACCCTACCCGGTCCGGTCCGGAACCACTCCGCATCACCTCCGAGCCGCGATCTCACGAAGTGGTTCAACGACTCCCGCGCCCGACCGACCACCGGTCGATCGCGGGTCCGGTCGCCGGGCAGGTGCCCCCTCATCACCTCGCTCGGCGATCTCCCACGGCAAGATCTAGGAGTTGATGACCGTCCTGACGCGATTGCCGACGCAGGAAATGGTGGCGTTCCCGTCGGTGTGCGGACCACGCCCCAATGACACAGTGGTGCGTTTGCCCTTGTCGTCGATCGTCGTGAGGAACAGCTCACCGCTGCGGCAGCTGTAGATCTTGCCTTCGCCGGTGAGTCGCTCGGCCTGGTCGGTCCGGTCATCAGTGTTCATATCGATCCTTCTTCGGAAGCGGGAAATGCAGTTCCCATGCTCCGGCCGAGCAAGTTCACCGACATCGGCTGAACGACCTATTCCATTCGGCTGGAAACGGATTCGATGGACCACCCTTCGCCTGTCGTGGGACAGCCGCCCGCGAGTGGTCCTGCGCGCGAACCTGTTCCAGACTTGCGGCGCGAGCCGATCGCGGTGGCACCAGCCGACTGCACCTGCCTCGATCGTTGGGTGGTGACCGGTGATGATGGCGAGCGATCGTCGGGTGCCGGAGTGGTCGTGGCCGGAGATCTCGAGCTGGCGGCGGCGCAGTTGTGCTTGCACCGGGATGAGCTATGGCGAATGGTTGGCCGCAGATGGTATCGCCGCAGTGCTGCGGGAACTGCGGTGAGCGAGACACAGACGGTCGCCACTCGATTCATGTCGGCTGTGCGGCGGGCGGAGACCGACCCATGGGCCCACGCGGGGCGGGTCTGTTGAGCAGGGTGTCTGCGCAGCTGCTTCCGGTGGGGCGCGCGGCGATACGCGTGAGCGATCCGGGATCGCCGTGCGATCGTCGGCGCCTCCGCGCGACGCACGGCCGCGGGACGGGGCGCAGGGACGTGACCGCGCCGCTGGGGAATATTACCTGCAATTGCCCGAAATGTCTTGCACGGCAATGCTATTTGCTAGCGTGTGCGCCGGTGGAAGGTAGTTTGATTGCGGTTGTCGCTGATCTCGGTTCGCCGGAGAACAGCAGGGACGTCCTGGCGAAGGCGATCGTGGCGGTGACCGGTCGAGCGCCGGTGATGCTCGACGCCCGACTGTTCATGTGTGGCGGGCGAGGAGATGCCGGACTCGACGAAGCCGGCGTGTGGCTCGCGGCCGACGGAGTCGTGATGCGCCCGGATGCGGTGGTGGTCTACGAGATCGATCCTGCCGACCGGCACAGGTTGGAGGATTTTCTCGAGCTGCTGGGGCGCGGCCGTGTGCGGGCATGGGGTGCCGAGCGGGATGGGTGGCGCAACGCTACCGACAAGGGGCGAATGGTGGAATGCTTTGCACGCGAGGGGATTCCGCACGCCGAGACAGTCACCTTGCGTGATCCGTCCCCGGGCGAGGCGTTGGAGGCGTATCGCCGCCTGGGCGGTGATGTCTGGGCGCGCCCGGTGACCGGTTTGGGTGGGCGCGGGGTCTTCCATCTGCGGACCGAGAGCGCGGTCCTCGAGGCTGCGGCCTATTACTCCGCGCGAGGGCAGAGGTGGCAGCTGTGCCGGGATGCGAAGAATCTCGACAGCCGAGGGGATCGGCATCAATTCCGTGTCGTCGTCCATGGTGAGCGAGTGCTGCGGGTGTGCGAGCACATTCAGCGCGATCATGACCGTCCCTGTAACGAGGCGCAGGGTGCGGTGTCGACGGTGCTGCCGGTAAACGCACTCGAGGGCAGGTACCTCGAGATGGCCATTGCCGCGAGTCGTGCGGTCGGGTTGTCCTTCGGCGGTGTGGATCTGGTCGTCGAGAACGGCGGTATGGTCATAGAGGTCAATGTTCACCCCGTGCTGGATGTGCCCGGCGGACTGAACAGTGTCGCGATACCCCTGGTTCGCGCCGTTCTCGCCGATCTCGGCTGCATCGATGTACCGCCACAGCCGCTGCCACGATAGGTCCGGCGACGGTTGCGGATGGACGAGAGGCGGTCTCGATCACGGGATAGAACTTTTCGGGGGTGGCGGGCAGTTCCATGCGTGTCAGGGTCAGCGACAGGTCACCGACGGTGGCGTGGCGGTAGGTCATGGTCTGGGTCGGTGGGGCGGCGACGTCGTGGCTGGCCCACAGGCGCGTGAATTCCGGACTCGCGGTGGCGAGTGCGCGGATCAGGTCGGTCCAGGCCGGGTCGTCGAGGTGGTTGGCGAAGTCGGCGCGGAAGGAGGCGACCATGTGGGGCAGGCCGGCGGCGCGGTTGACGAAGCAGCGACGGTCCGCGGGGGTGGTGAACAGTTTCCACAGGACGTTGCGGGAGCTGTCGGGGGCGGTGAGCCGGGGCCACAGTGCGGCCGCGGATTTATTGCAGCCCAGCAGGTCCCAGCGGGTGTTGATCGCCGCGGCCGGGTACTCGGTGATGGCGTCGAGGATGTGGGCGCCGACATTGATGGGGCGTCCCTGTTCGAGCCAGGTGTACCAGGTGACCGAGACCCCGGCGAGCCCGGCGACCTCTTCGCGTCGCAATCCTGGTGTGCGTCGCCGTAATCCGGGCGCGATGCCGACCTGAGTGGGGGAGAGGCGGTCGCGACGGCTGCGCAGGAGCGCGGCCAGTTCGGTGCGGCGGGGGGAGGGGGCGGTCACGTCCCTCATCGGCCATCCCGCGATGCGTCTGCCAGGTGCTGCTGGCACCAGTGTCATCAGTGTCTTGGTACCGGTGTCGCGGCAGCGGCAGGCTGGCTCTCCGACACCGATCCCGATGAATCCCGGAGGACCCGACCTGTGAGTGCCGCTCCGTTCACGATGCGCTTCACCGTTCGCAGCTATGAGCTCGACACCAACCATCACGTGGCCAGCACGGTCTACCTGCAATACACCGAGCAGTCCCGCTTCGCCTGCGGTCAGGCCGCGGGGCTGTCGCCCGACCGTCTGCTGGCCGACGGTCTCGGGCCGGTCAACCTCGAAACCACGCTGCGCTTCCACGCGGAACTGCGCGGTGAGGACGAGGTCGACGTGTCCTGCGCGTTCGTGTGGGGATCGGGCAAAACCCATCGCGTCGAGCATGTTCTGCGCAAGCCCGACGGAACCCTCGTCGCCGAGGTGACCAGCGTCAGCGGCCTGCTCGACATGCGAACCCGGCGCCTGGTCGCGGACCCGGCGAAGGAGCTGCGCGCCCGCGCCGCCGACCCCGCCCTCCTCGGCCTGGCCTGAACGAGATGAAATACCGCCTGGGACTGATAGATCACGGCTTCGTGCCGCGCAAACTCACCGTGAGCTACGTGGCCGTCTGCACTGGCGATATCGACATGGCGCTGCTGCGTGCGGCATTCGCGCTGCTGTGCCGGAAGTATCCGATGCTGCGCGGCACGATAGAACTCACCGGCGGCGACTGCTGGCTCCATATCCCCGACGATGACTCCAGCGCCGCGGTCGTCGAGATCGTCGAGGACGGAATCGGGGATTGGCTCGCTCGTGCGGTCACGCCGCTCGACCCCGCCCACAGCCTGGCGAAACTGACGATTGTGTCCGAGGGGGAGCGGACCGCGGTCGCGCTACACGTCTGCCACGCGATCAATGACGCCGCAATGGGATTCGCGCTGCTCGAGTATTTCTGGCACACCGCCGCGGCCCTGTCCGAGGGGGCGGCGTTCCCGGAACCGATCCCGGTCCATCCGCGCGGCCTCGAACACGCCTACCGCGCCCGGGCCATGGTCCTGCCCGACCTCGCCGTTCCGGCCGCGGGTCCGGTGCACAGCATCGCGCCCGTCGACCGCGGCGAGGGCACGGGTTTCCGTCCCGTGCCGACGCAGCGAATCACCTTGTCGCAGAGGGAGACCGACGCGCTGCTGGGTCACGCGCGGGCTTGCGGGACGACCTTGCACGCCCTGCTCGGTGCCGCGATCGTGCGCGCCGAACGCACGATTCTCGCCGAATCGGCCGATGACGCAGCCGAACTGCCGATGATCATGTTCCACCTCGTCGACCTGCGTCCGCACCTGCATCCGCCGGCTCGCCCGGACGAGGTCACCAATGCCCTGGGCTTCGCGCCCACCATCATCGTGTGCGCGCCGGGCTCGGAGCCGGGGGTGCTCGCGAAGGCGGCCAAGTCTCAGATCATCGCGCGTATCGAAGGCGGGTCCGCGCTCGCGGTCATGTTGGCCGCGGCGGCGCTCGCGGCGCAGGGCCGACCACGCAGCGGCGCCGGGAACTTCATCACCAACTGGGGGGTGGTTCCCGACCTCGCCGTGCCGGAGGGTATGGAGATGGTCGACTTCCGGGGCTTCGGCACCTCGGAACCGGTGACCTGGGTCGGCTACTTCGTGTCCACCTTCGCCGGGCGGCTGAGCATCGAATTGGCCTTCTCCCCGCGCTTCCACCGCCCCGCGCGGATCGCCGAGCTCCGCGAGGTCATCGTCGCCAACCTGGCAGAACTGACCGCTCTCGCCTTGCGCTGACGCAACCGCCGACGATCCGAGTTGGCGAAACCTCAGAGTTACGTTACAGTTACTCACTGTAACGAAAGTGAGTGGTTCTCCCGCCTGGCAGGCGGGGCGAAATCACGAATCCCGTTGAGAAGGAGAAGAAATCATGAGCAAGCACACCGGTCGCGCCGCCACCGCCATCGCCTCGATCGAGGCGGCCCTGCACTCCCTGGTCCCCGGCGCACATGCCCGCGACCGCGACGACGAGGGGCAGCCGAAGCCGACGGTGGTGCTGGTCCACGGCGCGTTCGCCGACGCTTCGGGGTGGGCCGCGGTCTCGGCGCGCCTGCACCGGCGCGGCTTCCCCGTGATCGCGGTGCCCAACCCGCTGCGTGGCCTGGCCTACGACACCGTCTACCTGCAGGGTCTGCTCGCCGGTATCGAGGGCCCGAAGATCCTGGTCGGCCACTCCTACGCCGGAGCCGTCATCACCAACGCGGCCGCCGCCGTCGCCGATGTGAAAGCCCTTGTGTACGTAGCGGCTTTCATCCCCGACGAGGGTGAGGCATTGGGCGGGCTGCTCGAGGCGCACGCGGATGCGTCGGTGCCGCCGCTGCCGCAACAGGTCTTCCAGTACACCCGTCCCGACGGCGCCACCGGCACCGAAGTGTGGCTCGATCAGGCTCGGTTCGCCACCGCCTTCGCCGCCGACGTCGACGCCTCCACCGCCGCATTCCTGGCGATCTCCCAGCGCCCCGTCGCCGCCGACGCCTTCGGCGAGCCCGCCACCGCGGCCGCCTGGAAGACCCTCCCGTCCTGGGCGCTCATCGCCACCAAGGACCACGCCATCGCACCGAGCCTGGAGCGCTTCATGGCCGAACGCGCCGGCGCGCACATCAGCGAGGTCGATTCCTCGCACGCGGTCATGATCAGCCACCCCGACACGGTCGCCGACGTGATCGAGCAGGCCCACCGGGGCACCCGCTGACCCGAGCACGCCGCCGTAGCCGAGATCGCCGCCGCCGAAGGCCTGGTGATGCGGTTGGACCGGGCCCTGGCGTTAACACCTTCGACGCGCATCGCCTCATCTGGCCGGCCGGGCGCGACGGCGGACCGGCCGCTCGAGCCGCAAGGGACGAAGCGGCCGTACCGCCTGAGCACGATAAGGCAAGGGTTACAGTCCGATTGTGTAACGCAATATCGAATGGGGAGGCCATGACACCGCCGCGCGCCGAATCCACCGAGCACCCGCAGGCTGGCAAGTCCGGACCCCGCGGCGGCCGTCCCCGCGATCCGGCCGTGGACGAGGCAATCATCCTCGCCACTCGGCGCCGCCTGGTCACCGACGGCTACACCCGCATGGCGCTGGGCGATATCGCCGCCGATGCCGGGGTCACCCGCCCCACCCTCTACCGGCGCTGGCCCGGCAAGCTCGAGCTCGTCATCGATGCCCTCGACTACGGATTCCGCGCCCAGACCGCGGCCACGCCGGAGTTCCCGTTCGACGACCTCACACCCCGGCAAGCCTTCACCGAGGCCATCCGCCGCGTCGACCCCTGCTACGACAACCCCGACGCCATCGTCCTGCAGGGCGGCTTCATCAGCGAAGCCGACCGCGTCCCCGAACTGCTCGCCCACGTCGTCGAACGCGCCGTCGAACCCCGCGTCTCCCGAGTCGAACACGTCCTGCGCCACCTGATCGACCGCGGCGCCGTCCGCTCCGGCATCGACACCCGCACCATTGCCACCATGGTCTTCGGCGCCTACTTCGGCGCGTTCCTGCGCGGCGACGATGCCGCCACCCGCAGCGGCCTCGCCGACAAGATGACCGCCACCCTCTGGCCGGCACTCGCCACCGACATCCACCACTGACCGATCCACGCCGCCGCCCCGAACCGGCCCGCTCTCCGCCTCACCCCAGTTCGTGGGTGTACTCGACCAGCGCGACGTCGATTCACCCTTGGGCAGAGCGGGTTGGGGTTGGCGGTCTCGAGCCAGGATCCGAGGTCTGGCAGTCGGTTGACGCGGCCGGTGCTCGAAGGGCGATCGGCGGTGAGGCGCAATGACATGCGGGCCCCACGCATGTTCTGATCAGCCACCGGGCTGCCTCGTGTTGCCGGGGGCCGCGAATCGGTTGTTACAGACGGTGGTTCGGGGTACGTCGCTGAAATGGGTGCAGTACGGCAACCTTCGCGACACCGCGGCGACGCATGTGGGAAAAAGTGGAATCTGGAGCCCGCGTTAAGCCGATACGACGCTGTGACCTTGACTTTTACCGTGTTCAAGGCGTATCAGAGTGGGTACTGCTAGCGATGTACGTGGTGACGGTGGACGCCGTGGAGAGAGGCGGTCCAGGTGTCTGAGTCTGCTTGGGCGGTGCGCCTGTGGCGGGTGCGGCCGTGGAATCCCAGTCCGTTGATGCGTGTCTCGGATCGGTTCGAGATCGTGTTGCGGGCGTTGGCTGTGGTTGTGGTGATTGTTGCCGTGCCGGTGGCGGGGGCGTTCGGGACCGTTAGCTATACGAATGCCGCTGATCGGATTGCGGTGGAGGATGTGGGGAAGACGGAGATCAGTGCGACGGTGACGGGGGAGCCGCGGTTGCTGGTGGATCCGGGGCGGAGTGGGGTGCATCAGGATCGGTACGAGGCTGCGGTGGAGTGGAATCATGATGGGCGCAGTGGGACTGCCACTGTCGAGATTCCTGGGCCGCAGGAGGTCGGGAGCACCGTGGCGCTGTGGGTGGGGGCGGATGGGGAGCCGGCTACGGAGCCGGCCAAGCCGGGGGCGGCGGCGGCCGAGGGGATCGGGACCGGGTTGGCGATCTTGGTGGAAAGCTGGTGTGCGGCCGCGGCGTCGGTGTGGATCACCGGAGCGGTCTTGGATGCCCGGCGCAATGCGCGCTGGGATCGGGAATGGCGGGAGCTCAACGATCGCACCATCGGGAAGGACTCGTTGTAGGGCGCGATCGGCGGGACTCGCTCCGAGGTGAGATCCGGTGGGGGAGATCAGTATTCGCCGTGCACCAGGTTGTGCGGGGTTTCGCCGTTGAGGTAGCGGGCGATTTCGGCGGTGGCGATGGCCCAGCCGCGTTCGCGGCTGCCGCGGCTGCTGCCGCCGACGTGGGGGGTGAGGAGCAGACCGGGTGCGTCCCAGAGGGGGTGGCCGGAGGGTAGCGGCTCGGGATCGGTGACATCGAGAACCGCTCGCAGCCTTCGGTTCTGGAGTTCGGACAGCAGGGCATCGGTGCGCACGATGGGTCCGCGGGCGGCATTGACCAGAATGGCGCCGTCGGCCATGTGCGCGAGGAAGGCGGCGTCCACCATGCCGGTGGTGGCGGAGGTGACCGGCACCATGAGCACGACGGCGTCGAAATCGCCCAGCAGCCGCGGGAGTTCGTCCACGCCGTGCACGCCCTCGCGGGCGTGCGTGCCGACCACCGCGACCGTGGTGTCGAACGGGGCGAGCATGCGCTGGAGCTCCTCGGCCAGATTGCCCGCGCCCACGATGAGGATCCGCTTGCCGTGCAGGGTGTCGGTCTGATGCTGGGTCCAGCGGTGCTCGCGCTGGGCCGCCGCGAATTCGGTGAATTCCCGGTACACGGTGAGCAATCCGGTGATCGCCCACTCCGCCGTGCTGGCCCCGTGCGCCCCGCGCGCGATGGACAGCGCGACGCCCTCGGGCAGCCTGCCGGTCCAGGATTCGGCGCCGGCGGTCAGTAGTTGCACCAGCCGCAGTTTCGGCAGCTGCCAGGCCATCTGGACCGCCTCCGGCCCGACCAGGAAGCCGGGCACCAGCACCTCGGCCTCGTCGGCCCCGGCGGGCAGCGGCTCGCCGAGGGCGAAGCGCAGGGCCCGCGCGCCGTCCAGGCGCGAAACCGCCGCGAGGCCGTCGTCATCCGGAACCAGCACTGTCACCGTCATGGTGCCAAGCTATCGGACGCGGCCCGCGGCGGTCGCGGGGTGGTTATCGGTACTAGTAATAATGTCGTCGGCCGCCGACGGGACGGCCGGCGTAGCCGAGCACCCAGAACGCGATGCCGACGATCAGCACGATGATGCCGATGGTGACCAGGATGGAGATGCCGAGCAGCCAGCCGGCGACGATCAGGATCAGACCTAAAATGACCATGGGACTACCTATTTCGAGATGGGTTGGGCCGGCGGCTTACTGCCGGGCTTGTGCAGGAACCGGTTGACCGACCACACGGCCTTCGACCCCGAGGGTTCCGCCGCGGGGGCTGCCGGCTTCTTCGCCGCGGGTGGCGGCTTGCTCAGTTCGCGTCGCGCCGCGACCATTTCGCGCTTGGATTGGCGCAGTTCGCGGCGGGCGAGAACACCACGCCGAGACGTGGTCCACAATCCCGCGAGCAGCATGATGAGCCCGCAGGTTCCGATGGCTCCGACCAGAATGCCGTAGGCGAACAGCAGTCCGGACGAGCCCGTGTAGGTGTGATCGAACACCGTGAAACCGTTCGTGACCGTGTGGCCTTCTCCACTGTTGGCCTGGATTCCGGCCACCCCCACGGTGACGGCGCCGAGGAGGGCGATGAGCCCGATGATGGTGAACATGTTGTGGCGATTCCCGCCGACTCGATCGTCAAACCCGCAGGACGGCGAGTTGTCCGGCAGGTCGCCTGCGGGTTTGGGGCGCGCCGGGCGGTTGTGCGCGCGAGATCCTCGATGTCATCCGCGAGCAGGGTAGCTCCGCCGGCTGGCCACGTTTGCGCAGGTAACGACTCCAGCGCGCCCGGCGGGTCGCAGCCGCAGTATGGCAATTGATCGGCAAACTCTGGGATATGTCCCCATTGCCCGATTGTCGGCGCGGGTAGCGGCCCCTCGTGGCCGGGTTCCCGCTGGGTGTCCCGCCGCCCATGCTCGCGGTCGGCGGGTCGCCGCCGGACGGGCCCGGGTGGGCGGTGGAGATGAAGTGGGACGGCATCCGCGTCATCGTGGTGCGCGAGGCCGCCGCGTGCCGGCTCTACAGCCGCACCGGCCGCGAGGTGAGCGGCTCCTATCCGGAGCTCGCCGCCGCCCTGAAAGCGTTGCCGGGCAGCGGATCTCTCATACTCGACGGCGAGATCGTGGCTCAGGAGCCCGACGGCGCGCCGTCCTTCGGCCGGCTGCAGCGGCGCATGCACGTGGCCCGGCCGGGGGAGCAGTTGATCGCCGAGGTTCCGGTGCAGCTGTTCGCCTTCGATCTGCTCGTCGCGGACGGCCGCGACCTCATGGCGCAGCCGTATCTGGCGCGCCGCGAACGACTCGCCGAGTTGCCGCTGCCCGCACCGCTGTCCGCGCCGCCGCACTGGGTCGGAGTGGATGCCGGAAAGTTGCTCGTGGTGGCGCGCGAGCATCGGTTGGAGGGCATCGTGTCCAAGCGCGCCGACTCGGTCTACCTGCCGGGCCGGCGTTCCCCCGCCTGGATCAAGACGCCGCTGCGCAACAACACCGAGGTGGTGGTCGCCGGCTGGACCCCCGGCGCGGGCGGATTCCAGAGCACCTTCGGGTCGCTGGTGCTCGGCGCCTACGACGACTCCGGCCGCTTCGTCTTCATCGGCAATGTCGGCACCGGCTTCACTCGGGCCGCCCGGAGGGCCATTCGCGCCACGCTCGACGAAATAGGAGTCTCGACAAGTCCTTTCGACCAGCCGCCGCCGGAGGCCGCCGCCGCGGGCTGGCGCTGGGTGGAGCCGATCCTGGTCGGCGACGTCGAATTCCGCGAATACTCCGGCGAACGCCTGCGCATGCCCAGCTGGAAGGGGTTGCGCACGGACAAGACCCCGCCGCAGGTGCAGGTCCCGCCGGTTCGCTGACGGTAGCCGGCGTGCCGGTGGGCGGGCCCGGCGAATCCTCGTTGCGGCAACACAATTGGCGTATTCGGAAGCGATGGATCACAATCGGAAATATGGGCGGCGAAGGGCAAAGAAAGCTGCGCGAGCTCTCTGCTGCCGATTCACTGAAGCGGCTGGCGAGCGCACAATATGGTCGAATCGCATTCTCGCGCCGAGGAGTTCCGGTTATCCGGCCGGTGAACCATATCGTCGAAGCCGATGCCGTGGTGGTGCGGGCGCATCTGGGCGCCAGCCTGCTGCGCGGCGACGGCCAGGTGGTCGCCTACGAGGCCGACGATTTCGACGAGAACACCAGGCGCGGGTGGAGTGTCATCATCACCGGCGTCGCGCGAGTGGTGACCGATCGCGAACAGGTGCGGCGCTACGAGACGTTGCTGGACCCCTGGATAACCATGCCCACCGACCATGTCATCCGCATCGAGACCGAGGTCGTGACCGGTGTCGAACTCATCGAGGGCACCGACGATCAGCTCCCGCCCGGGGGCGCGCCGGTGCGCGAAGTCCGGCGCTGATGAGGTGACCCCCGATACGCCTCCGGTAGCCTGACACGCCGTTGGCCCGAGCTCGGCAACCCGTCGGCAAGCTCGGCGCGGCCGTTCGCTTCTCGCGCGCACGATGGCGGGGCGCGGCGGCCGCACGCACGTGGAAGGAACACCATTGACAGCCTCTGACAGGCAAGTGGCGGCCACCGCACCCGATGTGGGGGACGAGGGGTACTCGCGCGGACTCTCGCCGCGCACCATTCAGATGATCGCCATCGGCGGCGCCATTGGCACCGGTCTGTTCTACGGCGCGGGCAGCGCCATCGAACAGGCGGGCCCCGCGCTCATCCTCGCCTACCTGGCGGCCGGCCTGGCCATCTTCGTGATCATGCGGGCACTGGGCGAACTGCTCACCTATCGCCCGGTCACCGGCAGCTTCGCCGAATACGCGAACGAGTTCCTGGGCCGCTTCGCAGGCTTCGCCACGGGGTGGACCTATTGGGCGGTCTGGGTCGCGACCTGCATGGCCGAGATCACCGTGGCCGGCAAGTACGTGCAGTACTGGTTCGATATTCCGCAGTGGGTGACCGCGCTGGTGGTGCTGGGCATCATGTTCGTGGCGAACCTGGTGTCGGTGAAGCTGTTCGGCGAGGGCGAGTTCTGGTTCTCCGCCATCAAGGTCACCGCCATTCTCTTCATGATCGTCATCGGCATCGGCGTGCTGGTCTTCCACTTCGGCCACGCCGCCGATCCGACGGTCACCAATCTGTGGAACGACGGCGGCGTCTTCCCGAACGGCATCTGGCAGGCGCTGCTGGTGCTGCAGATCGTCATGTTCGCCTATGTCGGCGTCGAGTTGGTGGGCGTCACCGCGGGCGAGGCCCGCGACCCCAAGCAGACCCTGCGCAAGGCCATCAACACCCTGCCGTTCCGCATCGGCCTGTTCTACGTGGGCGCACTGATCGTCATCATGTCGGTGTCGAGCTGGCGCAACTTCCAGGCGGGCAAGAGCCCGTTCGTGGAGGTGTTCCAGCAGATCGGCATTCCGGGCGCGGCGGGCATCATCAATTTCGTGCTGCTGACCGCGGCCCTGTCGTCCTGCAACTCGGGCATCTACTCCACCGGCCGCATGCTGCGCAGCCTGGCGCAGCGCGAGGAGGCGCCGGCCCGGCTGGGCGCGCTGAGCAACCGGTCGGTTCCGGCCACCGGTATCGCGGTCTCGGCGGCGGTCATGGTGATCGGCGTGGCGGTCAACTACTTCTCGCCGGACAAGGCGTTCGCCTACATCACCTCGGTGTCGACCATCGGCATCATCTTCGTGTGGGGCATGATCCTGGTCTGCCACTTGATGTATCGCTCGCGCGTGCGGCGGGGCCTGTTGCCCGCCAGCGATTACCGCCTGCCGGGCGCGCCGGTGACCACTGTGCTGGCGCTGGCCTTCCTGGCCCTCGTCGTGGTGCTGCTGTTCTTCACCGAGGCGGGCCGCTCGGCGGTCGTGGTCGGCCTGGTGTGGGGCGCGCTGGTGTGCGCGGGCTATCCGCTGCTGGCGCGCAAGCACACCCGGGACGCGCCCGCCGCTTAGCGCCGGGCAGGTGGCGGCCACCGGTCATCCGGTGGCCGCTACGCGGACACCTTCGCGAGAACCTCCAGAATGGCGGCTTCCTCGCGCACCGGATCGGTCAATGGTGTTACCACCGCGGCGATTTCGTCGGCGCCCGCCGCGTGCAGTGCGAGCAGGCGCCGACTGATCTCGTTCTGATCGCCGTACACCATGACCTCGTCGATGAGCTCATCGCTCAACCGCCCGTCGGCGCCCAGCGGATAGCCCGCTTCCCGGAACAGGGCGGCATAGGTCGGCAGCGCGGAATAGACCGAGAACGCCTGCTGCGCCACCTGGCGGACGACGCCGAAATCATTGGTGAGCATGACCGCCGCCCCCGCGATCAACGACGGCGTCGGCCGTTGCGCCGGACGCGCTCCCGCCTCCAGCGCCGGCCGCGCGATCGAGCGCAGGTACGACGGCCCCGCCCAGGTCACCATGGCCCCGTCGGCGATCTCACCCGCCAGCCGCAGCATGTTCTTGCGCAGCGCCGCCAGCACGATCGGCGGGCGGGGCGGGGTGATCATCGGCGGCAGCGCGGCGTGGACCCGGTAGTACTCGCCGTCCAGATCCACCCGGCCCTCCCACAGCATGCCGCGCAGCACCGCGACATACTCGCGCAGATGTCCCAGCGGCTTGCCGAACGGAAGACCGTACTTCCCTTCGATTTCCGGCTTGTGGCTGGCGCCGATCCCCAGGCGGAAGCGCCCCGGCGCGAGCTCGGCGGCGACCAGCGCCTCGTTCGCCCGCGCCAGCGGATGCGTGGGATAGGTGATCGATATCCCGCTGCCCAGCGCGATATCGCTGGTGCGCGCGGCCGCCGCGGTGATGATGCCGAGCCCGTCCGGCCCCACCGGCCAGGACGGCACCCAGGCCATGCCGATCCCCGCCGCTTCCGCGCGCGTGATCGCCTCGAGCACCGGTCGCACCGGCGGCGGGAAGGTCACGATGCCGACGGACAAACCAGAAGCCATTGGGGGTCAGCCTCCCTGTCGCAGTTGTCATTCGGCTTCGAAACTACCGCGCCGGGACTACCTTGCCTGATGTAGGTTTCGGTTCTCGGGAGCGCTCATGAACGATCCGCGTCGGTACGTGGTGATCGGAGGCGGCCTGGCCGGGCTGGCCTCCGCGGTCTGGCTGGCCGAGGCCGGCAAGCAGGTCACCCTGCTGGAACGGCGCGGCCGCCTCGGCGGGCGCACCCATGCACTGGAGGTCCCGACACTGCGCGATGTGCCCGACAACGGCCAGCACGTCATCGCCAGCGGTTACGACCATCTGTTCCGCTATCTGGAGAGCGTCGGCACCCGGCGGTTCGTGAAATTCCCGAACGAGGGCGTGCTGCGCTGGCCCGACGGACGGCACACCACCATGGGCACCAAGGGATTACAGGCGCTGCGCACCCTGTTCGGCGCACATCCGGACGCGAGTCCCGCCAACCGCATCCGCGCCGCGGTGGCGACCCTGCGCATGGGCTGGGAATGCCTCAACCAGCCCGCCGATCTCGCCGATATCAGTACCGAGCAATGGTTTCAGCGCCTCGGCATGCCCGCCACCGCGCGCGAGGCGCTGTGGGACTGGCTGGCGCTGGGCATTGCCGCCGAACCGGTGCGGCAGGAATCGGCGAAGGTCTTCGCGGATGTGATGGCCACCGGAATCCGCCTGGGCATCAAGCACCGGCGGCCCGCCACCATCGGATATCCGACCGTGGATCTCGACACCCTGTTCGTCACCGGTGCGCGAGAAGTGTTCCAGCGCTATGGAGTTCGGGTCGCACATCGCGCGGTGGCCCGCCGCATCCTCATCGAGGAGGGGGCTGTCACCGGCGTGCTCATGGCCGACGGCGATGTGGTGCCCGCCGATGCCGTGGTGTGCGCCGTGCCGAACTCCAATATCGGCGGACTCCTGGACCTGCTGCCCGAGCACGACGAGATCTATTCCGCCGCCGACAAACTCGGCTACACGCCGATCGTCAGCACCAACCTCTATCTGGACCGGCCGCTGGGCACCAAGAGCGAATTCGAGGCGCTCATCGGCGGCCAGGGCGTAATCGACGAGGTCTTCGACCGGCAGCGCATGCACGGCCGCTCCACCGAGCACGGCTGGCTGTACTGCCTGACCACCAGCGGCGCCTACGAGCAGATCCACAAACCGCACGACGAGGTGGTGGCCGAGCAGATGGCGCTGCTGCGCCGCTACTACCCGGCGGCCCGGGAGGCCGAAGTGCTGCACGCCCAAGTGGTTCCGATGCCGCGCGCCACCTTCTCCCAGGTCGTCGGCACGGCCGGACTGCGGCCGGCGCAGCGCACCTCGGTGCCCACCCTGGTGCTCGCGGGCGATTGGACCAGCACGGACTGGTCGGCCACCATGGAGAGCGCGGCCCAGAGCGCGGCGCGCGCGGTGGAACTGCTGCTGAAACTGCCCGCGGCGCCGGTTCCCTCGACCGCGTGACCAGTCGGATGACTTGCTCGCATTCCGCTCGCACCGCTCTCAGCGGAAATAGTTGAGCACCAGCCGGGTGATATCGGCCAGGAACCGCTCCCGGGCAATGGGCGGGTCGTCGAGCAGGTAGCGGATGGTCAGATGCTCGACCGCCCGCACCAGCATCCAGGCGGCGGCATCGGAATCCACCTCCGCCGGCACCTCCCGGGCCCGCATGGTCAGCGCCGCCCGCGCCAGCTCCCCGATCTGCTGCTCGAACGCGAATACCGTTGCGCCGGTGGACAGCCGCGGCGTCTGCTCGACCACCGCGCGCAACAGCTCCCGATGGTTGCCGAGCGCGTCGAGCAGTTCGGAAATGGTCTCCGGCACGGCGACTTCGGGCCTTCTCGTCAAATTGGCCAGCACCCGGGCGCGGACGCGGTCCGCGACTTCAGTGGTGTAGCGCTCGATCACCGCCGCCACCACGGCGTCCTTGTTCGGGAAGTACTGGTACAGCGAGCCCGGGCTGATACCCGCCGCCGCGGCAATGCGATTGGTGGACGCACCGTCGTAGCCGTGCGCGATGAGCACCTCCTGCCCGGCGTCCACAATGCGCGCCACCATGGCGCGCGACCGCTCCTGCTGCGGTGCGCGGCGCGGCTCGGCGGGCGTTTTCCTGGTCTGGCCAGGTGTTTTCGAGGACGGTCGTTTCGGTGGCATGTCGTTTCCGCTGCGATCGAGAAATGCGAATTGAACGCGAGTAATTATTCGTGTCAGCCTGAGGCCATGGTGGCAGAAAGCGAAATGGGGCGCGAGACGAATCGGGAACGGGAGCCGCGCCCGGAGCCGCGGCCCCTCGGCCCGGACTCCTTGACCTGGAAGATCTTCGGTTCCCTCTACTTCGTCCCGAGCGGACTGTTCATGGGCATGGTCCAGAACATGCATCCGGGCCTGGGCGCGGGTGTGGAATTCCACTCCGAGATCAAAGACGAGTTCTATCAGCGGGTCATCCGCTCGGGATATCCGATCGTCGGGGTGGTGTTCGACGGTCCGCGCGCCCGGGAGACCGCCCGCGAGATCGTGGGCTACCACCGCACCATCAAGGGCGTCGACGCCCGGGGCCGCCGGTACCACGCCCTGGATCCGGGCACCTTCTACTGGGCGCACGCGGTGTTCTTCATGGAGACCCTGCGGACGGCCGAGCTGTTCATGGGCGGGCTCACCGCCGAAGAGCGCGAACAACTCTGGCGTGAGCAGTACCAGTGGTACGAGATGTACGGCATGCCCATGCGCGTGGTGCCGAAGAGCTGGCCGGAGTTCCGGCGCTACTGGCGCGATATGTGCCGCGACACCCTCGAGCCCACCAAGGCGGCGTGGGATATCTTCCATCTCGCCGACGAGGCGCCGGTGCCGCCGTTCCCGGTGCTGCGCCACCTGCCGAAACCCGTGTGGGAGCGCGTGATCCGCCCGTCCGGCGCCCGGTTCTACAAGTTCGTCACCATCGGCCTGTGCGATCCGGCCATTCGCCGCACCATGGGGTTCACCTGGACCGAGCGTGATCAGTGGATGTTCGACCGGCTGTGCCGCGCCATCTCGGCGGCCAACCGGGTGACACCGGACGGGGTGAAATACGCCTTCCCGCGCATTCGCGCCGCCCGCCGCCGCGTGGCCGGGAAACGACCCGGCTGGATGCCGCCGCCGGAGGCACCCGAATTGCTGTGGCCCGCACCGGAACACCGAGACGACCCCAAGCACTACTGCCCCGTCCACGCCGATTCCGGCCGCGACGCCCTCACCCGATTCCGCCAGCTGACAGGGTCATAGAACAATGCAGCCGCTCACTGACACCCGTCCCGCCGATGGCGGGCATCCCTACGACTACTACTACCGCCCGGGTATGCCGCTGCGTCCGCCGCCACCGCGCGCGGTACCGTCGGAACTCTGGTTCGAGCCGCGAAAAGCCATGCTGGGACCGTGGATCGACGTCCGCCCCGAGCCCGTGAACACACCGCGCACGCGGCTCATGGCCGATCATCTCTGGCAGGGCGACGAACCCATGGACGAACTCGTCGCCGCCTTCGGCCGGCTCGGCTCCGCCGGTGGACGCCGCATGTTGAACCAAGCCCTGGAACACGGCATCGACAGCCTGGACGAACCGCTGCCCGAGCTGGTGAATCTGTTTGCCCGCCTGGACAATCCGCCCTCCTGGTACGACCCCGACCGGTGGGAGTACGGCCGCCGGCTCTGGATCAACGTCTCCCTCGCCGGGAAGATGGCCATGGGGGTGCAGGACTTCATGGGCACCTTCGTCGGAGCCGAAGTGGCCTCGGCGGTCGGGGCCACCGGGCGATTCGTCAAAGACCCCTACCGGCGCGGCCTGGAATCCTCGGTGTGGTTCCGCAGCGTCACCGCGCCCCGCGCCCTGGAACGGCGGTCGCCGATCTTCCACGACACCGTGCGCGTGCGGCTCATGCACGCCCAGGTCCGCGCCATGCTGCGCCGCAGATTCGGCGCGGAGCACTTCGCCGCGCACGGCAACCCCATCTCCAATGCCACCACCATGGGCGCGGCCGTCACCTTCGGCCTGTCGCCGATGTGCTTCGACCACGTGCACGGGCGTCGGTGCAGCACAAGGCAACTCGACGCGGTCATGCACTACTGGTCCTATATCGCCTACGTCTTCGGGGTCGCGGAGGAGCTCATCCCGCGCTCGGCCGCCGAGGGCATGGAAATGGCCGACTACATGGTCGCCACCGCCGGTGTGGCGCCGCGGTGGACGGCGACCATGGCCGGCGCGGCGACCCGCCGCTTCACCGACTCCACGGTGACCGGCCGGCTCCACATCGCCGCCACCGCACCGCTGCTCGGCGCGCTGTCGTACTACAGCAGCGAACCGCTGGTCCGTGCCCTGCTTGCCGATACCCCGCTGCGATCGGTCCCGATCCAACCGTGGTCGGCGCTGACCGGCCTGGCCGCGACCACCGCTGTGCGCCTGCGCCGCATCGACGACCGGCTGCCCGGCGCCCGCCTGCGCATGGTGCGCCGCGCCCGTCATATCGACCCCATGTGGGACCGCAATACCAAGGTGGCCCGCTACCTCGCGGCTCGCGTCGGCATTCGCGGCACCCCCTTCGACCAGCACGACAAGACCGCCGACAGCGCCCGCTGCCCGGTCTGACCCCCGCCGCTCGTTCGGCCTCCGGCGCGGTCGGACGCCTCCGGCCACGGTCGGACGCCTCCGGCTACAGTCAGACGCCTCCGGCTACGGACAGATACACCACCATCAGCACCAGCAGGAACCATCCGGCCCCCTGCCAGATGGGCCACGCGCGCCCGGCCCGCCACTCCCGGACCGTGATCGCGAACGCCCCGAGCCCGCCCAGCAGCAGGATGCCGCCCGGAATCATCCCGACCACCAGCCGCGACGGCGTATCGCACAGCATGGACTCGGCGCCGAGGCAGGCCTGCCGGGACGACGCCCACACCACCGCCAGCCCGGCGGCGACCGCGGTCACCACCAGCACCGCGACCACGTATTTCACGGCCTGCCGGAACATCTGCGGATCGTGCCACCGCTTCTCGACGTCGTCGACCATGGTCAACACCTCCTTGCCGCGGAGTTTCCCACCTGGACGGCCGCTAACCAGCGGCTTTCCGTGCGGCTCGCCGTGATCGCCCGGACGCCGGGCGGGTCGGGGCAGGGCCTAGCGCGCCTCGGCGGCCAGGCCGAAACCCAGCGCGACCAGCACTGCGGCCAGTGCTCGCTCGATGCGCCGGCGAATGCCGGTGCGCCGCAGCCACTTCCCGGCCCGATCGGCGGCGAGCACGATGCCGACGCACCAGGCGGTGTCGATCACCAGCTGGATCACCGCGAGAATGACCACCGTCGCCAGCACCGGGCCCTCGCCGGGTAGGAACTGCGGCAGGATGGTCAGCCCGAACACCGCCGCCTTGGGATTGGCCGCGATCGAGATGAGCGAGGCGCGGAATGCCGCCCCGGGTGTGCGGCCGCGGGGGAGTGCCGAGGTCATGGCCGCCCCGAAGCCGTCATCGCGGCGGCTGCCCCGCCAGGCCTGGATGCCGAGCCAGATCAGGACCAGGGCTCCGGCGATGTGCACCGCCTTGTTGAGCACTTGATTGGCCACCAGCAGGGCCGATAGTCCGGCGCCACCGGCGAGGGTCCAGCCGAACACGCCGATCTCGTTGCCGGCGACCGCCGCCAGCCCGGCTGCTCGGCCATCGCGCACCGAACGCTGCAGGAACAGCGCGGTCGCGGGGCCGGGAATCGCGGCCAGGACCAGGCAGGCGAGCAGGAAGGCGGGGAGGACTTCAACCCAGTGCGGCATCCCTCGATGCTGTCATGCCGGTTCCGGGGGTGACCAGCGGAATCAGATCTTCGCACCCGTGAGATAGTCCTGTCCGCCGACATAGACGGTGTGCCCCGGCTCGCCGGCCACCGTGGTGGCGTCGGCGACGGCGGTGGCGAACTCCTCCACCGTCGGCAGGTCGCCCTGATCGCGGCGGGCGGTCACGGCCTCGGGATCGCGGCGCTCCAGCAGCCGCACGATAATCGTCCCGTCGATCATGTCGCCGGAGACCACCGTGAAATCGATTCCGCGCGCGGAGAATTCGGGAATCATGGCGCGCAGTGCATCCTCACCGGCGCGCTTGCTCGCCGCAATGAGCTCATAGCCCGCGGGCACCGCCCGGGTGGGGGAGAAGTGCGCCTGATGGCTGGTGACGAACACGATCCGCCCGCCCGCCGGGATATGCGGCAGCGCCAGCCGCGTCAGCCCGGTCTGCGCGTCGCGATTGAGCCGCATGGCGTAATCCGGCGCGGCCTCGCGCTCCAGTCCGCCGGAGGCATTGAGCACCAGCACATCCAGCCGCCCGAACTCGCGCACCACGGTGTCGATCAGCCCGGCGGCGCCGGCCGCGTCGGAGATGTCCGCACCCGCCACCGAGGCACTGCCGCCCGCGGTAATGATCTCCGCCGCAAGGGTTTCCGCGCGCTTGCGCTTCTCCCGATAGTTGATGACCACATGGTCGCCCCGGGCCGCCAGCACCCGGGCGGTATCGGCGCCGATCCCGCGAGAAGCGCCGGTCACCAACACGATTCGCCGTCCCCGCGATTCCGCCACCACAGACCTCCAGCCCGCTCTAGTGCTTCTGATTTAGAACCACTATGTTGGTTCGAAATGAGAAGCGCAAGTCAGCCACCGCCGCCCAGCAGTCGCGCCGACGACTCGCACGTCGCCGTGCTCACCGCCATGGACCTGCTCGGCCAGCGGTGGATGCTGCGCGTGATCTGGGAACTCGAACCGGGCCCGCTGGGCTTTCTGGAACTGCGCCGCCGCATGGGCAACTGCTCGTCGAGCATGCTGTCGGTGCGCTTGCAGCGCCTGCAGGACGCGGGTGTGGTAGCCAAGAAACCGGACAAGTCCTATGAGCTGACCATCGCCGGCCGGCAGCTCGGGCTGGCTCTCGAACCGCTGTGGCAATGGTCCGACCGCTGGGCGGGCGAATTGCGGCGAGCCGGGGCGAGCGGGGACGACGCGTAGCGACCGATTCCTTTTCGAGCCGCCCACGGTCTTATCGCCGTCGGGCTTGTAGGAAGGAACGGAAGTACATGAAACGCAAGGTGTTCATCTGGGGCGCGCTCGTCATGACCGTGCTGGTGCTGACCTGGGTCGGGTTGTACGTGCTCATGAATTCGCGCACCTATCAGGTCGCCGGGCGCATCGTGTCGCGGGTGGACACCGACGACAAGGTCGTCGCGCTCACCTTCGACGATGGCCCGACCGACCGCACGCCGCAGCTGCTGCGGGTGCTGGCGGACGCCGGAGTCCCCGCCACCTTCTATCTGATCGGCGAGGAGCTGGCGGCCAATCCGGCGCAGGGCGCGGCGATCGCCCGCGCGGGCCACGAGATCGGCAATCACAGCTACACCCATCAGCGCATGATCTTCGTCGGCCCGGGAACGGTGCGCGACGAGATCGAGCGCACCGACGCCGAAATCGCGAAGACGGGATATGCGGGTCCCATTACCTTCCGCCCGCCGTTCGGCAAGAAGCTGCTCGCGCTGCCGCGGTATCTGTCTCAGCACGACCGCACCACGGTCACCTGGGATGTGGAGCCCGACTCGGGCAAGCAGGCCAGTGCCGACGCGATCGTCGCCGAGACGGTGGCGCAGGTGCGCCCCGGCTCGATCATCCTGCTGCACGGCATGTACGAGACCGGCGCCGCGTCGGTGGCCGCCGTTCCGCGCATCATCACCGAGTTGCGAGCGCGCGGATATAGATTCGTCACTGTGTCGGATTTGTTGACGCACTAGAGAACCCTCACAACACTTGTGCGGTTGACCGAATCAGCACATACACTGTCTGGGACGTAGACGAAAAGCAGAGAGGTGCACGATGGGAGACCGGACGGTCGTCGCCGACGTTGCCGATGAATTGGCGCGCCGCGTGGCATCCGGGCAATACGCGCCCGGTGGTTTGATGCCGTCCGTCCGACAGGTCGCCGACGAGTTCGACCTCAATCGTGCGACGGCGCAGCTGATTCTGGGCCGGCTGGAGTCCTACGGCTTCGTCGATGCCCACCGCGGCAAGGGTTTCGTCATTCGCGATGTGCGCGCCGAGGGCGGGGTGGACGTGTACCGCCGGCTGTTCCGGCTGTCCATGCCGACGCCCGAGATCGCCGCGGACATGTTCGCCAATATCGTGGACGAGGAACGCGGTATCGCGCTGGAGGCGCTGCTCGCCTACACCGGCAGCGATCGCGGTCTCGATCCGGCCGAACTCAAGGCCGCCATCGACGAATTGGAAACCCTTGCGCGCGGCGCGGATCCGGATCCCTACCGGATGCTGCGCATCGAACTGGACCTGTTGCGCACACTGCTGACCGAGCTGAAGCATTCGGTCCAGCGCGCCGTGCTCAACTCCATCGGCGAGATGGTGCTCGAGGTCCCCGAGGCCGTGCAGGCCTACTTCGCGGTCTCACCGGATCTGCATGTGCTGGTGTGGCGGGCGCTGGTGGCGGTCTGGGAATCCGAGGGCGGGCCCAGCCAGGCACAGTTGGCGCTGTTCGAGGATCTCTTCGGCATGTACCACCAGAAGGTGGTGGCGCGCTTCGAGGAATTGGTCGGCGTCGACGGGCTGGCTGAGGAGCAGGCGCCGCACGCAGCCACGGCGTGAGTCCCCGGGCCGCGGCCCGGACCCGGTCTACGTCTCAGACAACAACCGTCAGCTGATGACGGCATTCATGATGGTGCCGGCGCTCGTGGCGATGACGCCGCCGACGAGCGCTCCGGCCACCTGCTTGGGCGCTTGGAGCGCCGAGCCGGACCACTTCTCCCAGGCGAAGCGGCCACCGGCGTAGATGATGGCCAGGGTGCCCGATAAGAGGACGAACCAGGTGAAGTAGCGGACCAGGCGCATCAATTTGTCCGCCACGGGCGGGGTCTCCGGCGTCGGATTGAAAACCTGAGCCAGGAGATCGGATTGAGTGATCAGGTCGTGCGCAGCTGAAAGATACATCTCGGCGCTCTTCCACGGGACGGCAGTTCCATATCCGGAGTACCCGCCATCAGCCGTGTGGCGCAAGGGCATCCGAAGATCGGTGCACGAGCGGAATTCGCGAGACGGGCAAATCAGTCGACGTCGTTGTCCGCCGACAGGTACGCCACCGCCGCTAGATACTGGCGGCAGGCGAAATGCTGATCATGGGCGCGCAGAATGGCGCGGGCCTGGCGATAGGTGAGAACGCGGGGGTCCACGTCGCAATCACCGGAGATATCAGTACAAGGGGCGAGCATCTGTGTCATTGGATGCCTCTGGCCGATGGGGAGGATGGTGCACTGAGTTTAAAAGTGCGGATCGTGCAGATGCAAGTGCATCTGCACGTCCAATCCCCGTGTCGGGAGGCTATTCGTCCGTTTCGGTGTTGTTGTGGCGTCAGGGTTTCCGCGCCACGCCACCGTAGGCCGCGATATCGGGAAGCGTGCCGGGCTTGGCCAGCTCCGCGCGCCAGTGCACTATCGGGCCGAAGCCGGGATCGACCAGTTCCAGGCCGTCGAAGGCGGCTTCGAGCTGCTCCTTGGGCCGCGGCTCATAGGGCGCCCCGCCGGACTTGGTGTACTCCTGGCACAGCTTTACATAGGCGTCGCTGTCGGTGGTGCCATCCCAGAAAACCAGATAGCTGCCCGATGGCACCGCGTCCATGATGGTGCCGATGATGCGCAGGGCGTCCGGATAGCTGCGCGCATGGCCGAGCACGCCCATGAACATCACGGCCACGGGTTTCTCAAAGTCCAGGACATTCCGGGCATCGGCGACAATCTCCTCTGGATTGTGGAAGTCGCGCTGTATATAGGTGGTGACACCTTCGTCGCTCCCACTGGTGAGCAGAGCGCGGGCGTGCGCGAGCACCAGCGGATCATTATCTACGTAAACGACCCTTGACTCCGGGGCCAGTTCGTGGGCGACTTCATGGGTGTTCTGCATGGTGGGCAGACCCGTCCCGACGTCCAGGAACTGTCGGATACCGCGTTCGCCGGCCAGCATTCGCACGGCCCGGATCAGGAACTTGCGCGACTCCACCGCCATGGTGGCGATATCGGGATCGATGGCGAGGCTGGCATCGCCGATCGTGCGGTCGATCTCGTAATTGTCCTTTCCGCCCATCCAGTAGTTCCAGATCCGCGCGGAGTGCGGGATGTCGGTGCGGATGAGCGGATTGTTCGTTTCGGACATCGCAGCTCCTCGACGACTGTATGCGTGGCATGTTTCGACTGGTATGTCCAGTGACAGTATAAGATTCGCCGGGCGTTGACCCGGTGGATGGCTGTTTCCCACCCTGATCGCCGGTAATCAGACTTACCGGTCTGTAATGTCTGAATGCATTCGCAACTTCGCACCGACAGTGCGCGTACGCGCCGCAAACCTGTTGTGTTGCAAAGAGTCAGCGCATTTGCGGGGATCGATGCGGAGCTATCCGCGTGCTATCGTTCAGGTTGCGGTTGCAACTGTAAGTACATCTGGTCGAACATTTGCAAGTACTGGACCACCGTCTGCGGGCGGTACTGGCAAGGAGTCTGAAATGACGGACACATCAGCAACCCGGATAGATCGCTCGGAACTGTCTTGGCGCAAGAGCACTTTCAGCAATCCCAGTGGTAACTGCGTCGAAGTCGCGGAACTCGCCAACGGCCTGGTGGCCATGCGGAACTCCCGGGACCCCCAAGGTTCGGTGTTGGTTTACACCCGCCCCGAGATCGATGCATTCCTGCGCGGCGCGAAGAGCGGAGAGTTCGACGACCTCGCGCGCTGAGCGGTAGCATTGGCAATCGGCGCGGTGGTTCACCTGACATTGCGGTCGTGGCCCACTGCCGGCAAACCCGAGCATCGGAGTGGACCCCATGATCGCAGTACCCGTTCCCCACGGCCGGGTGGATCCCACCGTTATCGACCGTGGTCCGACCGCCCTGCGGATCGCCGTGGGCGGGCAACTACGGAAACTGAGGGAAGCAAACAATATTACGAGGGAACAAGCGGGTGAACACATTCGCGGTTCCCATGCCAAGATCAGTCGCCTGGAACTCGGGCGTACCGGATTCAAGGAGCGCGATGTCCGGGATCTGCTGGACCTCTATAAGGTCACGGATCCCGGCGAGCGCGAACTGTTCCTGGACCTGGTACGCAAGGCCAATCAGCCGGGCTGGTGGCATCGTTACAGCGATCTGCTCCCGCAGTGGTTCGAGACCTATCTAGGACTCGAGCACGCGGCGAAGTCGATCAGAACCTTTGAGGGCCAACTGGTCCCGGGCCTGCTCCAGACCACCGACTATGCGCGTTCGATCGTTGCCCTGGGTCACGACCAGGACAGCGAGCGGCGCGTCTCGCTGCGCCGGCGGCGTCAGGAATTGCTGACACGCCAAGGGGCGCCGAGCTTCTGGGCGGTGCTGGACGAGGCGGTACTGCATCGGCCGGTGGGCGGAGCAAGCGTGCAGCGTGCGCAGATCGAGTACTTGATCGAGGTGTCCCAGCTGCCCAATGTCACCATTCAGGTGCTGCCCTATGCGGCGGGAGGCCATGCGGCAGCGGGAAGTTCGTTCACCATGCTGCGGTTCGCCGAGCCGGAACTGCCCGACATCGTGTACCTGGAACAGCTGACCAGTGCCCTGTATCTGGACCGCCGCCAGGATCTGGAACTCTACCGCCAGGTAATGGATCAGTTGAGTGTGCAGGCAGAACCGCCGGAACGGTCCCGGAAACTGCTCGCCGAGGTGGCCGCCGCACTCTGACGGCGGCCCCGGTGGCTCCGGCCGCTACTACCTATTGCCGGATGAAGCTGGAGGCGATTCGCCAGAACGCCTCCGGCTGCATGGTGTGCAGATCCCAGTCATTGACCATGGCGTGTGCGGTTGTGACGATTCGTTCGATATCGAAATCGTACCGAGTGGCCGCTCCGGTGGATTCGACCTGGCGGATCACGAAATCGGTTGCCGTCTCCCGCGAATAGGTTTGTACCGGCTGGTTTCTGTCGGCAAACCCAAGTCGGCTGAGATTGATTGGCTGGTTCATTCGAACGCCCCTGACGCCAGTCCGACGGCTAACCCTTGGCGAGGAATCGCCGATGATTCACCGCACGGCTCTCTGGTTGTCCCAATGGTGCCTTGCCCCACGAGTCTATGACCGTGCTCCGCGCAGATGCAAGTGCATCTGCAACCTCGAATGCCCAGGTACAGCATGGTTTTCGGGATGCTGTGAGTTTGCGCTGAGGGTCCGCGGACGAGGTTAGGGAACGCTATTTCGGAACGAAAATCCCGGTGAGATCCGCCTTCTTGATCGGCGTATCGCGATTGGCCTGCACTTCACACATGAGCGTGATCGCGGCGACCGCCGCATCGACGGTGTCGGCGGCGGGCTCGGTGGTCGAGTCCTGCTCCTGTTCCAGGAATTTGCGGGCGGTTACGCGCTGCTTTTCGGAGTCCTGTGCGACGAATTCACTGCACGGGGTGTCGCCGCCCTTGTTGACGATTTTCTCGGCCTCGCCGCAGCCGGCGGTGAGGAACAGGGCGGTCGCCGCGGCGGCGCAACCGGCCGCCGCGGCGCGGAAGTGGCGAGTACGCATCACGATCTCCTAGAACCCGGCCAGGCCCTCGGCCAGCGAGCCGATTCGCAGCACCTGCAACGCTTCCTGACGCACGTCCGGGCATGCGGTGAGGGTCGCGGTGTCCACCACGGCCCGATCCTGCAGGATGGCGGCATTGATGCCGTTGTTGCGCAGCGCCCAGTTGTGCACGGTGCCATTGAAGGCCACCTTGCCCAGTTGCGGCCCCTGCTCACTCCAGGTGGAGATCTCCGGGCGCATCATGTCGCACAGCTGATTGGCGGCGTCCAGGGAGATCGTCGGCCCGCCCGGGGTCGTGATCACCGCCGTCCCGTCGGTGAGAGTCGTTCCAGGACTGGTCGGTTCGGTGCTGTTGGAGCACGCCGCGGCGGCGCCGAGTAGCCCGGCGGCGAGCAGAACGGGCGCGGTAGTTCGGCGAGTAATCATGATTCTTCCTCCGGGGGCAGTACGTCATCGGCGATCGGCCTCGGACGCCCGCCCACGCTCGGTGCCGTCTGCTCGCTCGCGCTCGGCGGCGACCCGCCGATGCTCGGCGACCATGAGTGAGATGCCGAGGCCGAGCAGCGCCGTACTGGCGAACGCGCCCAGGACGGCCCAGCCCTCGAAGCCGTAGCCGGCCGCGGTCAGGGTCAGGGCGATGGCCACGATGCCGGCGGCGGACAGCAGCAGTCCCGGCCAATTGCGGGAATCCTCGATGGCCTCGCCGGCGTGCGGCCGGGTGGTTCGGGTGTAATCGGGTTGGTAATCGCGGGACCGATCGCGATGCGGAAAGCCGAGCATGCCGGATGAATTCTGTGGCACGGCAGGCATCATCGCTTGTCCTTTCGTGTTTCGCAGCGCTCCCATTCGAGGGAGCCGATAACAGTCGAATACCCGGACCGGAACGTGCCAATCAAGAATCGGGATGCAGCTCGTATACCGCGAAGGCCGAACGTATTACCGGTTGTGCCACATTTCGCACCCGAATACCGCCGGGCGTGGTTCCGCGTTCCTCGCCGTGGTGGGCGTGGCCGTGCACGGCGAGATCGACCGCGCACCCGTCGATGGCCTCCCCGAGCAGGTAGGAGCCCAGGAAGGGGTAGATCTCGCGGGGCTCGCCGTGCAGGGTGTCGCTGACGGGGGAGTAGTGGGTGAGCGCGACCGTCACATCCGAGAGCAGGCCCGCCAGCGCGTCGTACAGCGCGGTTGCCAGGTCCACCGTGTGCGAGGCGAATTCGCGCATCTGGCGTTCGCCGAAAACGCTTGCGCATTTACCGGCGAAACCGCCGCCGAAACCCTTGGTGCCGGCGACGCCGAGGGTCAGCCCATTGACGGCGATGGTGGTGGCGGAGCCCTCCAGCACGGTGATGCCGTGCTCGGTGAGCACCGCCGACATTTTGTCGGCGGCATCACTGTGATGATCGTGATTGCCCAATACGGCGATTACCGGGACGCCCACGTCGCTGAATTCCGCGGCCACCACCTGTGCTTCGTCCACGGTGCCGTGCCGGGTGAGGTCCCCGGCCAGCAGCAGCACATCGGCGCAGCCGGGCAACTCCTCCAGAGCCGGCCGCAGCGATCCGGCGGCGTCGGCCCCCAGGTGCACATCGCCGACCGCCGCTATCCGCACTTTCCGGTCGGTATCTTTTGTTGCCGCAGCGTTTTCCACGTTCATGCGGCGTCAGCTCAATTCCTCGCGATCGCCCGGCGCGGCGGGCGCCACCACCCGGACATCGTTGTGCACCCGCAGTTTCGGGGCGTGCTCGCGCACCATGGCCGCCAGCTGATCGCGCCGCGCGGCGCTGGCGACCTCGCCGCTGAGCACCACCACATCGCCGCGAATCGTCACCTGCACACCGAGTTCGGCGGTGCGCGGGTCCTCGGCGAAGGCCCGGCGCAGATTGGCCACCAGATACTGCGGCAGGATCTCCTCGGTTCGTTCGGCGGGATCGCGTTTCATATCCTCGCTCCTGTCCTCGCTGATGCCCAGATCGTCGAGCAGGCCCAGAAAGGCCCGCGCGTACGGTGACATCTCGGTCTCGGTGCGCACCTGCGCCCAGTCCACCTGCTCGCGCAGTCCCCGCGCGATGTCCAGCAGGCGGGTGAAGTCCAGGCGGTGCGGGTCGAGCACCATCAGCTTGTCCACCATGAGGTCGGTGCCGCTGATGACCGGCGCCGCGGTGGGCCCGATGCGCAGCCAACCGGCGCGGCCGAGCATATCGTCGGTGACGGCGCGGTAGTTGGGCCGGAAGATCAGATCCACCAGGGTCTCGCCGTCGTAGACCTTGGTCAGCCAGTCCTCGGCCGGATCCACCGGCCGCAGGCCCGCCTGCGCCAGCACGGCGCGGGCCCGGTGGGCGTCGGCGGGTTTGAGGAAGATGTCCACATCGTGTTCGGAGGCCGGGCCGCCGCGCGCGTAGACCGCGCAGCCACCGCCGACCGCGAAGGGAATCTCATTGTCCAGCAGGGTGTTCACGACGCGGGTCAGCGTGTCCAGCAGGCGGTCGATGGTGCGGACCATGCTGGAGGCGTACCCGTGATCGGCCGACCTAACCGCGTTCATCGGCCGTTCCGCTTCCCGGTTCGGCCGGCAGCGAGCGCGTGGCCGGGCCCTCCAGCAGGGTGCCGTCGTAGCCGAAGCGCGAGCCGTGCAGCGGGCAGTCCCAGGACTGCTCGGCGCGGTTCCAGCGCAGGATGCCACCCAGATGCGGGCAGACCGCCGAGACCGCGCGGGTGCGGCCGCCGACCGTGCACACCGCCGTCGGCTCCAGGCCGTGCCGTTCCACGCGGCCCTCGCCCTCGGCGGGCGCGCCGGGGCCGCGGAAGGCGTCGCGCACCGCGAAGCCCAGCCATCCGGCCGACATGTGCAGGGCCACCGGGCCATTGGTGCGCAGGATGGCCGCGGGGGAGCCGAGATCGCGGGCGTTCCAGGTGGCGAAGACCGGCGCCCAGTCCGGTTGCTTGCCGGTGATCGTGCCGACGAGGACATGGGCCGCGGCGACCGCATTGGTCAGTCCCCACTTGGCATAGCCGGTGGCGACGAAGACATTGTGCTGCCAGGGCAGCAGCGGTCCCGCGTACGGCAGCTCGCCCACCGGGTAGTAGTCCTGGGCGGACCACTGGAACAGCGGTTGCGCGCCCGGGAACGTGCGCTGGGTCCAGGCCACCAGGTCCTCGGCGTGCTGCCCGGCGTGATCGCGGCCGACCTCGTGGCCGTAACCGCCGACCAGCAGCAGATCCCCGCGCGGTGAGGGCACGGAGCGCAGCGAGCGGGTCGGCTCGTCGGCGCTGATGAGCATCTCGTGCGGGAACGGGCCGGGCACCTCGAACACCGCGGCGTAGGAGCGCTGCGCGGTGAGCCGGGCGAAGAAGCCGCCGCGGTCCAGCACGGGCGTGCCGGTCGCGAGAATCACGGTGCGCGCGTGCAGATCTCCGTGCGGGGTCAGCAGGATCCGGTCCGGCCCCGCCTGCCGCATCCCGCGCACCCGGGTGCCCTCGAAGATCGGCACGCCGCGCGCGTCCAGATCGCGCGCCAGCGCGGCCACCAGCTCGATGGCGTGCAACTGCGCCTGATCATCGAGCCGCACCGCGCCGAAATGCGGGAACGGCACCTCCAGATCCTCGACGAAGCGGGTGGGCAGCCCGGCCGCCCGGGTGGCGTCGAGCTCGGCCCGCACCTTCGGCACCGCCGCCTCGCCCTGGGCGAAGGTCAGCGCCGGCGCGCGCTGGACGCCGATATCGTGCTCGGCGCAGTAGCGCAGCAGCCACTGCTGGCCGTCGAGGTTGGCGCGCACGTAGTCGCGCAGCACCGGCTCGGAATGCCGCCCCAGGATGCGCGAGGCGCGGGTGCCCTGCAGCAGGCTCACCTTGCCGGTGGTGTTGCCGGTGGTGACCGAGCCCAGCCGGACCGCCTCCAGCACCGCCACCTCGGCGCCCTGTTCGGCCAATAGCAGCGCGGTCACCAGGCCGGTGAGCCCGCCGCCGACAACCACCGTGTCGAAGCGCAGGCCCGGTTGCACCGGCGGCCGGGCGGGCGGATGGAAATCGTGCATCCAGAATGACGTCATATGGTCCGGATTGCCTGGCATGGCCGGGTGAAACACGGGTAAGGCCACCGTATGAAGGGTAGGGCCACCGTATGAACCCGAAGACAGGCGAGCTGCCCGGCATGCCCGGCGGCTCCCGGGCCAGGAACGAAACCGAAGCGGAACGCCTGGACCGCAATTGGGCCAGCCTGATTCAGGAAACCCGGGTAGTACAGACCGGAGTGCAATTGCTCACCGGTTTCCTGTTGATCCTGCCGTTCCAGCCGCGTTTCGAGACATTGTCCGACGGGCTGCGGGTGCTGTATCTGGTGACGGTCGCGGCCTGTATCGGCGCGACCGTATTTCTGGTGGGTCCGGTATCGGCCCATCGAATTCTGTTCCGCCGGCATCGTCTCGATGATGTGGTGCTCGCCGCGCACCGGTTCGCCATTGCGGGCCTGACGCTGCTCGGAGTGGCGCTCATCTGCGTGGCGGTGCTCATTTTCCATGTGGTCGCCGGCGCCACGGCGGGTGTGATCGCGGGCATCGGCTTCGCGGTGCTGTTCGCGCTCGTCTGGGTCGCGCACCCGTGGAAGCAGCGTACCGAGGCGTCGGATTCCCATGAGCCGCAATGAGATTCGGATCACGCGTGTTTCAGGGAGGTGCTCCCGGGTATCGCCGGACTGTCAGGTAAAACACCGACACCATGGAGGTGAATCTCTTGTCCGAGCGCGAGAAGAGCGGTTTCCGCGAGGGCTTCGAAGGCACAGTGGAAGGCGCCAAGGGCAAGGCCAAGGAAGCCGCCGGCACTGTTTTCGGAAATGAGGATCTGCGCGACGAGGGTCGCGTGCAGCAGGATCGCGCCCAAAGCCAGCGCGATGCTGCCAAGCGAGAGGCTCAGGCCGAAAAGGAACGTGCCGAAGCGGCGGCCCAGGAACAGCGCCAGAAGGCATATCAACGGGGTCAGGACGACTGACAACCCCTCGAGCAATGGATTGCCCGGCGAGAGTCTCGCCGGGCAATTGCCCCATGCGGGAGGAAGCAATTCCATGTCTACAGCACCAGAGCAGGACGTCGTCGAACTATTGATGGCGCAGCACAATCAGATTCGCTCGCTCATCGAGCAGGTGAACATTTCGCCCGGAGCGGCCAAGCAAGAGCCGTTCGAGGACCTCGTCCGGCTGCTGGCCGTGCACGAGAGCGCCGAGGAGGAAGTGGTGCACCCGGCCTCGCGGCGGCTGTATGTCGCCGATGCGGTCATCGACGCCCGGCTGCGGGAAGAGGAGCAGGCCAAGGCCGCGCTGGCCGAACTCCACGACCTCGGCGCGGAGCACATCGATTTCGACCGGAAGTTCCGCGCATTCGCCGAACAGGTCATCGAGCACGCCGAGATGGAGGAGAAGGAGGAGTTCGGCATGCTGCTGCAGCACGCAACACCGGCCGAGCGCACCAGTCTCGCCACGGCGGTGCGGATCGCCGAGTCGGTGGCGCCGACCCGGCCCCATCCCGGGACCGGTGAGTCCGCGCTCGCGAATGCGGTGGCCGGACCGCCGCTGGCCCTGTTCGACCGCGTCCGCGATGCCATCCGCGACTGGCGGCGGCAGAGCGCCGACGGCTGAGGCCCGGGAGCCGGCCATGACCTCCGCCCTCGCCTTCGAACGCGGCGCCGCACCGGGATTGGGCGCGCTGGACGCCTGGTGGCGCGCCGCCAACTATCTGTCCGCGGGCCAGATCTATCTGCTGGACAACCCGCTGCTGACCGAACCGCTGCAGCCCGCGCACCTGAAGGCGCGGCTGCTCGGGCACTGGGGCACCGTGCCCGGCATCACCCTCACCTACGCCCACCTCAATCGCGTGATCATGCGCGAGGGCACACCCGTGCTGCTGGTCTGCGGACCCGGGCACGGCGCCGCCGGTTTGAACGCGGCGGCGTGGCTGGAAGGCGCCTACAGCGAGTTCCACCCCGAGGTGAGCGCCGATCTGGCGGGCCTGCGAGAACTGTTCCGGCAGTTCTCCTTTCCGGGCGGCGTCCCCAGCCATGCCGCACCGTATCTGCCCGGTTCCATGCACGAGGGCGGTGAGCTGGGCTATGCGCTGGCGCATGCCACCGGTGCGGCGCTGGACAATCCGGAACTGATCGTGGCGTGCCTGATCGGCGACGGCGAGGCGGAGACCGGTCCGCTGGCCACCAGCTGGCACGCCCCCTCGTTCCTCGACCCCCGCACCGACGGCGCGGTGCTGCCCATCCTGCACCTGAACGGATACAAGATCGCCAATCCGACGCTGCTGTCCCGGATCCCGGTCGAGGATCTGATCGCCATGCTGACCGGATACGGCTGGGAGCCGCTGCTGGTATCCGGCAGCGAACCGTTCGAGGTGCACGAAAAGTACGCGGCCGCACTGGATCACGCCATGCGGCGGATAGCGGAGATCCGGGGCGAGCAGCGGCCGCCGCGGCTGCCGATGATCATCCTGTCGACCCCCAAGGGCTGGACCGGGCCGCGGGCGGCCGACGGCGTGCCGATCGAGAACACCTGGCGGTCGCATCAGGTGCCGTTGAGCGGGGTGCGGGAGCATGCGGAACACCGTGCGCTGCTGGAGAAATGGCTGCGATCCTACCGGCCGGAGGAACTCTTCGACGACTCCGGGGCGCCCGTGCCGCGGGTGCGCGACCTGCATCCCGACGGCGAGCTGCGGATGAGCGCCAATCCGGTGGCCCACGGGCGTGACAGCGTCGATCTGCGGCTGCCGGACGTGGGCGGGTACACGCTCTCGATCTCCGAACCCGCTGTGACGCACGAGGAGTCGACCCGCGTCCTGGGGAGATTCCTGCGCGACACCCTGGTCGCCAACCCGCGGGATCTGCTCTTCTTCGCCCCCGACGAGCACACCTCCAATCGCCTGGATTCGATCCTGGAGGTGACCGGCCGCCGCTGGCAGGAGGTCCGCCGGCCCGGCGACGACCGATTGTCCTGTGACGGACGGGTTTTCGAGGTGCTGTCCGAACATCTGTGCCAGGGCTGGCTGGAAGGCTATCTGCTCACCGGCCGGCACGGCGTGTTCTCCAGCTACGAGGCATTCGCCCACATTGTCGACTCCATGGTGGTGCAGCATGCCAAATGGCTCGTCGGCGCCGCCGAATACCCCTGGCGGGCAACTATTCCCAGCCTCAATTACCTCATCACCTCGCATGTGTGGCGGCAGGATCACAATGGGGCCTCGCATCAGGATCCCGGGTTCATCGATCACGTGCTGAGCAAGCGTCCCGAGGTGAGCCGGGTGTATCTGCCGCCGGACGCCAACTGCCTGCTGCACGTGTTCCGGCACTGCCTGGGCACGCGCGGGCGGGTCAATGCCGTGGTGGCGGGCAAGCAGTCCGCCCTGCAATACCTCGACGACCGCGCGGCCGCCGAGCACTGCGCGCGCGGGCTCGGCGTGTGGGACTGGGCGAGCAACGACACCCTCAGCGGCACCGACGCGGTGCTGGCCTGTGCGGGTGACGTGCCCACCCAGGAGGCCCTGGCCGCGGCCGCGCTGCTGCGCGAGCTCACCCCGGACCTGGCCGTGCGGGTGGTCAATGTGGTCGATCTGGCCCGGCTGGCCTCGCCCGACCGGCACCCGCACGGCCTGCCGGACCAGGATTACCGCGAGATCTTCACCGGCACCAAACCGGTGATCTTCGCCTTCCACGGCTACCCGTGGCTGATCCACCAGCTCACCTACCGCAGGCCCGGTCACCAGCGCCTGCATGTCCGCGGCTTCCGCGACAAGGGCACCACCACGACGCCGTTCCAGATGTGCGCGCTCAACGGCATCGACCGCTACCAGCTGGCGATCGCCGTACTGGAACACGTGCCGCGGGTCGCGGGCCGGTTCGACCGCCTGCGCGACCGGCTGCTCGGCATGCTCGACGAGAACACCGCGCACGCCGAGCGCACCGGTGTCGACCTGCCGATCGTCAGCGACTGGAGCTGGGGAAAGGGGCAGCTGTAGCCCCCGGGTGTGGGAAATGCCACCGGCCGCTCGCAAGACCCGATATTGATACCGGTTCTCGCGGTGTGTTACGTCTGGGATCAGTGGATTGATCAACCTGGACCGAACGGAGCCGTGGACCGTGGCGGACATGCCGGCGTATTTCGATGTGGTGGACGGCGGCTTCGAGCCGACGGCGACCGCGGCCAGTCAGTGGTCGTCGGAGCAGGTGGTCGGGCCCGCCCTGTGCGGGCTGATGGCGCGGCAACTCGAACTCGAGCACGCCACCGAGGGATTCGTGCCGGTGCGGCTGACCGTGGACATGTTCAGCGCGGCCCGCTTCCGGCGCACCGCCACCCCGACCCTGCGGGTGCGCGACGGCAATCGGATCCGCGTCGCCGATGTGACCGTGGTACAGGACGGGACGGTGGCCGCGCGCGCCTCGGCGGTGCTGCTGCGGCCCGCCGAGCAGCCACCGGGGCAGCTGTGGCGGCGCGACCGCGAACCGCAGCCGCCGTCGCCGGAGGTCGCGCCGCCCTGGACCGAACTGCGGCCGCCGCTGTTCGACAGCGACGGCAGCGCCGAAGGCTGGTCGCTGCGGCCGACCGATCACGACAACAGCAGCCGGAAACGCACCTGGCAGAACCCGATTCGCGTGGTGACGGGGGAGGAGCTGTCACCGTTCGTGCGGGCCGCCCTGGTCGGCGAGGCGACCAGCATGATGACCAACTGGGGCGATGCCGGCATCGGATTCATCAATACCGATATGACCCTCGCCCTGGCCCGCATGCCCGAGGGGCCGGAGATCGGCGTGGAGGCCGACAGTCATCTCAGTGAGCACGGCATCGCGGTGGGCGTGGCCACGCTGTTCGACCGGCGTGGCTCCTTCGCCAGCGCCATGGTCACCTCGGTGTCCAATGCCGGCCGGCAGATCAGCAGCGCGCAATTGGACATCGCGGTCGCCGCGCGCTTCTGACCGCGCCGGTACGCCGGTTCGAAGCGCAAGCGTCGCATCGGTTTACGTGGTGTTTGTGACAGATCAGCCGGTACGTGGAACAATGTGACCAGGTTGAGACTACAGCCGACCCGGTTCGCGCACGGTGCCGTCGCGACAGTGGGCGCAGAGCACGTGGTATCGCCGATTCTGACGGATGTACCGTCTCGCCCTCATCGGCGACAGGCTCTCGCGCGGAACTGGAAGCCCCCTCTTCGAGAGGTTTAGTCATGTCCGCTATTGCCGTTCTACAGCGCGGCGTCGCTGCCGCAGCTCTCCACGTGAATGGATCCGAGCCGAGTGATCGCGACCGTCACCCGCCGCCGGTCGGCAGCCGGGAGCCCACGTGCTTCATCGTGCGGGTCGAGGGTGAACTGGACGCCGCTGTACTACCGGAATTCTCCGCAGCATTGGAGCGGGCGGTGACATCCAGTTTCCGGGCCGTGGTCGTCGACCTGCGCCCGACCCGGTTCCTGAGCATCGGCAGCGCCTCGGCGCTGGCCGCCGCCAAGGAACGGGCCGCGCTGGACGGGGTCGATCTGCGTGTGGTCGCCGGTCGCCGAGAGGTCGAGCGCGTCCTCGAGGTGACGGGCCTGCGGCCGTTGTTCCGTTTCTACTCGTCGGTTCAGGATGCGTTGGAGGCGTAGTTGCCGACAGAGGTCGGGTGGGGCCGGGGCGATCTCGGTCCCACCGATCCGCTGCTCGGAATCCCCCCGACAGCGGATAATCGTCAGGTGACGACAGGTGGTGAGCTCTCAGCGAGCGAGGCCGATGCGCTGGAACAGGTGATCGGATCCGGACGCCCGCAAACCGTGGGCGCCTTCCGGTTCTGGTTCGACGACCAGCGCTGGGAATGGTCCGACGAAGTGGCCGCCATACACGGCTACGAACCCGGAACAGTGCATCCCACCACGGAATTGCTCCTCGAGCACAAACATCCCGAGGATCGCGCGCAGGTCGCCACCTCCCTTGCACGGGCCGTGGAGAACGGCGAACCGTTCTCCAGCCGGCACCGCATCGTCGACACAGGCGGAGTGGTGCACCACGTCATTGTGGTGGGTGACCACATGGTTGACGAAAAGAACAGAGTGGTCGGGACATCCGGCTACTACATCGATGTGACCGATACTCTTGCCGAGCACCGGCAGGAGACCCTCGACGATGCCCTGCCCGAGCTGTACCGGGCGCGGGCGGTGATCGAACAGGCCAAGGGCGCGCTCATGCTCGTCTACGGCATCAATTCCGAGCAGGCGTTCCGGGTGCTGACCTGGCGTTCGCAGGAGACCAACACCAAACTGCGCACCTTGGCGAGCCAACTCGTCGCCGAGATCACCGCCATGGGCGGTGCGGCGGTGGAGCTGCGGACCCGGTTCGATCATCTGCTGCTGACGGTGCATCAGCGGCCGCAGCCGTAATAATCTGGTCCGATGCGTGTTTCGGGGTGATCGGTGGGGGTACCGCGACCAATGACATGCGAAAAAGGAATGGATCGGACAATGGCCGGGCGTGGCGTATTCCGTCTCCGCGACTCGGTGACGGACTGGCGGAGTGGCGCATGACCGAGTGGATTTCCCGGGAGAAGACCGATACGAGCGCTATCGGTATTCGAATACCGGCCGATCTGGGGCAGCTGACCATGCTGCGCGCCCTGGCCGAAACAGTGGCTCTGATAGCCGATTTCGCGCTCGACGAGGTGACCGATGTGCGGGTGGCGCTGGACGAGGTGGCGACCGCCCTCATTGTCGGCGCCGTTCCCGGCAGTTGTCTGGACTGTGATTTCGACTTCGACGAACAGCGGATGCGAGTGCGGGTCACGGCCGTCGCCGCCGACAGCGAAGCCCTGGACGAGGGCGGATTCGGCTGGCACGTGCTGCAGACTCTCACCGAATCGCTGACCGCGCACACCGGCTCGTTCGATCGTGCATCCGGGGGATATCCCACGGTGGTCGAATTCAGCCGTATGCGGGGTGAAGGCGATGACGGATGAGCGCAAGCCCCGGCGTTCGCGCAGTCGAGGCGACAGTTACGACAATATAGAACCGCTGTTCAAGGAATTGGCCGAGCTCGATCCGGCCGATCCGCGGCGCGAGGCCCTGCGCGAACGTCTCATCGGCCGCTGCATGCCGCTGGCCGACCATATCGCCCGCCGCTTCTCCGGCCGCGGCGAAAGTTTCGAGGATCTGCTGCAGGTCGCCGATATCGGCCTGGTGCAAGCCGTCGACCGCTTCGACGTGACCCGCGGCTCCTCCTTCCTGTCCTTCGCCGTCCCCACCATCATGGGCGAGGTCCGCCGCCACTTCCGCGACAACACCTGGGCCGTGCGAGTTCCCCGGCGCACCAAGGAAATCCAGCTCGGCATCGGCGCCACCATCGAACGCCTGGCCCAGCGCCTGGGCCGCCTGCCCCGCGCCCGCGAGATCGCCGAGGAGATGGACGTCGACCTCGTCGAGGTGACCCAGGCCCTCATCGCCGGCAACGCCTACCAAATGGCCTCCCTGGACGCCGTAGCCGGCGACGACAGCGAGAACACCCCCCTCTCCCTCATGGAAGTCCTCGGCAGCGTCGAACCCCGCTACGACCGCGTCGACGAATTCCTCGCCGTCAAGCCTCTGATCGCGGACCTCCCGGACCGGGAAAAACACATCCTGGTCATGCGCTTCTTCGAATCCAAAACCCAAACCCAGATCGCCGAAGAACTCGGTATCTCCCAGATGCACGTCTCCCGCATCCTCGCCAAAACCCTCGCCTGGCTACGCGAACAAGCACTGAAGGACTGATCCGGCCGCCAGCGGCGGGCGGCCGTGCGGGCCGTCGGCCCGGGCTAGTCGGCGGGGAGTTCGGTGCCGTCCTCGGCGAGCTTGGCGGCTACCTCGGTGGGGAAGATATTGCGGAAGAGGTAGAGGTCCTTGCCGAGTTTCCAGCCGGGGGCCAGGGCCACGGCGTAGCGCTCGAAGTAGCCGAGTTGTTTGCCCATGAGCATGAGTTGTTCGGGGCCGGAGGCGCCGCGGCGCTTGCCGAATTCGAGGAGGCGGGCGGCGACCACGCCGAGGTCGAGTTTGTCGAGGCTGCCGGAGAGGACGGGGCCCAGGGCCACGGCGAGCTGGCGGCCGATGGTGGCGTCGTCGCCATTGTCGTCGGAGACCAGATCGAGTTTGCGCAGGGCGCGGGCGACGGGGCGGAAGTCGCCGTCGATGGAGCTGGCGTAGAACAGCGAACGGACGAACTCGCGCCATTCGGTTTCCATGCGGCCGACAATGCCGAAATCGAGCATGGCGACGCGGCCGTCGTCGAGCAGCCAGAGATTGCCGGCGTGCACGTCGCCGTGGAAGAGGCCGTGCACCGCAACGCTTTCCATCCACGCCTTGACCAGACGGCGGATGAGCATCTCCGGTTCGGGATGCACCTCGCGGATATCGTCGAAGCGGTCCAGCGGCATGCCGCGCATGCGTTCCATGCACAGCACGCGGGGCGCGCAGTACTCCCAATACACCTCGGGGATGGCGACATTGGCGTTGTCGCCGAAGGCGACCAGGTTCTGCCGGGCCCGCGACTGATTGTCGGCCTCGATGAGGAAGTTGAGCTCGGCGACGGTCGCCTCGTACAGGTCGCGCACCACGGCCTGGGCATTGGCCACGCGCGCGTTCTCCGAGCGCTTCTCCAGTGCCCGCGCCAGCTTCATGGCCGAGCGCAGATCCACGATCATGCGCCGCGCGATCTCGGGCCGCTGCACCTTCACCACCGCGGGCCGGCCGTCGGCGAGCACGCACGCGTGCACCTGGGCGATCGAGGCCGCCGACAGCGGTTCGTCGTCGAAGGAGCGGAACAGCTCGGAGATCGGCTTGCCGAGATCGGCCTCGACAATGGCGCGCGCGTCGGTCGCCGGGAACGGCGGCACGTCGTCGAGGCAGCGCAGGCAGGCATCGGCCAGTTCCCTGGGGAACGCCTTCGGCGACGAGGCGATCAGCTGCCCCAGCTTCACGAACATCGGGCCGAGCGTCTCGAAGCCGTCGACCACGCCCTCGGCCACGGCTCGCCGGCGTTTGGCCGGTCGCAGCCCGCCGCGCAGTACGCTGCGGGTGACCGATCCGCCCAGCACCGCACCCACGATCGCCGTTCTCCGCCACTCGGAGAAGCCGAAGGTGTCCAGGTCCGGTCGGATCACCTCGGGCGACCCTGCGCGCACAGTCATCGGTGAGCTCACGGGCGGCAGTGTATCTCCGTCCGTGCCACGCGTTCGACTGTGGTGGGCGGCACAGGTTACCGAGGCGTTCACTGGTTCGTAGTGGGCAGTGCACGGTAGCGTGCATGGTCGGGCCGCGATCCGGCACCAATTCGTAGGCGGAAAGGCAAGACCGAAGTAATGACGGGTACAGCGGAAAAGCTGGCGGAACTGCGCAAGCTCCTGGAGATCGCCGAAGAACCTGCCGGTGAGCGTGGCATCCAGAAGCGAGCGGCGAAAGGCATCCCCAGCGCCCGGGAACGGGTGCACATGCTGCTGGACCCGAAGAGCTTCGTCGAGATGGGCTCACTCATGCGCCAGCCCGGCGTGCCCAATGCCTTCTACGGCGACGGCGTGGTCACCGGCCGCGGCACCATCGACGGCCGCCCGGTCGTGGTGATCTCGCACGACCAGACCGTGTACGGCGGCTCGGTGTCGGAGATGTTCGGCCGCAAGGTGCGCGCCGTCATGGACTTCGCCTACAACAACGCCTGCCCGGTCGTCTGCATCAACGACTCCGGCGGCGCCCGCATCCAGGACGGCGTCGCCTCGCTGGCCTGGTACGCGCTCATGTGCAAGCTGCAGGAGGACCTGTCCGGCTACGTGCCCATGGTGGCCGTCATGCTCGGCAAATGCGCGGCGGGCTCGGTGTACGGGCCCATCAATATGGATGTCCTGGTGGCGACCGAAGAGTCGTACATGTTCGTCACCGGTCCCGAGGTCATCAAGGCCGTCACCGGCTCCGAGGTGACCGCCGAGGAGCTGGGCGGCGCGCGGGCACTGGAGCAGAACGGCACCGTGCACCACGTCGCCAAGACCGAGCAGGACGCCTTCGACTGGGTCCGCAGCTACCTCAGCTACCTGCCGACCAGCTGCCTGGAGCAGCCGCCGATCGTCAATCCGGGCCTGGAGCCCGAGCTCACCGAGTCCGACCGCCAGCTGGACAAGATCATTCCGGACTCGGACAAGGTCGGCTACGACATGCACGAGATCCTGCTGCGCATCTTCGACGACGGCGCCTTCCACGAGATCAGCGAGAAGACCGCGCAGAACCTCATCACCGGTTTCGCCCGGGTGGACGGCGCGCCGGTCGGCGTCATCGCCAACCAGCCGATGGCCCTGGGCGGCGCGCTGGACGCGGCCTGCTCGGACAAGGCGGCCCACTTCATCCGGATCTGCGACGCGTTCCACGTGCCGCTGGTCTATGTCGTCGACACCCCGGGCGTGTTGCCCGGCGTGGACGAGGAGCGCAATCACGTCATCAAGCGCGGCGGCCGCATGTTCCGCGCGCTCATCGAGGCCACGGTGCCGGTGGTGACCGTGGTGACCCGCAAGGCGTTCGGCGGCGGCTACGCGGTCATGGGCTGCAAGCAGCTGGGCGCGGATGTCAGCCTGGCCTGGCCGACGGCGCGGCTGGCGGTCATGGGCGCGGAGTCCATGATCTCCATCGTGGGCCGCAAGCAGCTGGCCGCGGCGCCGCCGGAGCAGCGCGAGACGGTCAAGCAGCAGATGATCGACTTCTACAACGCCACCGTGGCGACGCCGTGGACGGCGGCCGAGCGCGGGTACATCGACGCGGTCATCGAACCGTCGGCGACCCGCCTGGAGATCCGCAAGGCGCTGCGCCTGCTGCGCGACAAAGGCGCTGTGCGCAAGCCGAATCCGCGCAAGCACAATCTCTACCCGATGTGATCGAGCGGATCCCGGCTCCCGCGACAGCGGGGGCCGGGTCATTCGACGCCCGCACATTCGATGCGTTATCGGTTGGGGGCCTTCAGCATTCGCTGACGGCGGGCTCCCCGCGCAAGCGCTCGTCCAGCCACAGCACGGCCTCCGGAAAGCCGGTGAGCGCCGCGATCACGTGCTCGCCGAACACATCTCGGTACACCGCGTTCGCGCCCATCGCGCACTGCTCGCGATAGAAGTTCCGCGCCCCCTCGGCCGGTATCCAGAACTCCTGCGCGCCGTTGTAGATGAACAGCGGCACCGGCGATCTCTTCCCCTCCATGCGCGTGACCCGGAAGATGTCCTGTGCCAGCGCGCTGTGCAACGGGTTCGGGAAATCGGCGGCGAGATCGATGGGCACCATGAAGATTCCGGTGAGCGCGAAGACATCGATGCACTGATCCTTCATGATCAGGGCTATCCATTGCGCGAGCGCGTTCATCCGATCCAGGATCTCCGGCCGCTCCCGGCCGATGGCGAAGGTGGCGGCCAGGAACACCCCCGACGCCAGATTTCCGTTCATGCTCCCGGCCAGCAGCTCGAAATCGGCGGGCACGCCGCCCAGGGCGGCGCCCACCACCACATCGGCGAGTTCGGGCGCGTACTCCGGCATCAGCTTGACCGCGCCATGGGTGGCGATCGCCCCGCCGGAATAGCCGATCATGCCGAATCGACTGTCGCCGAACTCGTCGGGCAGGGCATTGCGCACCGCGCGGATGCTGTCGAGGACGGCGTGTCCGGCCACATACGGTTCCGCGTAGGCCATGCGCGGGCCTTCGTGATCGGTGATCAGCACCGCGTAGCCGCGCAACATGGCCAGCTGGGTGGTGGGCGGAATGTAGTCGGTGATATCGCTGTCCTCGCCCCAGCCGCGCGCCAGGCTGTAGCTCGGATTGCAGTCGCGCCCGAGGCCGTTGATGGGCAGATTGTTCACCACCACCGGACGCGTTCCCGCGCCGGGCCACTCGCCGTGCGGGATCACCAGGGTGGCCACGGCGTAGGAGGCCGCGTCATGGGAGTCGGTGGTGCGGAATTTCAATTGCAGCACCTGCCGCGCGGGCACCAGCAGCACCTGTTCGGCGGCCGCGGTCACATCGCGGTAGGCGATGACGTTCCCGTTCGCGTAGTCCGCGAGCAGTTCCGGCCAGCCGTCGACGAAATCGTCGTCGATGGTCCTGGGCATGGTGGCGGCGCGCAGCGCGGCCAATTCGAGGGACAGTCCACCGGCGTCGACGAGCGGGGTCATCGGCGCGGCGGGCAGCGCGGGCGGGGGCAGGTGCGCTTCGATCCAGCGCTGCAGGCCGGACAGATCGGAGATCTGCCCCGGGCCGGGCTGGGGCGGGTCGGCCTGCGCATGCCCGGCGAAGCAGCCGAATATCAAGGCGGCAAGGACAACTCGCAAGCAGAAGAGCACAATACCCCCACGGCTCGGTGTTCCGGGCATCCCCTCATCTCGGACTCTCCGAGCCTAATGGCGCGCCGAGGCGCCGACACCGGAGACACTTCCGGTAGTGACCACATCGAGACCGGCTCACCCGGAGCCCAGGTGGGCGGCGGATTCCGGCGCCGCGCGGGGGCCTGATTGCCCCCGGGATGCGGGGGTAACCCATCTGTATGGTCCGAACGAGTCTCCGGGAACTGCTCAGTCGGACCGGACCGTTCGCCTCGGTCTACTTCGACAGCTCGCACGACACCGAGGACGCGGTCCGGCAAGTGGAACTGGGCTACCGATCCATTCGCCAGAAACTAGCCGAGGCAGGCGCTTCCGATCAGGTCATCGGCGCTGTCGGCATTGCGGTCGCCGCCGGGCCGTCCGCGCCCGGGCGCTCCGGGCGCGCGCTGATCGCCGACTCCGAAACCGTGGTGGTGGACGATGCGCTGCCCGCGCCGCCGCCCCGGGAGATCGTCCGGGTGTCGCCGCTGCCCCATGTGCTGCCGCTGCTCGAGCAGCGCCCGCCGCGCGTTCCCCATGTCCTGGTGACGGTCGACGACGCCGGGGCGCGCCTGCTCGCCACGACCTGCCACGGGGACCGCCTCGCCCGGACCGTGGACGTGGTCGTCAACCCGGTGCACCGCGTGCGCGGCGGCCCCAGAACCCACCGCCCGCGCCGCGACCGTGCCCGGAACCTGGTGCGCCACACCGTCGAGAGCGTCTCCGAGGCGGTCTGCACGCTCGCCGACCGGGTGGGCGCCACCCTGATCCTGCTGGCCGGTGATCCGGCCATCCGCTCGGCGCTGCGCGTGGTCCTGGACGACCGCTACACCGTCCTGCGCCGCTGCCGCTGCGTCGAGATCGACGGTTTCGGTGACGAAGTCGACGAGCAGGCCCGCAAGATCGTCGCCGAGGCCGCCGGGATCCGCCGCAAGGCCGTGCTCGAGCGCTACGAGGCCGAGTGCACGCGCGCGGGCGGCGCCGCCACCCGCGGCCTCGCCGCCACCGCCACGGCGCTGCGCGCCACCGCCGTCGCCCACCTGCTCATCGACGGCCGCGAACTCGGCGATCGCGAGGTGTTCGCGGGCGACTCCCGTTCGGATATCGCCGCCACCACGGCAGAACTCCCCGGCCCCGCCCGGGTCCGCCGCGCCGACGAGGCGGTGCCGATGGCCGCTTTGGCGGGCGGCAGCGACATCGTGCCGGTCACCGGCCGGATCACGCTGCCCGAGGGCGTCGGCGCCCTCTTGCGGCTCCGATGAATGACAGGAGGAAGTGGAATGGAACGAGGTAACACCAAACACGGTCCGGCCCAGGACGATCACCTGGCCCACGATCTGCGCGACCTGCTGCACGGCGGCCACACCGCTCACATCGAGGAATGGCGCAATCCGGAACCGCCCGCCGACGACGACCCGGACCTGTTCGCCGACCCGCACCTGACCCGCCCCGTCCCGCCGCCGGAACCGGTGCCGCCCGAACCCGATCCGGATCCGGTCCCGCCCGCGCCGCACCCGGATCCCGTCCCGCCGGACCCGAACCCCCGCCCGTCCCCGGTCCCGCCCACCCCGACCCCCGATCCGATCCCGCCCTATCCGCCGCCGACCGATCCGGAGCCGCCGCAGGTGGTGTAGGGCGCTCGGCTGGAACTTGTCGGTGGGGTGGGGCAGAGTGCCTCGGCGACAAGTGATTTCGAGTGGTGGGAGTAGTCCGGGATGGAACGGGAGCAGTTCGCGGAGGCCGTGCTGGGAAGTCTGCGGGCGCGCGGGGTGACCGATGGGGAGTACGACGCGGAGGAATTCGAGGTGCGGCACAGCGGCGGGGAGGTGATGTACCTGGGGAATGTGTTCCGGGAGCTGGCGGGGGAGTCGGCGGAGGAGATGCAGGAGCGGATCGATCATTTCGTCGCCGCGGTGACGAGCATCGAAGAGCCGCCGCAGGATTGGGAGACGGCGCGGCCCTTGCTACGGACCGTGCTGCGACCGGTGACGCACGGGATGGGGACCATCGGGCCGGGCGCGGAACGGTTTGCGCGCCCGGCGTTTCCATTCGTGGACGAGGCCGTGGTGGTGGATATGCCGCGCATCCGCAGCTATGTGACCTCGACGATGGTGCGGGACTGGGGTGTGACGCCGGAGGAGGTGTACGACGCCGCGCGCGAGAATGTGGCCGGGCTGGCGCAGCCGGGCGCGCCGGAGGAGCTGCAGTTCATTCGATTCGTCGACAGCGGTGACCATTACATCGGCTCGTGGCTGCTGGTGCCCGGATGGCTGGCGAGCTACGGCGGCGGCGCGCATCGTCCGGTGGCGTTCATTCCGGACCATGACACCTTGCTGCTGGTGCCCGACGATGCCGAAATCCTGGAACAGGTCTTCGAGATGGTCGAGGAGCAGTACGGCGAAGCGGCGCGGCAGATTTCACCGCAGGGGTACACCATCGACGACTTCGGGAGGGTGGTGCCGCTGGATCAGCTCGGCGACCATCCGGCGCGGGCGCGGGCCGTGCGGGCGCGCGCCGGGCTGGCCGTCACCGAGTACTCGATCCACACCCGTTTCCTGAACGAGGAATCCGAGGCCGGCCTGGAATCGATTCCCGGTCTGGAGCCCGCCTTCGCCGGATCGGTGCTGTTCCAGCCGACCGATTCCGGTCCGGTCACCGTGACCATCTGGGGTGAGGACGTGGAATATCTGCTGCCCCAAGCCGATTACGTGCATTTCGCGCGCATGGACGCCGACGGCGAGGTCGAGGTGGACTGCACCGTGCCGTTCGACGCGGTGGTGGAGATCCTGGGTCTGGTGCCGCTGCCCGGGTTGAACCCGCCGCGTTTCGAGGCGCGGCAGTGGCCGGACGAGGCGGCGCTGGCGCGACTGCGCGAGCGAGCCGTCGACCTCTGATCATTGCGAGCACGGCCCGTCGCTAGCGCGCGAAGACGGTCGTGATCACCAGGTCGATCTGCGCCACGGCCATGTCGATGGGGCCGGTCGGCTGGAACAAATGGCTCAAGGCCAGGCGCACCAGAATCTCGGTGCGCGTGGCCAATTCGGCATCGGAGAGTTCCGCGAGCCCGTACTGCGCCCGGATCGCCGCCGTCACCGCGGCGACGGCGGGGCCCAGGACGGGCTCGGGCTCTGTCATGAGGGCGGGCAGCAGCGTGGTGTCGGGCGCGGTCCGCCCCGCCAGCACGGCCTTGAGCAGTGTGTTGTCCGCGCCGGTGCGCAGCGTGTAGTCGACCGCGGCGGTGAATCCGGCGTGCACGTCGTCCGGATGCGCGGCGAGGGCGCCGGCCACGCCGACCAGAAACGTATCGAGCTCGCGCCGGATGACGACCTCGGCGAGCACTTCCTTGGTGCCGATCTCCTTGTAAAGCACCGGCCGGCTCACTCCGACCTCCTTGGCCAGGCGCGACATGTTCACCGCGCCCCACCCCTCGGTGCAGACAATGCGGCGCGCGGTGTCGATCACCCGCTCGCGCAGGAGTTGGCGCATCTCGGTCTGGAAATTCGGCGCATCGACCACGGTCCGATGGTACATGAGCACGTCATCCGTCCTGTCATTGACAACCGAGCTTCATGTGTATCTACTGAATACACTTCTTCGAGAAGTGTAAACAAGGAGTTCGATCATGACGACGTCCCGACGCGACGAGCCGACCGCCGCCGCGCTGCCGCAATGGCGCGATCGCAAGCGCTACCTCTGGCTGTTCGGCCTGGTGCCCCCGACCGCGATATTCCTGGCCGCCGCCCTGGTGTGGGCGTTCAACCAGCTGGGCTGGCAGGCCGCCGCACCCGTCTGGTGGTGGATCGGGCCGCTGCTGGTCTATGTGCTGCTGCCGATCCTCGATCGCTTCTTCGGCCCCGACGGTCAGAACCCGCCGGACGAGGTGATGGAGATGCTGGAGAACGACCGGTACTACCGCTACTGCGTGTACGCCTACATTCCGTTCCAGCTGCTGAGTGTGGTTTTCGCCTGCTACCTCTGGACGGCGGACGATCTGTCGTGGCTGGGTGTCGACGGCGGGCTGGGCCTGGCCGCCAAGATCGGCCTGGCGCTGAGCATCGGCGTACTGGGCGGCGTCGGCATCAATACCGCGCACGAACTCGGCCACAAGAAGGACGAACTGGAGCGCTGGCTGTCGAAAATCACGCTGGCGCAGACCTTCTACGGTCACTTTTACATCGAGCACAATCGTGGCCATCACGTGCGCGTCGCGACCCCGGAGGACCCGGCCAGCGCCCGCTTCGCCGAATCGTTCTGGAATTTCCTGCCCCGCAGCGTCTTCGGGAGCCTGCGCTCGGCGTGGGAGCTGGAACGGACGCGGCTACAGCGAGTCGGCAAGCGCACGTGGAGCATTCACAATGACGTACTCAATGCCTGGCTCATGTCGGTGGTGCTCTGGGGCGCGCTGACCGCGGTGTTCGGCCCGGCGGTATTGCCCTATCTCGTCATTCAGGCCGGGTACGGCTTCACCCTGTTGGAGACGGTCAACTACCTCGAGCACTACGGGCTGCTGCGGCAGCGCACCGAGAGCGGCCGATACGAGCGCTGCACCCCGGCGCACAGCTGGAACTCCGATCACATCGTTACCAATATCTTCCTGTATCACCTGCAGCGCCACAGTGATCACCACGCCAACCCGACCCGGCGGTATCAGATCCTGCGCAGCATGGACGGCGCGCCGAACCTGCCCAGCGGGTACGCCAGCATGATCGGGCTGGCGTACTTCCCGCCGCTGTGGCGCAAGGTCATGGACCACCGGGTGCTCGACCACTACCGCGGGGATATCACCCGCGTGAACATTCAGCCGCGCAAGCGCGCTCGCGTGCTCGCGCAGTACGGGGCGCGGTGATGGCCGCCTATCGCTGCCCGGTCTGCGAGTACGTCTACGACGAAGCGGCCGGCGCGCCCCGCGAGGGCTTCCCGGCCGGTACGCCCTGGTCCGCGGTGCCGGACGACTGGTGCTGCCCGGACTGCGGCGTCCGGGAAAAGATCGACTTCGAATCCATCTCCGCCAGAACGGATCACCCGCGATGAACACCGACTACAAACTGTTCCGCTGCCTGCAGTGCGGTTTCGAATACGACGAGGCGCAGGGCTGGCCCGAGGACGGCATCGAGCCGGGCACCCGCTGGGCCGATATTCCCGAGGACTGGTCCTGCCCGGATTGCGGCGCGGCCAAATCGGACTTCGAGATGGTCGAGGTCAGCCGCGCGTGACCGGGCGCATCGTGATCGCGGGCGCCGGGGTCGCCGGCGCCACCGCGGCGAGAACACTGCGCGGCGAAGGCTATTGCGGCGAGATCGTGCTGCTGGGCGCGGAAGCCTCCCCGCCGTATCGACGCCCGATGGTGTCGAAGGAGCTACTCGCGGGCACGGCGAACGAGCAGCGGGCACTGCTCGAACCCGCCGACTTCTGGCACGCGCAGCGGATCGATGTGCGCACCGGTTCGGGCGTCGTGCGCATCGATCCGGATCGCCGTGCGGTCCGGCTCGCCGACGGCACCGAATTCGGCTATGACAGCCTGCTTCTCGCCACCGGAGCGCGCCCGCGCACACTACCCGGGATGGCCGGGCCGCCCGGGGTCACGGCGGGCATCCATACGCTGCGCGAGCGCGCCGATATCGCCGCGATCCGCGCGGCGCTCGATGCGGACGGGTCCCTGCTCGTCGTCGGCGCCGGGCTCATCGGCTGTGAGGTCGCGGCCACCGCGCGCGGGCTCGGCGCCCGCGTCACCGTTCTGCACGCCGGTGCCACGCCATTGGACCGTGTGGCGCCCGCGGTCATCGGCGAATGCTATCGAGACCTGCACGGCGAGCACGGCGTAGAACTGCACACCGGAGTCCGTCTGAGTCGCCTGGAGCGCACCGCCGATGGGGTGGCCGCGGTGGCCGAGAATGGTCGCCGCTGGGTCGCCGGCGCGGTGCTGGTCGCCATCGGGGCGGTCCCGAATACCGAACTTGCCGCCGCGGCCGGACTCGATATCGCCGATGGCATTCTCGTCGACGAGCGGTATCGCACCTCGGCTCCGGGAATCTTCGCGGCGGGTGATGTGGCGGCCCGGTTCGATCCGGAACCGGGTGTGCATCGGCGCGAGGAACATTGGAACAGCGCCCGGTCCCAGGGCGCGGCGGCGGCGCGATCCATGCTCGGCATCGCGTCCGGCGATGCGGAGGTCCCGTGGGGCTGGTCCACTCAATATGGTCTCAACCTGCAGTTCGCGGGACGAATCGCGCCGAATGACCAACTCGTGGTGCGGGGTTCGCCGGGCAGTCGCAACCTCACGGTGCTCGCGCTGCGCGATGGCAGGCTGACCGGTGCGGTGGCCCTCGGCCGTCCCGCCGATATCCGCGCGGCGCGCGCTCTCATTGCCCGCCGCATCCTGCTGGATCCGGCCTCCGGCGCAGACGAATCCATCCCGATTGCCCGTCTTGCCGACTTCGCCGGACAGCGCGGACCGGGTGGCGCATGATGTCGCCATGGTATGGAACCGCCGCGGTGTGAGCGGACACGTTCTCGCGCGCGGAGCTGTCTCAGATGTGCCGCGAACAGTCGCCCGGGAGCGTCCCCATCCGGACATGGACCTTGACTGCGGCATGATCGCGGGCGAACGGGTCCGGCGATGGCGGGCGGGCTGCTGGCACGCCGGTTACGCTGTGGCCGAAGGTCGTTGCGCTGGCCAGCAAGGCCCTGCGCAATGGCCCGCACCGGGGATCGCGCGACAGGGGAGGGTTGCTGTGACGGTACTGTCACCACTGGCCGGGGCCGCCGCGCAGGCGAAAACCGCCAACTGTCTGGGCCGATCTGTGACGGGCTCAACCCGAGCGAATTTCGCGCAACAGTGAAATGCAGGTGAATCAGCCGAAAATGAGTTTCTTCGTTTCGCATTTGCCAGGCGATTGCTAATTCTGTTCGGGGAATGATCATTCCGCCGAAGTTGCGCATTCTTCATGTAAATCCCCTGGTAGGTCAAGCCTTTCACGCGACCGAGTGAAGACTGACACGTCAGTCGGAAAACTGTATTACTGTGACCCAGTCGGCATTCAGCCAACAGTGGGGCAGTGGGGTGGTACGCATTGGTCGACAAGGCCATTCGGGGGCCGGAGCCGTTGATTCGGCAGGCAATCGAGTTCGTTCTCTCGGGGTTGCGCACGTTCGGGCGGACCCTGCAACTGGGGGTGGCGGCCTTTCGCTACCTGTTCACAGACCTGATCGGTCTCAAACATCCGTGGCGGGACACGTTGCAGCAAGGCTGGTTAATCGTCTCCGTGACGGCGATTCCCGCTGTGCTGGTGGCGGTTCCGTTCGGCGTCATCGTCGCCGTCCAGGTCGGCAGCCTGACCCAGCAGGTCGGCGCCTCCTCGGTCTCGGGCGCGGCCGGCGGTCTCGGCGTGATCCGGCAGGGCGCGCCGATGGTGACGGCGTTGTTGCTCGGCGGCGCGGCCGGTTCGGCCATTGCCTCGGACCTGGGCGCCAGAACCATTCGCGATGAGGTGGATGCCCTGCGCACCATGGGCATCGACCCGGTGCGCCGGCTGGTCGCGCCGCGGCTGGCGGCCATGATCACGCTCACGCCGCTGCTGTGCATGCTGATCATCTTCATGGGCGTGTTCACCGGCTATGTGATCGCCGTCGGCTTCCAGGGCGTCACGCCCGGCAGTTATCTGTCGGCCTTCGCGGCCTTCGCCAAGATGAGCGATCTGGCCGTGGCCATCGTGAAATCCATCATCTTCGGGGTGATCGTGCTGATCGTCGCCTGCCAGCGGGGACTGGAGGCGACGCACGGCCCGAAGGGCGTGGCCAATGCCGTGAACGCGGCCGTGGTCATCGGGGTGATCGCCGCCTTCGGCGTGAACCTGGTGATCACCCAGCTGGTTTCGATGTTCCTTCCGACGCAGGTGGGCTGATGACACAGGTACCCGCCCGCTATCAGCCGCTCGGCGCGGCCGGTCGCATGGCCGAGCGCGGCGCGCAGGCGCCGCTGTCGGTCTTCGAATCCCTCGGGCACCAAGCGACTTTCGTCTACGAGGTGCTGGCCGCCGTCCCGCATACGCTGCGGTACTACCGGCGCCAGACCATGCTCATCCTCTCCGACATCACCTGGGGTTCGGGCGCCATCATCGTCGGCGGCGGCACCGTGGCGGTGCTCGCCTTCCTCGGCATCGCCGTCGGCGGATCCATTGGCGTGGAAGGCTTCACGGCTCTGAATATGGTCGGCATGGGCCCGCTCACCGGGTTCGTCTCTGCCTACGCCAATACCCGGGAGATGGCGCCCATGGTGGCCGCCATCGGCTTCGCCGCCCAGGCCGGCTGCCGCATGACCGCCGAGATCGGGGCCATGCGCATTTCCGAGGAGATCGACGCATTGGAGGCCATCGGCATCCGGCCCATGCCGTTCGTGGTGACCACCCGCGTGATCGCGGGCGTCATCACCATCGTCCCGCTGCACCTGCTCACGCTCATCCTGTCGTACCTGTCGTGCGCGACGGTGGTGAATGTGCTGCACGGGCAGTCCTCGGGCACCTACTACCACTATTTCGACGCCTTCCTGCAACCCGGCGATGTGCTCGCCTCACTGCTCAAGGCGACGATCTTCGTGGTCGCCATCATTCTCATCCACGGCTACCAGGGCTTCTACGCCTCCGGCGGACCGGAGGGCGTGGGCCGGGCCTCGGGCCGGGCCATTCGCGCCAGCCTGGTGCTGGTGGTGATCCTGGACATGATCCTGACGATCGTGATCTGGGGCCTGGATGTCGGCATCAGGATTTCGGGGTAGCTCATGGCCGTCTTCAAGGATCATTCCGGCCGCAGCGCCGGGGCTTGGGCGCTGCGTGCCCGCGGCGTGGTGATCGCCATTGTGATCACGGCGGTGACCGTGGTGCTGACCGGTTATGCGCGAGGCAATTTCGCGGATCGCTTCGAGCTGACCGTCGAAGCCGCAACCCTCGGTGAGGGTCTCGCGCCCGGCGCCGAGGTGAAGTTCCGCGGGTATGCCATCGGCACCGTCCGCGAGGTGGTGACCGTCGGTTACGGGCGCCAGCGCATCGAGGTGGAGATCGACCGCAAGCAGGCGGGCGCGCTCACCGAGGACGTCACCGCCCGGTTCACCTCGTCGAACGTATTCGGTTCCAGCGCCATCGAATTGGTGGACGGGGACGGCGGCGGGCCGCTGCGCGAACATGCCGTGCTGCAGATCGGCGAGAACGCCACCAATGCCACCGTCGCCGGGGTGTTCCGGCGCGCGGCCCGGCTCACCAAGGTGCTCGACTCCGAGACCATGCGCCGGCTCATCGATCTGATGCTCGACAATGCCGAGAGCATGGGCCCGGTCCTGAAGTCCTTCTTCGAGACCGCCCGCACCCTGGCCGACGGCCAGCGCGCGCCGCTGTCGCACTACCTCGAGATCGGCGCGGATATGACCGGCGCCTTCGCCGACATCACTCCGTCGGCGGGCCGCGCCATTCTGGCGGTGCTCGAACAGAGCGCCTACTTCGGCGATCCGGTCAACCGCGCCCGCACCAACAAGGCCACCGACGGCGTGGATCAGGCTGTGCTGAAGGGCATTGCGGATCTGCTGGGGCGGCACAATCCGGATCTGGACAAGATCATCGGCGGCATTCTGGACCTGGCCGTTCCCATCGCGGTGTCGCTGGGCACCGTGACCCCGGCCTACAACCGCATCCCGAATCTGCTGCACGCCATCGACGGCGCCTTCCCGGTGGTGGACGGCCGGGTGCAGCTGCAACTCGAACTGATCGTGAAAACCATGCCGTATCTGGCCGATTCGCTGGCGCCCGCGCCGGCTGACCCGGGAGGCGACCGATGAACGACGTCGCCAAGTCCTCGGTCAAACTCGTTGTCTTCCTGCTCATCGTCTCGGCCTGCTCGGTCTTCATCGTGACGGCGCTGCGCACCCCGGTGCCCGGCGACAAGGTGACCTACGATGCCGTGTTCACCGATGTGTCGGGCCTGTTCACCGGTGATTCGGTGCGCATGTCCGGCGTGGCGGTGGGCAAGGTGGAGGCGGTGACCCTCGACGGCGCCCAGGCGCGGGTGAAGTTCACCGTGGACGCCGACCGGCCCGTGTACGAGAACACCAAGGCCGCGGTGCGGTATCAGAACCTCATCGGCCAGCGCTATGTGGAGCTGCTCACCGAGGGGCAGGGGGCGGCGAAACTGGTTCCGGGAGCGACGATCCCGGTGCAGCGGACCATTCCCAGCTTCGATGTGTCCAAGCTCTTCAACGGCTTCAAGCCCATGTTCGAGACCCTGGATCCCGCGCAGCTCAACCAGTTCGGCGAGAACATCCTGCGGGTGATCCAGGGCGACGGCTCGGGCATCGGTCCCGTGCTGGCGGATCTGGAGACGCTCACCAGGACCGCGCGCAACAGCGAGGCCGTGATCGTGCTGCTCATCCAGAATCTGGGCCTGGTGTCGGAGGAGATCGGCGGCAAGTCGCAGGCGGTCGGGCAGCTGGTGGACCAGCTCGGCGGCATTCTGAGCCAGTTCTCGAGCCGGACCCAGACCATGCTCGAGGCGATCGACAACGCCAATCGCACGCTGAAGCCGCTCATTCCGATCGTGGAGGAGGGCCGCGACGCCTACGACGTGGCCTACGGTCCGGTGGACGGCCTGCTGCGCCGCCTGGTGCCCGCCACCGATCAGCTGACCCAAATCCTCGCGCTCGCACCGCAGCTGGTGACCGGGCTCAATCAGTCCGTGCCGGGCGAGGGTGTACAGCCGCGTATTTCGTGTTCGAACGGGGAGGCGGCGCTACCGGCGGTAGCGGGCGTCATTCTCGACAGCCAGGACCTGGTGGTGTGCAAATGAGATCACTGGTGCGGTACATCGGCGAGCTGATCCGGGACGTGATCGCCGGGCGTGGCGATCAGCCCACCCAATTGCGCTGGGGCATCGCGGGTGTCGCGGTCTGCGCGGTGCTGCTGACCACGGCGGCCGCGCTGTACGTGGTGCCCATCGGCCAGCAGACCTATGTGGCCGACTTCCGGGTCTCCGGCGGCGCGCGGCCGGGGGACGAGGTCCGCGTGGCCGGTATCAATGTCGGCAAGGTCCGCTCGGTGGAGCTGGCGGGCGATCACGTCGAGGTCGCCTTCACGGTGAATCGTGATGTGCGCGTGGGTGATCGGGCGGCGGTAGAGGTCAAGATGCTGACCCCCATCGGCGGTCACTACCTGTCGCTGGATCCGGCGGGGGACAAGGCGCTGGGCGACCGGCACATTCCGCCCGAGCGCACCACGACCCCGTTCGAGCTCAGCGACATCCTCGACAAGGGCACGCCGATCTTCAGTCAGGTGGACGCCGCCACCATGCGCTCCACCATCGGCGAGCTCAACTCGGCGTTGACTCAGGAACCGAACGCACTGCGCAGTGTGATCACCAATGCCAATGAGCTCACCGGCCTGCTGGCGCAGCGCACCGATCAGCTGAACACCACCCTGCAGATCTCGGACGAATACATTGCCGCCATCGCCACCGACAAGGCGATTCTGGCCAATTTCGTCCGCCAGCTCGGCACGGTCGCCGATTCGCTCGGCAATCGCAAGGACGATGTGGTCAGCGTGTTCAACCTGGTGAAACGGCTGCTGCTGATCCTGCACCGCCCGATCATGGCCTACGGCGATTCCATCGAACCGACCGTGACCGAATTCGAGGAGCTGTTCTCGAAGGTCTTCGCCGACCCGAGCCGGCTCGACACCGTGATCGCGGGCCTGCGCGATGTGATCGCCAGACTGAACGGCCTGCTCGGGGTCCAAGTGGCGGCGAATGAGCCCGCCGCGGGCATCCAGGTGTGCATTCCCTACGAAGGCAAGGCGTGCTGAATGAATTGGGGTAGAACAGCACTCGCCGCCGGCACCGCCGTCGTGGTGGTGGCCGGTGTGGCCGGGGTGACGTGGGCGAACAGTTCGGTGCGCGAGACGAAACAGAGCGTGTGCGCCGAATTCACCGACAGCGTCGGCCTGTACGAGGGCAATAGCGTGACCATGCTCGGTGTCGAGATCGGCACCGTGTCGAAGATCGAGGCGCTGGGCAATCGCATGCGCGTCACCATGGAGATCGGCGACGAGGTGCGACTGCCCGCCGATATTCAGGCGGTCACCATGTCGAGCTCCATTGTGACCGACCGCCATGTGGAATTGACCAAGCCGTATACCGGCGGCGCGGAATACGATACCGCGCAGTGCATTCCGCTGGAGCGCACCAAGACGCCGATCGGCATCAGCGAAGCGCTGGACGCCATGGGCACGCTGGCCGGGGATCTGACCGGCGGGCAACCGGGCGACACCCTGCTCGACCAGACCCTCACCGCCGCGGACCGGGCCATCGACGGCACCGGGCCGCAGTGGAATCAGCTGTTGCAGCGGTTGTCCGCGGTGGTCGGCGATCCGGCGCAGAAGGATGTGGTCTTCCGTCGGCTGGTGGACAATCTGGACGAGCTCACCACCATGTTCATAACCAACTGGCCGGATATGGCGGCGGTGCTGGACAATCTGCGCGCGGGCTTGCAGCTGATCGGCGAGTTCTCCGCCGAATTCGCCTCCGCCGTGGATATCGCCGTGGAATTCCTGCCGGTGCTGGCCCGCAATGTGGGCAAATACGATCAGCAGGTCTACGCGCTGCTGGATCTGTATCTGCCGCAGCTGAACGACCTGCTGGAGCGGAACCAGGGATCCATTACCGATCTGCTGTCCCAGCTGCCGCCGCTGGCCGCGAACCTGCCGCAGGCGGGTGCCCGATGAAGCGCGCACTCGTCAAGCTGGTTCCGGCGCTGACCGCCGCTACGCTGGTGCTGAGCGGCTGCGGACTCAAGGCCACCGATATTCCGATTCCGGGCACCTACATCAGCGGCGAAACCTATTCCATCCGCATCGAATTCGGCTCCGTGCTGAATCTGCCGGACAAGGCGAAGGTGATCGCCGAGGGCGTGGAGATCGGCATGCTCGAGCGCATCGATCTCATCGGCGGTACCGCCGTCGCCACGGTGAAGCTGAAGAGCGATGCCAAGCTGCCCCGCACGACCACCGCGGAATTGCGGCAGAGCACCATCCTGGGCGATATCCACATCGCCCTGGAAGCGCCCAAGAACGGCGCCACCGACTTCCTCGTGAACGGTGACGTCATTCCGGTGCAGCAGACCATTCCGGCCACCAATGTCGAGGACATCCTGCGGGCGCTGTCGAATATCATCACCGGCGGCCGGTGGTCGGATCTGCAACAGCTCGTCGCGGATGTGAACGCCGCATTCCCGTCCGATCCGGCGGAGCTGGACCGGATCAATGCGGCCGGACGTGCCGCCCTCGACGATATGGCGAGTCACACAGCGGAATTGGACCGGATCCTGATTTCCGCGCAACGGATCACCGGCAAGCTGGAGTCCGGCCGGGCCGCGGTGGACGACATCCTGACCTTCGGGCCCGATCGCGCGGCCGGTCTGTCGGATGTGCTGCTCAATGTGGTCAAGCTGATCATCACCGGCGGCGGGCTGGCCCGCAATGCGGGGGAGCTGCTGCTGCCCTATGCCGGCGACTTCCGGTCCATCGTGTCGATTCTGGCGCCCACCGCGCTGACCATCGCCTACTCCGACATCACGCTCGGGGCCAACCTCGAGACCTTTCACACCCTGTTGCGGGAGAAGCTGATTCCGTTCCTCAATAACCCGGATGTGCGGGTACAGCGGGTCTCCGCGGACGTGCAGGCCGATCAGCTCGTCACCACGCTGCGTTCCATCGGGATGGTGCCATGAAACTCTCCTTCTCCGGCCCGGTGTCCATGGCGCTGCTGGCCGTGCTGACGCTGATCTGCGGCAGCTATATGGCCGTCGGCGTGCTCAATATCGACCCGCGGCGCGAAACAAACACCGTCACCGTGCTTTTGAACAGCTCCGGCGGTCTCATGAAGACCTCCGAAGTGACCCTGCGCGGGCTGCCGATCGGCAAGGTGCGCGATATCAGCGCCACCGCCAAGGGTTTGGCGGTGAAGATCGAATACGACTCGAAGTACCGGATTCCGGTCGACGCCCCGGTGCAGATCGCCAATCTCTCGGCGGCGGGGGAGCAGTTCCTCGACTTCCGGCCCGAGACCAGCGCGGGTCCGTACCTGCACGACGGCAGTATCGTGCCGCCGCGGCAGGTCCGCACCGCCACCACGGTCGGCGACGCGCTGGCCAAGATGGACGCCCTCACCGCGCAATTGGATCCGGCGCGGCTGGAGCATCTGGCCACCACCGTGGCCGCCGGCTTCGAGGGTCGCGACGCCGATGTCGCCAATCTGACCAAGGCGCTCATCAGTACCGCGAACCTGTTGCGGGACAAGCGCGATGCCATCGCCCGCCTGTATTCGAACGTGCAGACCCTCGGCGACCGGTTCGACGGCCGCGCGCCGACCATCAGCGCGGCGGCCGGGGATATCGACACCGGACTGCCGGAGCTGCTGCACATCATTGCCGCATTCCAGAACTACTCGATTGTGGGCGAGCACATCTGGGACGATCCGCTGGGTCCGCTGGTCGCCAAGATCGACGGATATCTCTCCCTGCTCGGCCCGGATCTCGGGCATATCGCGACCGTATTGAAGCCCGCGACCAGCGCGGTCAAACCACTGCGTGTGGACGCCGGATCGATCGTCGATCTGCTGTCCACGGTATTCCCCGGCGATGGCGCCGCCCATGTCGGTATCGACGTTCCCCGGTAGGAGAAAAGCATCATGAGTGAGAACGACAAGACCCCTGACGACGCCGAGACCACCGCGGAGGCGGTGTCGCCGGCCAAGCCCGCCGCGGACGCGAAGGCCGAGGAGGCGAAGCCCGAAGAGGCGAAAGCCGCTCCGGTCGTGGATGAACGGGATGCGCAGCCCGGCAAGCGATCCGGGATTCCATTGCTGCCGCTGGCTGCCGCGGCGGCGGCGATCCTGGCCGTCGTCTCCGTCGTCCTCGGCATTCTCTGGCACGGCGCGTCCGGTGATCTCGAAGCGCTGAAATCCGCTCAGGCCGACCGTGACCGGGCCGCCGAGGTGGCGCGCGACTACACCCTGCGCTCGCTCACCTACGACTACCAGAATCTGCCCGCCTTCTTCGACGGCGTGCAGCGCGGCACCTCCGACGCCCTGGCCAACCGTTACAACGAGGTGCACGACACCCTGGCCAAGATCATGACCGAGGCCCAGGTCGTGGCCACCGGCGAGGTCGTCGGCACCTCGGTGGAGTCCCAGGGCAACGACCAGTACGCGGTCACGGTCTACGCCACCCAGCGCACCCAGAACATTCAGCAGCAGGAGCCGGCCACCGTGCCCAACCTGCTGGTGGTCACGGTGGCCAAGAGCGGCGGCGACTGGGTGGTCGTCGACTACGGCCCCAAGGACGCCGCCACCAAGGACGGGGCCGCGAAATAGCCTCCCGCACAGGCCGGCCGCCGCAGCACGAGCTTCCGCTGCGGCGGCGCCGGCAAATCATCGAAGCCGCCTACGAGGTGTTCACCGCCCAGGGCTACGAGGCCACCGCCATCTCCGCGGTGGCCGCGCGCGCCGGGATCGGGCAGGGCACCGTCTATCGCTACTTCGGCAGCAAACGCGAAATCCTGGACCACGTCATCGATTTCGGTATAGAGAAGGTCATGGCCTCCGTGCAGCTGCCCGAATTGCTCGGCACCGCGACCAGTGTCGCCGAACTCACCGACGCGGTCCGGTCGGCGGCCGACCGCGTCTACGACCTCGTCGAACGCGAACCGCAACTGCTGCGCCTGCTGCTGGTCGAAGCCGGGGCGATCGATCCCGAACTGGCGCAACGGCTCCTGGGCCTGGAAGCCATTACCGCCGCCCTGGTCGCCGCCGAACTCACCCGCGGCGTGGACGCGGGCTGGATCCGCCCCGACCTGGACACCGGCGTGCTCTCGCACGCCATCGTCATGATGGTCGGCCCCGGCCTGCTCCGGCAGTTGCACGGCGTGAGCGACCCGCACGAACGCCGCCGCACCACCGCCACCCTCCTGCACCTGCTGGAGAAGGCCCTGCGCCTGCCGAGCGTCGCCTCGTGACCGACACCGCCCGCAGCACCCGCCGCGCCGCCCGCCTGGAACAACGCCGCGCCGATCTCATCGCCGCCGCCTACGGCCTGGTCATGACCCGCGGGTTCCGCACCATCAGCGTCGACGACATAGCCACCGCCGCCGGCGTCAGCCACGGCACCTTCTACAACTATTTCGACAACAAGCGCGACATCCTCGACGCCGTCATCGACCATTGCTTCGACCGCATCCGCGACAGCCTGCTCGGCCCCGAAGGCGACGACGTCCCCGCCACCCTGGCCGCTTTCTCCGCCCGTTACGCCCGCGTCATAGACCGCTGCTTCGACCTCGCCACCACAGAACCCGGTCTGGTCAATTTCCTTCTGCTGGAAGCCGCTTCGATAGACGACGCCGTCATAGACCGGTGCCTCCGCAATGCCCGCCGCTATGGCATGCAAGCCGTGGACCAGGTCCGCCAAAGCCTCCGCTACGGCTTCCTCGACCCCAACCTTGACGTCGACACGGCCGGCGAATTCCTCCTCTCCATCCTCGTCTCGGCCCTCTTCTCCGCCCTCCGCGACGGCGCCGACGGCCTGACCCGCGACCGCGTCCGCACGCAACTGACCGACTTCCTCACCTCGGCCCTGGGCACCGAACCCGCCGCGTAGCCGCTAGTGCACGGAGAAGCCGCCGTCGACGAAGAGGGATTGGCCGGTGATGTAGGCGGCGGCCGGACTGGCGAGAAAGACTGCGGCGCCGGCGAAGTCGTCGGCCTGGCCGTTGCGGCCGATGAGGGTGCGGGCGGCGAGTGCGGCGACCATGTCCGGATCGGCGGACATTCGAGCATTCAGCGGCGTGGGCACGAACCCGGGCACCAGCGTGTTGCAGGTGACGCCGTAGGGTGACCAGGCCTCGGCTTGGGAGCGGGCCAGGGATTCCAATGCGCCCTTGGAGACGCCATAGGCGCCGCTGTTGGCGAAGGCTCGGTGGGCCTGCTGGGAGGTGATGTGGATGATGCGGCCGTAGCCGCGTTCCGCCATCTCCGGGCCGAAGGACTGCCCGAGGAGGAAGGGCGCGACCAGGTTGACGGCCATGGTCGTGTCCCAGACCTCCGGCAGGGCTGCGACGGGTGGGCGGAGATTGACGCCGGCGCAGTTCACCAGGATGTCGGGGGCCTGGCCGAACACGTCCGGAGTCTCGTCGGCGACGTCGGCTACCTCGTTGCGGTCGGCGAGATCTGCGCTGAGCCAACGAACTCGGCAGCCCTCGGCGCGGAGGTCTCGGGCCGTTTCGGTGAGCCGGTGCTTGTCGCGAGCCACGATGACGACTTGCGCGCCCGCGCGGGCGAGAGCGGTGGCGATGGCCTTGCCGATTCCGGAGCTGCCGCCGGTTACCAGGGCGACCCTGCCTTCCAGGGAGAACAGGCTCGAAAGATAGTCGTGAGCGGTCACCGGCGAAACTCTATGCTGTCGAGGCAACCCATGATGAGGTCGGTCTACGCGGTGGATCCGTCGCCCCGGGCGTGTACACCCCCGAAGCCTTGCTCGACCCGTCCTACACCGTCGACCGCATGGTTGCCGCCGGCGCCCGCTTCACCGAGGCAGGATAGGAGGGCGAAGCACACGCGCACTCGATGACCGGCGACAGCAGGGAGGAACCGTGCGGCAGATAGCGCATCAACGGTCGATGCGGGCGTGGCACGTCATGACGCCCGGCGCGATCGACACCGCGCCGATGGCGTTGGGGCACACCGCCGTTCCCGAACCCGGCGCGGGGGAGCTGCTGGTCCGCGTGCTGGCGTGCGGGGTGTGCCGGACGGATCTGCATGTGGCGGAAGGGGATCTGCCGGTCCATCGGGCGGGTGTGGTGCCCGGGCACGAGGTGGTCGGGGAGGTCGTGGCGGTCGGCGCGGCAGCGGATGGCGAGTTCGCGCCGGGGGATCGGGTCGGGATCGCGTGGTTGCGCCACACCTGCGGGGAGTGCCGATTCTGTCTGCACGGCGCGGAGAACCTGTGCCCGCGATCGCTGTACACGGGGTGGGACGCCGACGGCGGCTATGCCGAATTCGCCACGGTGCCCGCGGATTACGCGCTCCCACTACCCGCCGGGTACGCGGATATCGAGCTGGCTCCACTGCTGTGCGCGGGCATCATCGGATACCGGGCACTGCGGCGGACCGGGCTGCCCGAGGGCGGGCGGCTGGGGATCTACGGATTCGGCGGCAGCGCGCACATCGCGGCACAGGTGGCGCTGGCCGAGGGCGCGGAAGTGCATGTGATGACCCGGGATCCGCAGGCGCGGGCGCTGGCGGCCGAGCTGGGGGCGGCGTCGGTACAGGGGGCGGCGGACCGCCCGCCGGTGGCCTTGGACGCGGCGATTCTGTTCGCACCCGTGGGCGAGTTGGTGCCGCCCGCACTGGAGGCCCTGGACCGGGGCGGGATCCTGTCCATCGCCGGAATTCACCTGAGCGATATCCCGGTGCTGAACTATCAGCGGCACCTGTTCCAGGAGCGGGAGATTCGCTCGGTCACCGCCAATACCCGCGGTGATGCGCGGGAGTTCCTGGCGATCGCGGGCAGGCATCGGATCGAGGTGACGGTGCACCCGTATCCGCTCGATACCGCCGACCGGGCGCTGTCGGATCTCTCCCACGGGCGGTTCGCGGGCGCCGCGGTGCTGGTGCCGTAATCCCTTTCAGCTCTTCCTTTTCGGCTGCGCTCGCATATGCGCGCGTTCGCCCTGTTTGCCGAAGAGGCTGAGGAACTCGACCGGCTCGTTGTCGGCCGCGCCGAACCAGTGCGGAATATGAGTGTCGAACTCTGCGGCTTCCCCCGGCACGAGGATGAAATCGTGCTCGCCGAGCACGACCCGCAGCCGGCCGTTGAGCACGTACATCCACTCGTAGCCCTCGTGCACCTTCAGATCCGGTTCCTGGCGCTTGGTCTGCGCCGGAATGATCATCTTGTAGGCCTGGATGCCGCCCGCCCGCCGGGTCAGCGGCAGCATGGTCATGTGGCCGTGCTTGATCGGCCGCAGATGCACGCGCGGATCGCCGGTGAGCGGCGCGTCGACCAGCTCGTCGAGGGTCACCCCGTGCGCGCGGGCCAGCGGCAGCAGTTGTTCCAGGGTCGGGCGGCGGGCCCCGGATTCCAGGCGCGACAGCGTGCTCACCGAGATGCCGGTCGCCTCCGACAGATCGGCGAGGGTGGTCTGCCGCTGCTTGCGCAGGGCGCGCAGCCGCGGGCCGACCGCATCGAGGGTCCGGTCGATGTTCTCCATGCCGCCAGTTTGCCAGATCGGCAAAGAACATTGCCAGGCCGACCGGTTTCCCGGCATGGTCGTATCCGAAGGAGGTGGTCTTGATGACCTTTGAGTTGCAGGGCGACTACGACGTGGTGATCGTCGGCGGCGGCGCCGCCGGATTGAACGGGGCGCTCATGCTCGCCCGATCCAGGCGCTCGGTGGTGGTGATCGACGCGGGCGCGCCGCGCAATGCCCCGGCCGAGGGCGTGCACGGGCTGCTCGGCCGGGAAGGCATGCCTCCGGCGGAACTGCTCGAACGCGGGCGGGCCGAGGTGCGGCAGTACGGCGGGCACGTGGTGACGGGCGAGGTCGTGGCGGCGACGCGCGACGAAAACGCGGACGGGATACCGGAATTCACGGTGGCGCTGGCCGACGGCCGGCCCGTGCGGGCGCGGCGGCTGCTGGTGGCGACCGGCGTGGTCGACGAGCTGCCCGAGATTCCCGGACTGCGGGAACGCTGGGGCCGCGATGTGCTGCACTGCCCGTACTGCCACGGCTGGGAGGTCCGCGACCGGGCGATCGGGGTGATCGCCGCGAGCCCGATGGCCGTGCACCAGGCGCTGCTGTTCCGGCAGCTGAGCGACGATGTCGTGCTCTTCACCCACACCACCGAACCGCCGACCGGCGAACAGGCCGAGCAGCTGGCCGCGCGCGGCATCCGCGTGGTGCCCGGCGAGGTGACCGGCCTCGAGGTCGAGAACGATCGGCTCACGGGTGTGCGGCTGGCCGACGGCACGGTGGTGCGCCGGGAGGCGGTGGCCACCCAGACCCGCATGGTCGCCCGCGCCGGACTGCTGGCCGCGCTCGGGTTGTATCCGTCCGAACACGCCAGCGGCATGGGCGAATACATTCCCGTCGATGCCATGGGCCGCACCGAGGTGCCCGGCGTGTGGGCGGCCGGGAATGTCACCGATATCGCAGCCCAGGTCGGAAACGTCGCCGCCGCGGGCGCATTCGCGGCGGCGCAGATCAATGCCGACCTGGTCGCGGAGGACACCCGGATAGCCGTTGCCGCACAGCGGGTCCCGGCTATTTGATCAAGGTGAACTGCATGACGTCGAGGTGGCCGGCGCGGAAGTAGTGCGCGCAACCGGTGAGGTACTTCATGTACCGCTGATAGACCTCCTCGGACGTGAGGCGGACGGCCTCCGCGTGATGCCGTTCGAGGGCGCGGGCCCAGTGGTCGAGGGTCTGCGCGTAGTGCGGTTGCAGGGAGTGGATGCGCTGGAGATGGAATCCGGCCTGGGCGGCGTGGGTGGTCACCAGCTGCGGCTGGGGCAGCTGCCCGCCGGGGAAGATCTCCCGCTTGATGAAGATGTGGAACAGCGCGTCCGCGCGGGTGACGGCGATATTCCGGGCACGCAGCTCGGCCAGCGTATGGCCGATGATGGTGTGCAGCAGCATGCGACCGTCGCTGGGCAGCATGTCGTAACAGCGCTTGAAGAACTCGGCATAGCGCTGCTTGCGGAAGTGCTCGAAGGCGCCGATGCTGACGATCCGGTCCGCCTCGCCGTGGTATTCCTCCCAGCCCTGCAACCGCACCTCGGCCACCTCGGCCAGCCCGAGCCGCCGGATGCGTTCGCGCGCATGGTCGTACTGATTGCGGCTCAGCGTCAGCCCGACCACGCGCGCGCCGCGTTCCTGGGCGGCGCGGATCATGGTTGCGCCCCAACCGCATCCGATATCGAGCACCGTCATGCCCGGCTGCAGCCGGAGCTTGCCGAGGGCGAGATCGATCTTGGCCTGTTGCGCCTGCTCGAGAGTCATCCCCGGATGCGTGAAATACGCGCAGCTGTAGGTCATGGAGGGGTCGAGGAACAGCGCGTAGAACTCGTCGGACAGGTCGTAGTGGGATTGCACCTGCTGGTAGAAGGGCGCGAGGTCGGCCATGCGGCACGCTCCTGGATGTCGAGGGGTACCAGGACATACGCGGCACGGCGCGCAATCGTTCTAGATCCATGACACACCGGCGACACGCCGAGTCTTTCACTCCGAGTTTCCGATTCGTGCCCGGTGCGACCGGTCCGACTGCTTTCCTGAAGGTAATTCAGCATCGTTGCAGCAAACGTTATTCGGAGGTTGGGGAACACCCATGCACCGCACGGGTCACGAAGAGGTTCGCAACGGTCGGCCGTGGCTGTGGACGGCCCTGGCAGGAGTGGTAGTCATAGGCGCGGTGAGCTGGGTGATGCGGCCGGAGCCGGTGGCCTGCCGCAGCGAGCCGGACACCACCACGGTGGTCACCCTTCCGGCGCCCGCCGCCAGTTCGGTTACTCCGCAGCAGCTTCCAACGACGGCGGCGCCCGCGGTCGAACACCGCGAGGCGCGCTTCTACGCCTTCACCCCCGGCGTGGCCTGCTCGCTGCCGGATCTGCCGCTGGACGGCTACTACATCGGCGTCCCGACCGAGGAATACGACGGTTCCGCGGCCTGCGGCACCTACGTCGACATCGACGGCCCGCTGGGCAGCGTGCGCGCCATGATCGTGGACCGCTGCCCCGGATGCGGCCCCAATCAATACGATCTGAGCCGGGCGGCCTTCGAGGAGGTCGCCCACCTGTCCGAGGGTGTGGTGCCCATCCGGATCACCAAGGTGCGCGACCCCAATCCCGCCCCGGAGCTGTTCTATCGCGTGCAGCCGGGCTCCTCCCCGGACTGGCTGGGAGTTTTGTTCTCCGGCAATGGAAATCCCCTGCGGCAGATCTCGCTGCGACCCGAGGCCGGCGGCGAGTGGATCCCCCTGCGCCGCGGCTACGACAACTACTGGTCGGTCTCCGGCGCCGGTCCCGGCCCGTTCGCGGCCCTGGTGACCGATGTCTACGGTCACGAGGTCCTCGTGGGCGGCCTGACCCTGGACGGCGGTGACGTGCGTTTCACCGGTATCCGCCTGTACCCGATTCCGGAGCCCACCCTGCCCGAACCGGCGCCCACCACTCCGCCGGTCATGGTCGTCACCACCGTGATTCCGGGCGCCCGCCACTGCGATTCGTGACCCGCCCTCCGTATGCGCCGATGTGACCCGGCTATGGCATCATCGAGTGAAACGTGTTCCAATTCGCCCGCTGGGGGCGGTGCGCCGGGAGGCCTTCGATGACGAACCGCAGTGTGCAGCTGTCCACGGACCCACCGTACGGCCCGCCCCGGCGCGGGCGGCGGCTGTCGCAGCGGATATCCAGGTTGACCGAGGTGCCGACCGGTTCGATGGTCGAGCTGCCGGGGCGGGGCAGTACCTATGTGGTGGATCTGCCGGGACCGGCCGCGGATGCGCCGACCGTGGTGCTGCTGCACGGGATGGTCACCACCGCCATGCTGAACTGGTTCCCGTCCTTGAAGGAACTCAATGAGCGGTACCGGGTGGTGCTGTTCGATCAGCGCTGGCACGGTCGCGGAATTCGATCCGAGCGATTCGATCTCGACGATCTGGCCGACGATGTGATCGCGCTGGCCGATGTGCTCGGGGTCGAGAAGCCGATTCTGGTGGGCTATTCCATGGGCGGCATCATCGCCCAGTTGACCGCGCACCGGCATCCGGACCGGGTGGGCGGACTCGTCCTGTGCGCCACCACCTATCGCTTCCAGGAGAAGTGGCGGGAGCGGGCCTTCCATCGGGCCTGGGGCGCGGTCGCGGCCTCGATGTCGGAGACCGCCTATCGGCGGGCGGTGCTGCGCTGGTCGAAACTGCCGGTGCTGCCGGAGTCCTCGTGGCCGGTCGGGCGGATGGATCGCTGGGCCATGGGGGAGATGCGCAGCCTGAGCGGCTGGGCGCTGACGCAGGCGCTGGCGGTGATCGGGCGGTTCGATTCCTCGGAATGGCTCGCGACGCTGAAAGTGCCCGCGGCCGTGGTGATCACGACGCGCGATCGGGCGCTGCCGGTGTATCGGCAATTGGAGATGGCGAAAATGATTCCGGGAGCGGAGATCTTCCTGGCGCGGGCCGGTCACGCGGCCTGCGCACTCGAGGCGGACGTCTTTGTCCCGGTGCTCCTCGAGGCCTGTCGGTCGGTGGTCAGCTCCGCTCGCGGGTGACAATAGGATGATCGAGAGTCAACTTCTCGGCTGTGAAAGGCCGAGCTTGCAGCTCTTACCCGCGCCTGGCTGGCGTGGGCTCGGCCGCGTCATCGGCAGCGTGACTCACTGCCCAGCCCACGACACCGCGCGCGGCGATATTGCGGGCTGCATTCACATCGGCGTGTTCAGCGAAACCGCACGACGTGCACCTAAACGTGGCCTGGTTCGGCCGGTTACTCTTCGCGGTATGGCCGCATCCAGAGCATTGCTGGGAGGTGTAGCGAGGGTCGGCAAATACAACAGGAACCCCGACACGTTTCGCTTTGTAGGTGATGTAGGTACCGAGTTGGGCGAAACTCCAAGAGTGGAGCGTGACCCGCTGGGGCTTACGTAGCCGTGCCCTTCCGCGAATACCGCCCAGATCTTCCAGGGCGATACCGCGACAGGTGCGTTGAGCCTCGGTCACGATCCTCTTGGCGATGCAGTGGTTCGTATCGGCCGCGAAGCGCGCTTCACGGCCGGAGATCCTACGCAACCGTCGTTTCGATGATTTCGTTCCTTTCCGTTGGAGTCGGCGGCGTACACGCCGGGAGCGGTTGCGGACCTGGTTGACATGCTTGGCCGTATGGATGACACCGTCGCTGGTGGTGGCGATGTTGGCGATGCCCAGATCCACGCCGAGGAACCCGCCGGTCGGGGCGATCGACTCGGGCTCAGGGACCTCGCAGGTTGCCAGCAGGTACCAGTTCCCGCCCCGGTAGACGAGGTCGGATTCGCCGTGCCGGTATTCGGCGAGTGTTTTTGCTTGTGCCGGCGAGCAGGCGAAGGCAACGTCCTTGGCGCGGCCGCTGACAGTCCAGATGGATACGGTGTGAGCGTCGAGCTGCCACGACAAGCAGCGATCGTCGAATGGTTGCGCTGCGTCCCTGCGAAACTGGATCGGTTTGGCCTCAACACGTTCGCGCCGTTTCGATCCAGCCGGACCGTAGTTCCCAGCTGCCAGGTTTGCGCGCAATGTTGCGTAGGCCCCGGCGGTCTTGCGAATGCAGTGCAGGGCAGGTTGAGCTGACAGCCCGAGCTCCTTGACTGCGGTATAGGTGAGTCGTTGCAGAGATTGCTTTCCGGTAGTGCCGGTGGTGAACGCGACCCGGGAAACGTGGTTCGCGGCGCGGTTGCACAGCGCCAACGTCGCCCTCAGCGCGGCTGAGGTCGCCACGTCCGGGAGCAGCTTGACCTGCACTGTCAGCTTCACCCGATCACCCTTACACGGGCGGCATTGCGATCGCAGCGGAATTCCCAAGACACGCAGGGAAACACGCGATCTCGGCCTGCTTCGTCCTGCGTTGGTCTCCGATCGCATTAGAATTACGTCGGGCTCCGACACCTCCCGTATGCCGGACCGTTGCCTCAAAGTAGCTTGTAGATAACAAGTTTGAATGGGATACGGTTGGGAATCAAACAGGTATCGCTCCAGTAGAATTCGTTGCCGCCCCCTGACGGTCTCCCTACCTTGGGTCACATGGCCCGCTGATTTGTCACTTGTCACTGACAAGAGTCACCGGGCCTCTCACAACGGCGTGAGAGGGTGAGGACAATGGGCGACCGGAAGGTGTTGCTGTCTGTAAATTGGCGTATAGCTTGGGTATTCGCCGCCTTGCTACTGGCGGTGAGCGTGTTCGTTCCGCAACCCACGGCCCGCGCGGACTGGTGTGCCGACGTGGATGTGATAGCGGTGCGGGGCACGGGCGAACCCGGATGGCTCGGCGATGTGGTCGGCAATCCGCTGTACGGCATGCTGCAGGATCGGTTGCCCGTCTCGACCAGTGCGTACCCCGTCGCGTATCCGGCGGATCACAGCTTCAACCTCGGCGCCGGGACCCAGGATCTGGTGGGGCACATGAGCTATCAGGCCGGCGCCTGCCCGGATCAGCGCTTCGTTCTGGTCGGCTACTCCCAAGGCGCGGCGGTCATTCACGCGGCGCTGGGGACCGGGACCGTGAGCTGGTATCCGGGACGCGTGCAGATGCCGGGTGACCTCGGCTGGCGGATCTCCTCGGTGCTGCTGTTCGGCGATCCCATGCGGGCCGCGGGGGCGGGCGTGCCGGGCGAATACGCGTGGCGGACCGGAAACTGGTGCACCGGAGGGGATCCGGTGTGCGGCGCGGGCGTGAACGCGGCCTCGCATGTGGCCTACGGCGACAGCTTCGTCGCGGCGGCGAACTTCGCGGCCGATCGGCTCTGAGAATCGGGGAGGGGCGGGGCCCCAACGAAGCGGGAACTGTCAGAGGCTCGTACCACTGAAGCCCGAATGCTCATATGGCCGCGGCCCCAACAGAATCCGGTCCCGGCGGGAGATTCCCGCCGGGACCGGATCGTTTGTGCGCGCGGTGCTACCAGTGCAGGCCGGGGATCTTGTTGGCGATGCGCGCGGCCGGGGTGGGCAGGCCCATGAGCGGCTGCACGATCGGGGCCAGGGCCAGCAGCGGGCTGCGGGACGCCGAGCCGGTGGCGGTTACGGCCGTGGCGGTTTCGGGCTCCGAGCCGGCGCCGGTCTCGGCCGGGGCGGGCGCTGCCTTGACGGCCGCCTTGGACTCACCGAACATGCGGAAACCCTGGTGCAGGATGGCGCGTTTCACCGACGGCATGACCGTATCCACGAACTGGGCGAAGGTGCCGATCGGGGTGTCGATGCGGCTGGGGCGGTGTTCCAGTGCGCGCACGACGATCTCGGCGGCCTGCTCGGGAGTGTGCACCGGGATGGACTTGTACAGATCGGTGGGGGCGATCATGGGGGTCCGGACCAGGGGCATGCGCACCGAGGTGAACGTGATTCCGGCGTCGGCGTTCTCGACCGCGGCGATCTCGCTGAAGTTGTCCAGCGCCGACTTGCTGGCCACGTAGGCCGCGAAGCGCGGGACCTTGGTCTGCACGGCGATCGAGGAGATGTTCACGAAGTGGCCGAAGCGGCGTTCGCGCATCGACGGCAGCAGGGCCAGGATCATGCGCACCGCGCCGAAGTAGTTGACGGCCATGGTGCGCTCGAAATCGTGCATGCGGTCGGTGGAATTGAGCACCGAGCGGCGGATGGAGCGACCGGCATTGTTGACCACGTAGTCGACATGATCGTGGTCGGCCAGCACCTGCTTGACGAGCAGCTCGACCGACTTCTCATCGGTGATGTCGCACGTGTACGCCTGGGCGGCGCCGCTTTCCGCACGGACCTGGGCGGCGGCGGCCTCCAGATCCTCGCGGGTGCGGGCCACCATGAGCACGGTCGCGCCGCGGCGGGCGACGGCATGCGCGGTGGCCAGGCCGATACCGGAGGAGGCGCCGGTGACCAGGACGATGCGGCCCTCGAGCGGCTCGCCCTCGATGCGGCGGGCGCGGTCCGGGTCCAGGTTGGCGTGCCAGTAGTTCCACAGGGTCGCGGCATAGGTCTCGAAGGCCGGGACCTCGATGCCGGCGCCGCGCAGCTGGGCCTGGGTGAAATCGGAGGCGAACTCCGATTCGAAGGCGGTGTGCGGGGCGACCTCGGCGGGAATGCCCATGCGCTCCAACAGGAAATCGCGCACGCCGGTGACACCCGGGATGCCGCCGAGGATATTGAGGGCGGTGTGGCTGCCGGGCACGGTGCCGAAACCGGCGGGCGCGCCCGCGGCGCGGGCCAGTGCCGCGTAGACCTCCGCGAAGGGCTGCGGCTTCGGGTTGGTGAGGTGGAAGGTGCGCCCGATCAGGCCCGGCTTGTTGATGAGCTCGACCATGGCGGCCGAGACGTAGTCGACCGGAACGATATTGGTGGCGCCCAGATCCGGCATGGGGACCGGCAGCTCCGAGGGGAGCGCGGCCAGGCCGGCGATGGCGGGGAAGAAGTAGTACGGACCGTCGATCTTGTCCATCTCGCCGGTGCGGGAATCGCCGACCACGATGGCCGGGCGGTACACCCGCCAGCGCAGGTCCTTGCTCTCGCGGACCAGCTTCTCGGCCTCGAACTTGGTGCGGTGATAGGGCGATTCCAGGTTCTGGCCCAGATCGAAGTCGTCCTCGAAGAACTTGCCCTTGTGATCGCCGGCCACGGCCACCGAGGACACGTGGTGCAGCACGGCGCCCAGCTCGCGCGCCAGTTCGACGACCGCGCGGGTGCCCTGCACATTGGCGGCGTAGGTGCTGTCCTCGTCGGCGGTCATGTCGTAGACCGCGCCGAGGTGGATGACGTGATCGGCGCGCGGCGCCTCGTCGTGCAGCCCCAGTCCGGGCGCGGTGAGATCGCCGACCATGGGGAAGACGCGATCCGGGGCGCCCCAGCCCTCGGCCATCTCCCGCAGTTTGGCGACCGACGCCTCGCGGACCAGTGCGTGCACGATTGCGGTCTTGTCGCGGTTCAGCAGCCCGGCGACCACGCGCCGCCCGAGAAAACCGGTTCCGCCCGTGACGATGTAGGAAACCATCGTCCCCTCCTTTTTTGCGAACCTGTTGGTGCCCAACATTGTTCGTCCGACATGCGTCGGTGGATGCGGACGGTGATTGTGCGGCCCCCTATCAGAATGTCGGGCCGAGGTAGGAACACCTTCGTGCCTAACTGGTGAGTAACTTTACGTGTCGCCGATTGCGGCTTCAACCGAGAGCGGGCCGGTGGGCATGTGTGAATGGTCACCATCGAGCTACCCGAGTTTTTGTGTGTAACAACAGGTTTGGTGTAACCGCCCGCAGCACTTGGCAACTGGCCAGCTACTGGACAAGTGACCGATAGCTGAGGGTCGCCGGTGACTGGCGAATCGCCACGCCGAGCGGTGAAACTGCTGGTGACAGCCCCTGCGGGCGAAATCTGAGGTTATGGTGTTCCAGTCTTGTCGGCGCCGGTACCGCGGGAGGGAGTCGTTGCCCGAACAGCTGAACCTTCCGATGACCGGTGTGCGCACCCGCGCCGAATTCGAAGCCCTGCCACGCGTCCCGCGCGGCTGGGCCTGGGAACTACGATCCGGCCGATTGGAGCTCACCCTCATGCCCGTCACGTTCTGGTACTCCCGGATCGTGTTCCACGTCCTGGAATTCTGGCGTGGTCTCGGCTACGAGGTCGCCGGCGACCAATACGTCGCCGACACCGGCTTCGCCCGCGGCGATCCCGGCCACCACAACTTCGTCGCCGACGGCGTGGTCTTCCGCCCCGACCACCGCCCCGCCAAACACAGCACCACCCACGCCCCCGCCCACCTGCACGCCGTCATCGAAGCCGTGTGGCAGGACGCCCAGGTCCGCGAAGCCATCGACAAACTCCGCGTCTACGCCGCCCTCGGCATTCCCCACCTCTGGATAGTCCGCGGCGACACCGCCTCCGAAGACCTCGACGGCTTCGTCAGCATGTACGAGCTGACCGGCACGGACTACAAGCTCACCGGCAGCCGCCTGGTCTCGGAACTCCTCACCGCCTGATCGATCAGGATCCCGCCGCGGCGCCATGCAGAGTCCCTATCCCCGTCCGATCGCGGCCTGATTCCGCGCGCGGGGCCACACTGGAGGAATGGATCCTGTCGTCGCTCTGCGTCAGATCGCGTTCTACAAGGACCGGGCCCGCGAGGATTCCCGGCGGGTGATGGCCTATCGCAATGCCGCCGACATTGTCGAGCGGCTCGACGATGCGCAGCGGGAGCAGCTGGGAAAGTCCAACGGCTGGCAGTCGCTGCCCGGCATCGGGCCGAAGACCGCCGCCGTGATCGCGCAGGCATGGGCCGGCCGCGAGCCCGACACCCTGGTCGAATTGCGGGCCGCGGCCAAGGATCTGGGTGGCGGGGAATTGCGCGCGGCACTCAAGGGCGACCTGCACGTGCACTCGAACTGGTCCGACGGCTCGGCCTCCATCGCCGAGATGATGGGTACCGCGCAGGCCCTGGGTCACGAATACTGCGCCCTCACCGATCACTCCCCGCGCCTGACAGTAGCCAACGGCCTGTCACCCGAACGCCTGCGCGAGCAACTCGACGTCATCGACCACCTCCGCGACCGGTTCGCCCCTATGCGCATTCTCACCGGCATCGAAGTCGACATCCTCGACGACGGCTCCCTCGACCAGGAACCCGAACTCCTCGACCGCCTCGACATCGTCGTAGCCAGCGTCCACTCCAAACTCAAAATGGAATCGGCCGCCATGACCCGGCGAATGGTGCGCGCCGTCTCCAGCGGCCGAGCCGACATCCTCGGCCACTGCACCGGCCGCCTGGTGGAAGGCGCCCGCGGCCTCCGCCCCGAATCCACCTTCGACGCCGAAGCAGTCTTCACCGCCTGCCGCGACCACGGCACCGCCGTCGAAATCAACTCCCGCCCGGAACGCCGCGACCCACCCACCCGCCTCCTGCGACTAGCCCTCGAAATCGGCTGCGACTTCTCCATCGACACCGACGCCCACGCCCCCGGCCAACTCGACTTCCTCGCCTACGGCGCCCAACGCGCCCTGGACAACGCCGTACCCCCCGACCGCATCATCAACACCTGGCCGGTAGACAAACTGCTGGCCTGGGCATCTTCTTAGACCGCTCTGCGCCGCATCGGAATCGAGCCGGAGATTCCGCGCTCGCCATGGCGACCCGACTAGTCGCCGACGAACACCAAGTAGCTGCCGGGCGTCGTGGCGCAGGCGGTCAGGAAGGCGGCGAGATCGCGAACCGCGTCGATACGGGCGTCGTCGGCGCAGCGGCGCAGCAGATCCGGGATCTCCCGGAGTGCAGCCTCGGCCTCTTGCTCATTGAAGACGGTGTCGTTGTACGGGTCGACCATCCACAGCTTGCCGGAGGTGTTGGAAGGAAGTTCCTCGATCACCTGAGCCAGCGCGGCGCCGTGCTCGTGGGATTCGCGGACCAGGGTCGGCTTGCGTTTCGAGCGTCGGCCGGGCCACTGCGGGCGAGCGCTGTGCAACTGGAGATCGATGCCCATGGCATCTGGAACTTTACGTGGGGTCGTTCGGGCTGCCGGATCCCGTGCGGGCTCTGGCTGCGGTGCAGGCGATTTCGCGGCGTCGCCGGGATCCTGTCATGTCGGTGGACGCACTTCTCGAACTGTTGATCACCCGATACGGCATGGATGCGGCGGTCGAGTTGATGCTCGGCGCTTGATGTCAGGGGGTGGGGAGGGTGTAGGTTTCGGCGGCGTTGGTGCGGTAGAAGAAGTCGGCTTCCTGGTCGGTGGCGTCGGAGGTGACCAGGTGGTCGATGGTGGTGAGGAGGGTGGGGTAGGGGCCGGCGAGGGTGTCTATGGGCATGTTGGAGGCGAACATGAGGCGGCGCCAGCCCCAGAGGTTGACGGCGGATTCGAGCCAGTAGGAGAGGGTGGGCCAGGTCAGGTCGGGGGCGATCATGCCGAGGCCGGAGAGTTTGCAGAGCCATTGGGTTTCTTTGGCGGCCAGGGAGAGGGCGTTGTGCCAAGTCGATCGGCTGTCGGGGTCGGTGTCTTGGGGGAGGCCGAGGTGTTCGAGGACTACGCGGAGGGTGGGGTAGCCGGCCAGGAAGTCGATCCAGTCGAGCATGTTGCCGGGGTGGGCTACCAGGTCGAAGACGAGGTCGCGGTCTTGGAGCCAGCTCGCTATCGCATCGGCGGCGGGGGTGTTGGGGGAGAGGCCCTGGTAGACGCGGATGCCGCGGAAGGCGGGGGAGTGGGACTGTTCTTCCAAGTGGGACAACAGGGTTGGGGTGGGGAGGGTGGGATCGACCGTGGCGATGACCGCCATGGGGATGTCTATGGTGGATGCCAGGGTGTCGATCCAGCGGGTTTCGGATAGGTAGGCGTGGGGAGCGGTGGCGGCGGAGACGTGGACCAGGCCCGCGATGTTCGTATCGCCTGCGGCGCGGAGGTAGTCGGGGAGGAGGAAGTTGTGGGCGATCTCCGGTTTGCCTGCGGCGGTGACGAATTCGTGCAGGCGGGGGGCGTACCAGGGGTGGGTGGCGGTGTCCCACAGGTGGAGGTGAGCGTCGATGACGGGGGTGGTGGGCATGGGCGGTTCCTTAGTGCATGGTTATGCCGCCGCTGACGCTGATCAGCTGGCCGGTGAGGTAGCTGGCTTCGGGGCTTGCGAGCCAGGCGATCAGGGAGGCGACTTCGTCGGGGCGGCCCAGGCGTTTCAGGGGGATCGCCTGTTGGAGGGCGGCCAGTTTGCCTTGATGGGATGCCATGGTGCGGGTGACCATGCGGCCCTCGATGGGGCCGGGGCAGACGACATTGACGGTGACTGCGTCGCGGGCCACCTCGCGGGCCAGGGATTTCGCGAAACCGAACAAGCCCGATTTCGAGGCGGCGTAGGCGGCTTCGCCCGCGGCGCCCGCGCGGGCCCCGTCGGAGGAGACGAAAACTATTCGGGCGGAGGCGGATTCGCGCAGCGCCGGGAGGAGGCGCTGGGTCAGCAGCATGGGGCCGCGGAGGTTGACCTGGTGCATGAGGTCCCAGTGGGCGACCGCGCTGGTTTCGAAGGGCTCCACGATGGCCGCGCCCGCACAGTGGACGAGGGCGGAGATCCGGCCTCGGGCTGCCGTCGCCGCCGCTTCGAGACTTGCCGAATCGGTGAGATCCAGTTGCAGGGCAGTGGCTTTCGGGCCGAGTTCGGCGGCCAGCGTTCCCGCCGCCTCCGTGTCGATGTCGGCGATGAGCACGGGGCGACCCGCGGCGATCAGGCGGCGCGCCACCGCGCTGCCGATATCGCCCGCGCCGCCGGTGACGAGCGCGCCGGTCGCGACGTCGCTGCCGCCCGCGCTGCCGGTGACGAGCGCGCCGGTCGCGGCATCGCCGCCGCTCGCACCGGCGGTCCTGAGCGCGTCGGTCGCGCTGCCGGATTCAGCCACTGATCACCCACTCGTTCATGGATCGCTTCCGCAATCCATGAATAGTCGGTCAGCGGCTGAATTGCGACACAAGTTCCGCAATACGGCTGCGGAATTCCTCGGGAGCGAAGGTGATGGCGTGCTTGCGGATGGCATCCGAGTCGTAGGCCGAGGTGTCGAAACCACGCATGACGCGGGCGAATCCGGCGACCACCGACTCGTCGGAGCCGTGCGGGATGTGTTCGCCGGACAGACCGGGGATGACGGTGTCGAGAGCGCCGCCCTCGCCGACGGCCAGCACCGGTGTGCCGCAGGCCATGGCCTCGACCGGGACGATGCCGAAGTCCTCCACGCCCGGCATGAGCAGGGCGCGGCAGCGGCGGTACATGTCGAGCAGGACTTCGTCGGAAGCCGCGCCCAGGAAGGTGGTTTCGGGACCGGCGAGGGGTTCGAGCTGACGGCGATATCGGCCGTCGCCGAGGATGACCAGGCGGACACCGGCCTGCTGGGCGGCGCGGATGGCCAGATCGGGCCGCTTGTAGGGGACCAGGCGCCCGGCGAAGAGGAAGAAGTCCTCACGCGGGACAGCCGGATCGGGCGAGAAACGGTCAACGCGCACAGGCGGATTCACGACGGAGGCGGGCAGCCCCCACCAGTCGCGAACCCGCTCGGCCACCGCCTGGGAGTTGGCGACGACGTGGGTCAGATGCGACGCGGCCCGCAGCTCACTGTGCCGAGCCAGCGCACCCAACGCGGTGAGGGCGAGCTGCCCGGCCCGCCCTCCGGCCTCGCGCGCACGAAAGGCACTGTCCCAGGCCCATCTCGCCGGACTGTGGACGTACGCGATCACCGGCGCTGTGGTGGCAAGGGCCGCCTGTGTGGCGAACGCATGGTGGCTCACCACCACCGCGTCGAAGTCCCCGTTGAGAGGCAGACCGCGTAATGCCCTGGGCACGAAGGGCAGTAGCGGCGCGTGCGAGCGCCCCCCGGTAGCGGCGTAGGCGCGCGACAACCAGGTGTCGTGGACCCGTTCCTCTCCGGCAGCGCCGCGACCAACCGCATAGCGGCCGACCGCGTATGTCCCAGCTCGCTGGCCGATGTCGTGAACCCCAGCCTGATGACCGGGCACACGGAACTCGGAATGGGGGCCAGTGGTGTGAGCCCCAGCTCGAGGGCCGGTAGCCCCGGTTGCGTCCAGGTCGTCCAGGTGGTCGGCGTGGCCGGTGTGCGCTCCCTCCGCCCGCGCTGCGGCGGCGAAAAGCGCTCGGGTGCAATTGCTATCGGCTATGGGGGCGAAAACCCGGGCTCCGGGCCAGGTCTTCAGGAATTCGGCGACGACGGCTTCGGAGCCGCCGTATTCGGTGAAGCGCTCATGCACCAGGGCTATGCGGGGCGCGTTCATCGGGGTCTCCTGTTCATCCGTCGCCGCGGTCGTCGAGGTGGCGGGGGGCGGCGGTGCGGCGGAGGGCGGGGGCGACGGGGCGGCCGGTGAGGAGGCCTTCGACGGTGCCGTTGTCGATTGCCTTGCGGTAGACGGCGGCCGCGTCCTGGCAGGCTTCGAGGGTGAGGTCGATGTCGGCGTCGGTGTGGGCGGCGGAGTCGACGAAGGATTGGCCCAGGACGCCGCGGGTGAGCAGTTCCTGGAGGAAGAGGGTGCGGTAGGGCTGGGAGGGGTTGCCGTCCGCGTCCTTGGTCAGGAAGACCAAGCAGGAGGGGCGGCCGGCGACCTGGAGGTGGTCGGCGATGCCGAGGTCGGCGGCAATGGTGTTGACGCCCTGGGCCAGTCGCTCGCCGGCGCGTTCCATGCGGGGGATGGGGTCGGTGGTGCGGTAGGCCTCGACGACCGCGCGGAAGGCCGCCAGCCCGCCGGTTTCGGGGCCGTGCGTGGTGGAGAGCAGGAAGACGCGGTCGGCGCTGGTGCGCAGGCCGCCCAGCTCCATGTATTCGCGTTTGCCGGCCAGCGCGGAGATGGGGAAGCCGTTGCCCATGGCCTTGCCCCAGCACGACAGGTCGGGGCGCACGCCGTAGAGCTGCTGCCCGCCGCCGCGGGCCCAGCGGAATCCGGTGATCATCTCGTCGAAGACGAGCAGCGCACCGTGGCGATCGCACAGGGCGCGCGCGCCTTCCAGGAATCCGGGCGCGGGCTCGACCAGCGCGGTGGCCTGTTCCATGATCACGCAGGCGATCTCACCGGCCTCCAGCACCGAGGCGAGCGAATCCAGGTCGTTGAACCCGAATTTCACCGTCGGCGCGGCCGGAATTCCCGCGTTCATGGCGGTCGTCCCGATGAACCAGTCGTCCACGGAGAAGAACGGCTGATCGCACACGGCGACGGTCTCCCGCCCGGTGGCGGCGCGCGCCAGCCGCACCGCGGCGGTGGTGGCATCGGACCCGTTCTTGGCGAACTTCACCATGTCCGCCCCCGGCACCAGGCTCAGGAAGTCCTGTGCGGCAAGCAGTTCCAGCTCAGTCGGCCGCGAGAAGTTGACGCCGTCGGCAATGGCGCGGCACACCGCCTCGACCACCGGCTCGTACCCGTGCCCCAGGGTCACCGACCGCAATCCCATGCCGTATTCGACGTATTCGTTGCCGTCGCGGTCCCACACCCGGGCGCCCTTGCCGCGCACCAGGATCGGCGACATGGACTCGGGATACTGATCCGAGCCCCGGGCATAGGTGTGCGCCCCGCCGGGCACCAGATCGTGCAGCCGGGCCTGGATGGCATTGCTGCGCGCGAAATCACGCGTCATGGTCGCTCCCGCCGGTGATCGCCCACAGCTCGTGGTCGGCGCGGCGGCCGGTGGGGCCGCGGAAATCGCGCATGGTTCCTTCTTTCAGCAGTCCCGCCCGGGCGGCGACCGCGGCCGATGCGGTGTCCGCGGACTCGATTTCGGTGCTCACGCGCCGCAGCCCGAGCCGGCCGAACGCGTGGTCCAGCAGCGCTCGCAGTGCGGCCGCGCGGACCGCCTCGTCGGCGCGGGCCGGATCGGCCCAGAGGTGAATCCGGGCATTGTGGTCGAATATGTCGTGATCGAACAGCCGGGCTTCCCCGGCGTAGGCGCCGTCGACGTCGATGACGAGCAGCAGGCCGTGTGGCGCGCGCACTCCCGCTGTGTGGCGGGCGAATTCGCGCCAGCGGGCGCTGGTTTGTGATTCGCTTCCGGGTGCGTCGGCGTTACGGCGCGCGGCACGCCAGGCGGCGGCATCGCCGGGGCGCGGGGTGCGCAGGACGACGCCCGGGAAGCCCGCGAGGTGCAGGGTGAGGGGCCGGGCGGGCAGCGCCCGCTGCACGAACCGCCTGACCTGCCCCGCCCGATAGCGCGCCTCGACGCGGAGAATCGTTGCGGCGCCGGGCATCTCCGCGGCCCCGAGCGGTTTCGGCGCGATCGGCCCGCTGCGCCGGGTGAGCACATGCTCGATCCAGCGTTCGGTGAACCCCTTCGGCGGAATATCGGCCCGCGTGGCCGCCCACAGATCGTGATCGGCCCGCGCCCCGCCCACATCGAAGTGCAGGGCCATGCGCGCCTCCCGCACATACCCGACCTGCTCGGCTCCGCGCGCCGCCGCCGCATTGCTGGTCGACACCGGCGCGATGATCCGCTCCAGCCCCAGCGCATCGAATCCGAAATCCAGCAGCAGGGCCGCCGCCAGCCCGCCGAACCCGTGCCGCGCCAGCTCGGCATCCATCCAGATGCCCATTTCCGCCTGCCGTGTCCACGGGTCGATCCCGCCGATCTCCACCTGCCCGGCGAACCGCCCGTCGATCTCGATCACGGTCGCCAGCCGCTGCCCCGTGCGCGCGTGCGTGGCCGCCTCCAGGCATTCCCGCACCCACGCCTTGGCGGTGTGCCGCTCCTCCCACGCCAAGGGCGACGAGAGCCAGAACGGCTCGATCAACGCCCGATCCCGCAAACGCAGCGCCCGCCATGCCGTGTAATCGGCGAATCGCGGCGCCCGCAACACCACCGTGCACCCGTGCAGCTGTACCGGCCCCAGCCGCACCCGCTCGAGCCGGGTGTTCACGACCGCGGTCGCTGCTTGCCCAGCGACGAGGTCTTGACCGATCCGTCGGTGTCCACCGACAGTCGCCAGTAGGTTCCCGCGGAATCCCGTAGCACGATTCCCCCTTCGCTGCGTTCGGACAGATAGGCCCCGCTGGGCAGCACGGCGGACACGATGCCGCCGTCGCGATCCTGGGCTTGGATGATGTCGGTCTCGGTGCGTCCCGCCTGTACTTCCATGGTTCCGGCGAACCGCGCGCCGTGAATGCGCCCGCGCCCGATGACATGCCAGCCGTCGGGGAACGCGCGCGGATCCACGTCCTCGTGGGATCCGGAGATGAGGTTGATGGCCGTGCCCTCGGGCGTGCCCCCGGCATCGATGCGGACCTCGATGGGCGGCGAGTTCAGATCCGGATCGAATTGCACGTTCGCCAGATACGGCTGCCGGCAGTAGACGAGATCCAGGCACACCTCGCGGGCCGCCACCTTGCAATTGACCATCCCGAATTGCGCGGGCCCGCCGCCGGGCACCCCGACGGAGATGGCAGTCTGTGCCCCTTCGAACCACACATTCGTCAGCCACCAGTCATTGGCGGCCCCGTCGATGCTGATGTGCCGGTCGGTGGTTCGCGGATCGGAATCGGAGACGAATTCGACATTGGTCAAGGCCAATCCGGCATTGTGATCGTCCCCGGTGCCCAGCACGCTGACCCGGTTGTTGGTCAGCTTGGAGGTGGTCACATAGTTCTGGATGCAGGAGGTGACGATGCCGAAGCCGAAGTTGTTGATATCGCTGTTGAGAACGGCGGTGCCGCCGGTGTTCCGATCCAGCACCAGCCCGCGCTGTTCGTGATAGCGCGGCGCGTTCTCGGCGAGGTGATTGCCGCGCAGCACCACCGCGTCGAGCGAGCAGCGGAAGCATTCCGACAGCCGCATGGCCGTGGCTCTCCCGCCGGTCAGATAGAACCCCAAGCGGGAGAAGCGAACTCGCTGTTTGCGCTGCAACCAGATGAGGGTGTCGTCGCCGTCGTAGTACACGGTGGTGACATCGGCCCCGTCGCCGAGCACCGTGGCGAAGTCGTCGAGCGCCGGGAAGCTGCGCAGCAGATAGTTGCCGGCGGGAATGTAGAGCACCAGCGGCTTGTCCCCGTCGACGGCCGCGGCCGCCGCGAAAGCCGCCGTGTCGTCGGCGCTGCCGTCGCCGACCGCGCCGAAGTCCTTCACATTGCGCGCCGAGGGCTGATCCGTCACGTTGGGAGACCGGAATTCATTGCCGGGCGCGGGATCTCCGCTTCCGCAGGCCGCCGCGAACGGCAGCAGCGCCGCCGCGCCGAAACCGGCGGCGAGCAGCCGCCGGCGGCGCACGGCCTCGGGCTTGCCATCCTCGGCCTCGCTCACCGTTTCACCAGCGCCAGTGGACTGCGCAGCACTTTCCGGAACCCCTTGTGCGGCCGCGAGAAGGCCACCGCGCCGATGAGCCGCTCATTGTCGTGCCCGAAGGTGGCCAGCGCCCCGCGCACCTGATTGGAGGTGGTGGCGCCGAGCTCGATGACGCCGATGGTGGCATCGCAGCGGCGCGCCAGCGCGATGGCGTCGGCCGCCGCGGTCACCGGGGCGGCCTCGACGAGTATGACATCGAATTCGCTGCCCAGTTTGGAGATGATGTCCCCGAGCCGGTCGGAGTCGAGCAGATCCGGCGTGCGCAGGTCGATTCCGCCCAGTGGCAGCACACTGATCCCGACCTCCGGCCAGGTGGTGACGGCCTCCGCGGCGGAGGTGCTGTTGCGCAGCAGTTCGGAGAGCCCGGCCGCGGCGCCGACGGCCGAGCGGCTGGAGCCGTGGCCGGTGGTGTCGGCGTCGACCAGCACCACGCGCGCGCCGGTATCGGCGAAGGTGCGGGCCAGCCCGATGGCCACATCCGGTTCGGAGTGTTGGGACAGCGAGGTCAGCAGCACCGTTTTCCGGTCGGGGTCCGCGGTGATGCGGGTGCGCAGGCGGCGCAGTTCGCCGGCGGCATTGGGCCGTCCGTCATCGATGATCCCGAGGATGGGGACCGGCAGGATGGCCTCGAGATCATTGGAGGTGCGCAATCGCTTGTCCAGCTTGTCGCGCACGAAGGCCGCCGCGAGGCCGAGTGCGAGTCCGGCCAGCAGGCCGACCAGATAGATGCGTTTCTCCTGCGGACCGGTCGGTTGCTGCGGCGTCCGGGCCTTGTCGATCACCTCGGCGCGCGCGGCGGGCGCGGCCCCGGCCTGGATCGCCTCCAATCGCGACACCAGCGCCCGGAACTGCGAGACCACCTCATCGGCCAGCACGCGCGCCCCGTCGGCGGTGGAGTCGGTGGCCGTGACCACGATGATGGTGGTCGCCGGCGGCGACGCCGCGGTGATCTTGCTCCGTAGCTCGTCCACCGAGATGCTCAGGCCGAGTTGATCTTTCACGAACTGCGCCACGGTGGCGCTGGTGGCCAGATCCACATACGAGCGCACCCGCTGCTGGGCGGCCAGCCCGCCCTGATAGGAGTCGTTCACCGAGGTCCCGGTCGCCATGGACACATACACCGAGCTCGAGGCCGTGTAGGTGGTGGGCAGGGTGCGCGCATATCCGGCCGCCGCCGCGACGCACAGCACCGCGCCCGCCACGATGATCGGCCACCGCCGCCGGACCAGATGCCAGTAATCGATCAAACCCATTGCGCTGTCCTCGTTTTCCCGGATGGCCGTGCCGTCTCGGGACGCCGCGGCGCCCCCGACAATTCGTCCACCCGCCTGCGATATTCCCCGACGACGAGATATGCGAGCCAGGCCAGCACCACGGCCTGCAGATATTTGCCGAGTGTTTCGACGGTGCCGAGAATGCCGCGCTCGAACAGCACCGGCACCTCGATCATGGCCAGGCCGAGAATGGCCAGGGCCAAGGAATGGCTGTAAAGGGCGTGAGCCCAGATCAGCAGCAGCACGAAGGTGAAGCTCACCCCCAGCGCGACGCCGATATAGCCGCCCAGCACGTACCCTTCGTTGATATTGCCCTCGGCCAGCGACACCGACACCGTGGACATGTCGACCGAGCCGCCGCGCACCTCCACCGCCCAGGCCGCGCCGGACCGGAATTTCTCCGCACCCAGCAGCTGGGTGGGCACCAGGCTTTCGAGGGCGTGCCGCACCACCTCGCCCGGCGTCAGCCAGGACCCGGGTCCGGCGAACCAGGAATCGGTGGCGGCTTCGAGCAGGTCGAACCGGCGCAACAGCGGCAGGAACGGCTGCACGATCTCCGGATACTGCGCGTCGACCTGCGCGGCCTCGGCCTTGGCGGCCGGGGTGGTCTTGAACGATTGCAGCCAGCCGAACGCGCCGACCGCGAGCACCGAGAGCGACAGCACCCCGGCGACTTTCGCGCGCGTCCACCCGGTCATGGCGAAGCGGACCGCGATGGCCAGCGCGGCGCCCATGATGGGCGTCTTGGACTGCACGGTCGCCGTCCACAGCAGCTCACCGAAGATAATCGCGCCGAGCACCAGCATGGTGGTGCGCCCGCTGTCACTGCGGAAGAACACGATCAGGCCGACCGCGCCGAGCGTGGCCAGAATGGTGACCAGGTTGATCAGCGGGTTCGGGCTCTCCAGCTCGCCCGCCGTGCCGGTGGTTCCGGTCGCCACCGCGGCCAGACGGCCCAGGGTGCCGAGGCCGTAGAGGACGAACAGGGTCTGCACGAAGACCGGGTCGCCCGCGAACGGCGGTGTGCGTTGCGGCTTCTCCGCATCGCGGCGCGTGCGCGTTCGGGTCCACACCGTGTAGGCGACGACCAGCGCCGCATAGAACCACAGGCCGAACGCCACCGGCCGCAGAATCAGGGCGATGCCGTCGTCGTATCCGAATTGCGCCAGCCGCGGATCGGGCACATTGTCGCCGTAATGCGGCTCCGGTTCGGTCCACAGCAGCACCACCGGGCGCGCCACATACGACAGCGTCCAATAGCCGGTCTGGGCGATCAGGAAAATCCGGGCCACGCCCGGCAGAAACATGGCCGCGACGAAGATCGTCGCCAGCGCGCCGGCGACGAGCAGAACCTCGGAGTGTGCGGGGGCCATCAGCTGTCCTCCATCACCCGTATGTCCGTGCGGTATCTCCTGTCGTTACGAGTCATCCGAGGGCGTCGATGATTTCGCGCGCCCGATCCACATAGCGATGCCCGTCGGCGAGGATGCGGCGATGCCCCGCCTCGGCGATCTTGGCGACCTGATCCGGATACCGGGCGCAGCGGCCGAGAATGTCACGCAGTTCGACCGGGCCGGAGAACAGGAAGGCCTCGGTTTCGTCCTGGAGCAGCTCGGCGTGCTCGTCGGTGCGTTCGCCCACGAAAAGCCCACCGGCGGCGGGGATTTCGAAGGTGCGGCAGGTGTGGGTATCGCGATTGTCGGAATTGAGCAGCACCAGATTGGCGGTGACGGAGGCGACGGCGGCGGAGAAGTGCTCGCCGTAGACCGGCCCGCCGATATTCGCGCCCGTGCCCCACAGCGGTCGCACGCGCCGCCAGCCCGGACCGCGCAGCAGCATATCGCCGCCGAACTCGCGCGCCAGGGATACCAAGAGGTCTTGACGGTCCGGTCGCACCGCGCCGATGAAACCGGCCAGGAATCGTTTCGCCCCGCGGCGCGCGCAGGGCCGATGCCATGCCGGATCGTAAGCGCTACGAACGAATTTCACGGAGCGTGCGCCGCGCGCCCGCAGTTCGGGCACATTGTGCCACTTGGTGGTGACGATGAGATCCCACCGCGACTCGTGCGCGAGGTACTCGGGGCTGGTGTTGTAGGGATTGGACACATCGTCGGGGCTGTAGTGCACGTGCAGGGCCGCCGGGGCGTCCAGCAGCCGCTGCTGATCGAGATGCACGGCCTTGAAGGCGAACAGCACATCCGGGACGAAATCCGCCGCCGCGGCCTCGATCTCGCGATGCACGGCCTGCACATTCCACGGCGCTCGCCGATGGGCGAGTTTCGAATACACCCACGGCGGCGACAGCCGCGCCGGCAGCGTGACCGCGGTGGTGTCGACGACCACCACCTCGTGCCCCGCCTGCCGGAACCCATCGGCGAGCGAGCGCGCGTTACTGCCCACCCAGTCATCGCCGACGAACAAGACCTTCATGCCAAGTCCCCCTTGTGCATCAGCACGGCGGCCGGTCCGATCGCCCCACTGCGTCTCGTCCGTTCCCGGACGATCAGCCACCGTACCCGGATGATGTACCACACGGCGACGCCGATTTCCGCGGAAACGGTGCCATAGACCAATGCCCACACCGATTCGGTGCGCACCGCGAAGGCCAGGGCGACGGCCGCGATACAGGTCCCGATGATCGCGCCGATGAGGACGCCCATGGTGTCCTGCTTGACCGGCAGGATGGCCGTGGTGACATAGGAGGTGACGGTGGTGGCGGGCAGGATGAGCACTTCGAAGCGCAGCAACGGGATCGCGCCGTCGAACTCGTCGGAGAAGATGAGATGGATGAGCACCGGCGCCAGCGCCCACACCACGGCGGTGGCGACGCAGGCCAGGGCGACGCACATGGCGAGCGCCTGGATGGAGTTGCGCCAGAATCGATCGTCCTTGCTGCGCTTGGCCATCCGCGGCAGCAGCGCGAAACCGATGGGATCCAGGGTGGATTGGATGGCGCGCACGAGGCGGTCGCCGGCGGAGTACAGGCCGAGTGAGGCCGTAGCCAGGAATGCGCCGTAGACCGCGGCCGAACCCTGGCCGTAGCCGGTCACCAGCAGGCGGGAGGTGAAAATCGGTGCGGCCATGCGCAGGACGGTCTTGATGCCGTGCGGCCGGGCGGGCGGGCCGTAGGTGCGGATGGAATCCCACCAGGTGAGCGTGACGGTGGCGATCGAGGAGACCAGCAGGCACAGCAGCGCCAGTGCGGCAATGGGAAATCGCGGCAGCAGGGCGACCAGCAGGATCAGATATCCGATGCGGCCCACGCCCTGATACATGGTGGACGAGCCGAATCGGCCCTGGCCGATCAGCAGCCAGTCCTCCGAGATCGACCAGAAGCCACCGGCGAACAGGCCCAACAGCACCATGTGCAGGATCGGATGCGCGCCGAAGGCGAGGCTGCCCAGCAGCGCGACGCCGATGACGGTCAGGGTGACGGCGCGAATGGCGAGATAGGTTCCGCGCAGCCGATTGATGTCGTGGGTGGTGGTGCCCTCCTCGTGCACGCGCGCCGCCAGGAATTGCGTCACACCGAGATCGACCAGCAGCGAACCGATGAAATACGACGACATGCCGATCGCCAGCAGACCGGTCCCGTGCGGACCGAGCGTGCGCGCCAGCAGCGGCACCGTGACCAGCGTGATGATGTACTGCCCGTACTTACCGAAGGTGACCAGCCCGATATCACGCAGAATCCCGCCGATACCACCGAATCCGCCGGTCGCCTGTTTGCGATGCCGACCGCTGCCGCGCCTCGGGGCCGGTGCGGCCCGCGCGCTGCCGGTGTCCGTGCCGCCGGTGCCCGCGCCGGCTGTGTCCGTGCCACCAGTGCCCGTGCGGCTGGAGCCTGGGCCGCCGGTGTCCGCGTGGCTGGTGCCCGACCGGCCGGTACCCGGCTGGTCGGTGCCCCCGGGCGCGAACGCGCCGGTTGGATCGCGCTGGGGTCCATCCTCGCCGAGCAGGGCGTAGTCCGAGGCCGCTCGGTCCGCGTAGGCCGTTGGCGGGGGCGGTCCAGCATCCGCGGCGAACATCCAACCGGTCGGTTGGGGGCCGGGTGCGTCGCGGGCGAGGCCCGGCCGCATCATGGGACCCGAATCGCGGGAGGACCGGTCGTGTTCGAAGCCGCGTGGATCAGCCGGTGGGATTCCCTGCCGCATCTGACGCCGTTGGCGCAGCCGTCCCAGCGTTCGCAAGGGCCTGGTCGGCGGGTCGACAATGGGTAGCGGCTCGGTCGGATCATCCACGGCGCCACCGGCTTCCGGACAGTCGCGTGAGGAAGTCGGTGACGGCCCGCGCGGTCTGCGCCACATCGAAGTCGCGGGCGCGTACCCGGGCCGCATCGGCGAGCTTGGTGCGCAGTTCCTGATCGGCGATGAGCGTGTCCAGGGCGTGGGTGAGCCCGGCGCGGTCGCCCGCGTCCACCAGCAGGCCGTTGAGACCGGGCTCGACGATCTCCTCCGGACCGCCCGGCCGGGTGGCGATGACGGCGCAGCCGGCGCGCATGCCCTCCACCACCACCTGACCGAACGGTTCGGGCAGCACCGAGCAGTGCACGAGGATATCCGCGTGCCGCAGATAGGGTTCGGGATCCTCGACGTGGCCGGTGAAGGTGACCGGCAGGTCCAGGGCGGTGGCATGGACCTCGAGTTCCGCGCGGTAGGCCTCCTCGTCGAAGAAGGCGCCGCCCACGAGATACACATCGCGCGGCAGCACCCGGACGCCGGCCAGGGCGCGCAGGAAATGGTCCTGGCCCTTCCACGGCGCCAGCCGGCCGACCACCACGATGACGGTTTCGGCGGGGGGCCGCTGTTCGGCGGGCTCCCCGGAACGGTCGTCGTGCGCGGGGAATTCGACGCCCGGATAGGCGACGAGGACCGGTTTGCGCCAGGTCCACAGCGAGGCCAGCGTGCCGCGGCTGTTCGCGATGTATCCGCGCGCCGCCACCCGCCCGAGCAACCGGATCACCAGCGCCAGCCATCGCCCGAAGTAGTCGGCCGAAACCCGGTCGTGCACATGCCAGACCAGCGGCACCCGGGCGCGCCGGGCCGCCACCGCGCCCATGAGCAGCGCCTTGGAGCTGCTCGCGATCACCACCGTCGCCTCCAGTTCGCGCATCGTGTCGCCGAGCGCCCAGCCCAGTTTCAGCAGGCCGGCGGCTCCGGTGAGCAGGCTGCGCACTCCGGCCTTCCGAATGGTCATCGCGCGGGAATCGAAATCATTGCGGACCAGTCGGGTTTCGATGCCGCGTTCGGCCATGCGGCGCAGCATGGGCCCGTCCTCGGTGTAGACGACCGCGGTCTGCCCGGCGGGCATGGCCGACACCATGCGCAGGGTGGCGAGCTCGGCGCCGGAGGGCGCCGCGGTGTGCGCGAGGAAGACGGCCTTGAGCGGTGTCATGGTCCGACCAGTTCCGCGTAGAGATCCCGGTGCCGCCGGGCGGCCACAGCCCAGGAGAACGTTTCGGCATGGGCCCGGCACTGTTTCGCGCCGGGGCGCTCGCCGGACAGGGCGCTGCGCAGGCGCGCGGCCAGGGCGTCCGCATTGCCGGGCGGCACAATGAGGCTCGGATCCAGCTCGCGCACCGAATCGGGCAGGCCGCCGCAGTCGGCGACAATGGGCGGGCGGCCCGCGGCGAGGGATTCGAGGGCGATCAGGCCGAAGCCCTCCAGTGCGAGCGACGGCACGACGGTCAGATCCGCCGCGGCGTACAACCGGGTGAGCCGGACATCGCTGACCGGACCGGTGAAGGTGATGGACTCGTCGCCCGCCGCCAGCGTACGCAATTCCGTTTCGGCGGTCCCGGTTCCGACTATGACCAGCCGCGCGTCCGGATGCGCGGCGCGCACCCGCGGCCAGGCGCCGATGAGCACATCGATGCCCATGCGGCGTTCGAGGCGGCGCACGCACAGCACCGTTCCGGAGGAGACGGTCGGTTCGGCGGTCGCGAAGCGGTCGAGATCCACACCGGGCGGAATGATCCGGACCTTGCGCTCGGGAATGCGATAGTCATCGATCAGCAACCGCCGGAAGTGGTCGGACAGCACGACGAACCGATCGGCCCGCGCATACCGGAGCCGTTCGATGAGGTACTTCGCCCGGACCGTCCGGGCGCTCTCACCGGCCATTCGGCTCTCCGCCGCCCACGGGCCGTGAAAGTGCACTACCAGCGGATTTCGCAGCGCGGCCGGACCGTACAGGCAGAAATGCCGGTCCACGACGGTCTCGCGCGGCAGCCCGCGCGGATCGGAGATGGCCGCCCGCACCCGGCGGGCGGTGCTGCCACCGGTGGGTCCCCAGGATTGCGCACCAACCGGTGCGTTTCCGAAAGCGATTGCGGTGACATCGATTTCAGGAATCCCGGCCAGTGCGAGATACAGATCGGTGAAATACCGATTGAGCCCGCCCGGCGCCGCGGCGAACCACTCCGACCCCGTCATATGCACCCGAAACGGCACAGTCACCAACCCTCACCCCCAGGGTTCATCGCCCACCCGAGCCGAGCCCGCGACTCGAACACTCTTGCAGCGCAAGTGTATGCGAATCCGCCCGGCGAGGCGGGCAATCGATCCGCAACGAACCGACCGTTCAGCTGGGGCGATGGCGCGGCCGACGGCGTCAGAGACTATTGGCGAGCAGGGCGTATTGCGCCGCGGCCTTGCGGCGCACATCGGTCTCGTCATCGCTGTCGACGAAGGCCGCGTAGCGCTTGTACGAGACATAACAGCGGAACCCGGCATTGGTGGGATCACCCTCGGAATTGCGTGTGAAGCACTTCGCGCCCGGAACCCCCGCGGGGCCGTCGATGACATCGAATCCGGTTCCGATACTTCCGGCGATACCGCTGACCAGCGCGGTCGCGCCACGCGCATCCCGGGCGCGCAGGATCCAGCCGCTGTCGACAATGGCGAGGCGATCCGCGCCCGCATCGGTGAGCAGGCGTTCGCTCAGCACCGAATCGAGGACGCTGTGTACGAAACGGGACGGTCCGTATACGCCGAAGCTGTCCGGATCCGGGGTGCGGAAGCCACGCTGGGAGGTGACCACCCGCGCGAGCAGATTGTCCGGATCCACCCGGAGCGAGGGGAGTTTGCCGGAGTCGGTCGGGCGGAACGCGTCCAGCACGTCGCGCTGGGCGGTGAGGGTCTTGCGGACCCACTCCAGCAGATCGGCCGAATCGGCGCTGGGACGCTGGATGAACAGCGAGACGATGAACTCGCCGTACGGCCAGAAGGCGCCGATATTGGCGACCGACGGCCGCCAGTGGATGTACGCGTCCGGGAACTCGGCCAGGCTCAATCGCTGGTTCTGCTCCGGCGCGAAGGCGAAGTCGACGTCCTCGAGGTCGCGAGCGGCGGCCTTGGCGGCGGCATCGGTGGGAAACCGCATGACCAGATCGACAACCGCGGTGGCGGTGGGGGTTTCGTCGGTCGGCTCCAGGGTGTCGGAACTGCCCGCGCCGTAGCCGACGACGAATTCGTGGCGGGACAGCACGGCATCGGACCCGGCGGCGAGGAAGCCCGCTTCGGCCTCGGCGGCATCGGCCACGACCCGGCTGCCCTGGCCCACGATGAGGCTGTGGTCGATGCGCGGTCCGGTGGCCACGGCCTCGGACATGCGCATGCCCTCCAGCAGCGCGCCCGCCCCGTGCGAATCCTGTTCGTAGGTATGGCGATCCACGGGGTACGCCCCGATATCGAGACTGCGCACATCGGATTCCCCCGCCATCGGAGTGCCGGGCACGGCGCAGCCCGCCACGCCCGTGAGCGCGGCGGCCAGCAGGACCGGCGCGATGCGGCGGATGCTCCGGAAGGTCTTGCGGGACATGGTGAAACCTCGGATCACAAGCTGTTGGCGAGCAGGGCGTATTGGGCGGCCGCCTTCTGGAGTACGTCGGCTTCGGTATCGCTGTTGAGAACGGCGAGATAGCGCTTGTAGCTGACGTAACAGCGGTAGGGGGACGCGGCCGTGTCGGCGCCGCTGTAGAGGAAGCACTTCGCGCCCGGCACCGACTTGGGGGCCGGGATGCCGTTGTATTCCGAAGGCAGTTCGCCGACAAAGCCTTTCAGCAGTTCGGTGGCCGCGGCGGTGTCCCGGGCGCGGTGCAGCCAGGAATTGTCGAGCACCGCTATGCGGTCGACGCCGGCCCCGGTGAGCTGGCGGGTGGCGAAGGACTGCTCGTAGGCATTGTGGATATAGCTGGCCGGCCCGTAGACGGCGAAGGTGTAGGGATCGGGGGTGCGGTCGCCGCGGTCGGAGGTGACCACGCGGGCGAGCATATTGTCCGGATCCACCTTCAGGGTGTCGAGTTTGTCCTGCGGAGTCGCGGCGAAGCTGTCCAGCAGCGCCACCTGCGGGGTCAGGGACTTGCGCACCCAGTTCAACAGGTCCGCGGAGTCGGCGTTGGGGCGCTGGATGTAGAGGGACACCACGAATTCCTTGTGCGCCAGGAAGACTCCGATACTGGCGACCGACGGCCGCCAGTGGATGTAGGCATCCGGGAACTCGGCGAGGTTCAGCCGGCGGTTCTGGTCGGCGGCGAAGGCGAAGTCGACATCCTCCAGCTCGCGGGCGGCCAGTTTGGCGGTGGCTTCGCTGGGAAAGCGCATGACCAGGTCGCTGACCGTGGTGGTGGTCGGCGCGGGCACGTCCTCCCCGGGCGGATAGTCGGCATCGCCGGTGTCCATGCCGTAGGCGGTCACCATCTCGTGGCGGCTCAGCACGGCCGCGGAACCGTAGGCGAGATAGTTGTCCTCGGCGGCCTCGGCGTCCAGCACCACATCGCCGCCGAGACCGACGATGAGCGAACTGTCGATGGCGGGTCCCGCCGGCAGCGCCTCGGACATGCGAATGCCCTCCAGCAATGCGCCCGCCCCGCGCGAATCCTGGTCGTAGGTGTGCCGATTCACCTCGTAGGCGCCCACGTCCAGGCCCCGCACATCGGATTCACCGGCCACCGGGGTTCCGCTGACGGCACAGCCGGTGACCGCGGTCGATATCGGGATGAGCAGGACGAGCACGATGGCACGGTGCGTCCGCAATGACATGCGCGGCATGACTAACCCCCAGGTGCGCCTCGGTCCACCGGACCGCTGTCCTTATCGATTGTGCGTTACGGTGATCGGCAGCATGTAGTACTCGGAGGTAGTGGGGTCGTGGCGAGGACTCTCGCGCAGGGGCAGACATTCGCGGGCTACCGCATCGAGCGGCTGCTCGGCGTCGGCGGCATGGGCGAGGTGTATCTGGCCCGCGATCGGGATCTGCCGCGCCCGGTGGCCTTGAAGCTGCTCAGTCCCGCCATGGCCGGCGAGCCCGAGGTCCGCGAACGCTTCCTGCGCGAGGCCGATACCGCCGCGCGGCTGGGCCATCCGAATATCGTCGCCGTCTACGCCCGCGGCCGTGAAGCCGACCGGCTGTGGATGGCCATGCAGTACATCGAGGGCACCGATGTGGCCGCCGTCCTGCGCGAGGGCGCCCTCCGCCCCGACCACGCGGTCCGCATCCTCGGCGAAACCGCCAGGGCCCTGGACCACGCGCACCGCTCCGGCGTCCTGCACCGCGATGTGAAACCCGCCAATATCCTGCTGGAATGGGGCCCGGAGCAACGGGTGTTCCTGGCCGACTTCGGAATCGCCAAGGCCCTCGACCAGACCACCGGCATGACCCGCACCGGCGAAATGTACGCCAGCTTCCAATACGCCTCCCCGGAGCAGTTCGAACTCCGCGCCGACGTCGACCAGCGCGCCGACGTCTACGCCCTGGGCTGCACGTTCTTCCACATGCTCACCGGCGAACTCCCGTACCAGGGCGGCAGCACCGCACAACTGGTCAACGGCCACCTCAACGGCCCGATCCCACGCCCCAGCCGGCGAAACCCCCACGTACCCATCGCCTTCGACGAAGTCATCGAACGCGCCCTCGCCAAGAACCGCGACCACCGCTACAACAGCTGCGGCGAACTCGCTGCCGCGGCCGCCCACGCCCTGGCCGCCCCGCCCGCCTACGCCCCACCCGGCGCGCCGACCGATCACCACACCAGCGTGCCGACACAGATCGGCTACGCGATCACCCAGCCCGGCCGCCCGCCGACCCAGCCCGGCACTCACCCACCGCTCCAGCTGAGCCCCGCGCCCCCGCCGGTCCCGCCTCGCCGCGCCCGCAAGCGCCTGCTGGCCGCCGCCGCAGCGGTATTCGTCCTGGCCCTGGCCCTGGCCATCGGCCTCGGATTCGGCACCGGCGCACTGCATATCAAATGGGGCGCCGCCGACATAGGCGGCCCGGGCATCTCCGCCACCGACCCCTCCCGCGAGGCCGCCATCCGAGCCGCCTGCGACCACGCCCTCCTCATGTCCACCTACGACTACGCCAACGGCGACGCCTGGCAGGAAAAGGTCCTCGCCGGCGCCACCGGCTCCTGGAAATCCCAAGCCCAAACCATCCTCCCCACCGTCCGCCTCCTGGTGGAGGCCGATTCGGAGAAGAGCCGCGGCACCAACGCCAACTGCACCGTCACCTCCGGCTCCGGCACCCACTACGAACTCACCGCCGACGTCACGGTCCTCAACCAAACCCAGGGCAAACCCGACACCACCGAAACCGAGAACATCACCATGGCCATGGACTACGTCGACGGCCGCTGGCTCTGCTCCAAATTCACCAGCCCGCTGTTCCCGGCCTGATTTCGAATTACCCTGGGTTCGAACCTGTTCGGGGTGTGGCCCGTATGAGTTGGTAGCCGGTGCGCAGGCCGGTCCCGGTGCAGGAGGACGCATGCGGATTGCTCTGGGGATCGTCGCCGTGGTGGTCATGGTCCTGACAGGTGGGCAGGGTGCTCTGGCGCAGCCGAGCACGATGGCGGAGACGCTGCGGACCGGGTTGGACTCGATTGTGTCCGGGGTGGCGGTGCCGGGGGCGCAATTGGTGCTCAGCGAGGGTGGGGTGGATACGCATATCGTCAGTGGGGTGGGGGATCTCGGGACGGGGGCAGGGTTCCCGGATCACGCGCAGATGCGGATTGCCAGTAATACCAAGACTTTTGTGGCGGCGGTGGTGTTGCAGCTGGTGGGGGAGGGGCGGGTCGAGTTGGATGCGCCGGTGGAGCGGTATCTGCCGGGGGTGGTGCATGCGCCGGGCGGGGACGGGAATGCCGTCACCGTGCGAAATCTGTTGCAGCACACCAGTGGGATCCCGGACTACCTCAATGATCTGGACCTGGAGTCGGTGGCCGCGCTGCGGGCCGGGCGGCCGGTGGAGGAGCTGATCGGCGTCGGGATGGGGAAGACGGCCGAGTTCGCGCCGGGGGAGCAGGCGCAGTATTCGAATACCAACTATCTGCTCGCGGGGCAGTTGATCGCGCGGGTGACCGGGATGCCGGTGGGAATCGAGGTGACCAGGCGAATTCTCATACCGCTGGAATTGCACGACACGTATTGGCCGCTGTATCCGGCGGAATCGGTCCTGCGCGGACCGCATGCGCGGGCCTACCACGAATTCGACGGCGTCCGGATCGACATCACCGATATCGATCCCGGCTGGGGACTTCCGGACGGGGCGATGGTGTCCAGCGGCGCGGATCTGAATCGATTCTTCATGGCGTTGCTGGCGGGGCGAGTCGTCGCGCCGGCCCAGCTGGCGGAGATGCAGCGCACCGTGACGACCGGCGACGCGCGCCGCTCGGAGGACTTCGGGCTGGGGCTTTTCCGCTGGACCACGTCCTGCGGCAGCGAAGCCTGGGGGCATGGCGGCACCATGCACGGCAGTTTCGTCTACGGCGGGGCAACCGCCGAGCGATCGGTCACCGTGGGCATGAACCAGATTCCGGATATCCTCGCCGCGCGCTCCCGTAACATCGACCTCGACGAGGTGGTCGATGCTGCGCTGTGCGCACCTCGATGATCTGCGATAGATTCGCTGCGGATTCGTGCTCGGCATAGAACTACCGGCATTGCCGGGCTCCGGAAGGAATCTCGAGTTGGGGACATCTGGCGCGGGGGATGGTGCCGGGTACCGGATACTCGTCGACAACGGCGAGTACTGGTTACGCAATCGCGGGGATATCGCCATGATGGTGATGACCGTGCAACGGCTGCGGGAACGCTGGCCGGGCGCGCGGATCGGCATGCTCACCGACCAGCCGCGGGTGCTGCGGGCGGTCCTGCCCGAGGCCGAACCGGTGTTCGCGGCCGCCGGCGGGCATTGGGGCAGAAGCGGATTGGCCGGGCAGGTGGACGCGCTGGTCGGTACAAAGCTGGTCGGTCCTGCGGCTTTGCAGTGGCGGGCCGCCACCGAAGTGCCCAAACATCATCTGCGCGGGGCGCGCAAGCAGGTGCGCGACATGCTGCGCGGGGAACGCGAACCGGAGCCCGCGGGCATCCCGGAGCTGCCGCCGGTCCCGGCGGCCATCCGGACCGCCTCGCTGGTCATCGCGCAGGGCGGCGGCTACATGACCGACGTCGATCTGTATCAGGCGCATCGCACCCTGAACCTGCTCGAGCAGGCCCAGCGGCTGGGCATCCCGAATGTCATGCTCGGCCAGGGACTCGGGCCCATGCAGCATCCGGAACTGGTGCGCCGCGCGGAGCAGGTGCTGCCCGGCGTCGATCTGATCGCGCTGCGCGAGGGTGTGCGCGGGCCAAAACTGCTGGCCGAACTGGGCGTGCCCGCCGAATCGGTCCTGGTCACCGGTGACGACGCCGTCGAATTCTCCTATCGGATGCGGCGTCCGGAGATCGGCGCCGACCTGGGCGTCTGCCTGCGCATCGCCGACTATTCGAAGGTCAGCGATTCCGCCCGCGACACCCTCGGCGCGGTGGTGCGGGCGCGGGCCGAGGAGTTCGACGTCGCGCTCTCGCCGCTCATCATCTCCGAATACGACTCCGAGGACCGCACCTACACCCTGCCGCTGCTGGCGGGCGCGCCACGGGTGCGGCCGGTCATCGGCCGGGGCGGCAGCGCGGCGGATGTCGCCCGCCAGGTCTCACGCTGCCGCATACTCGTCACCAGCGCCTACCACCTGGCGGTATTCGCACTCTCCCAAGGTATTCCGGCGGTCGCTGTAACAGCCTCGCAGTACTACGACGACAAGTTCTATGGGCTGGCCGACATGTTCGGCGCCGGATTGCGGATCGTGCACTGCGACGTCGACAACCTGGAGTCCGAACTGACACGCGCGGTTCGGGAACTGTGGGAGTCGGCGTCGGAACTGCGGGATACGCTGCAGCAGAAGGCAGTCGAGCAGATCGACGCCGGCCGCGCGGGTCTGGAACGGGTGTTCCGGCTCGTGCCCGACACTGCCGAGTAGAACCGCAGGGGGAGTCATGGCCAACTTGTCGGTGTGCGTACCGGCCTACAATTCGGCGCGCACGCTCGAGACCACGCTGCGCTCGATTCTGGCGCAGGACACCGAATGCGAGGTGCTGGTCCTCGACAATGCCAGCGCCGACGAGACCGGCACCATCGCCAAATCCTTCGACGACCCGCGCGTGCGGGTGCACCGCAATGACGAGACGCTGCCGATCGGGGAGAACTGGAACAAGGCGGTCTTCCTGTCCGCCGGACGCCTGGTGAAAGTGGTGTGCAGCGACGACATCCTGCTGCCGGGCGCGCTGGACAAGCAGCTCGAGGTCATGGGGGACAATGGAATAGCGATCTGCTCGTCGAAATTCGAGGTCATCGACGAGGACGGCGCGGTGGAGGAGACCGGGCTCGGACTGCCGAATCTGCTGGGCCGGCAGGATGTGCGCACGCTCATGCGCACCATCGTCCGGCGCGGGCCCGCCGATTTCGGGCCGACGGCCGCGGCGGTGTTCCGGCGGGCGGATTTCGATCGGGTCGGCGGCTTCCGCGGCGATCTGGTGTTCCCGATGGATGTGGATCTCTTCGCCCGGGTGTGCGCCTTCGGGAATTTCTTCGGCATGCCGGAAGTGCTCGCCGCCTGGCGTAATTCGAGTTTCAACCTGTGCAGCAACACCTCCACGGTCAGCAAGCTGACCGAGATGCTGCGCTTCCATCACCGGCTCGGCACGGAATATCCGGAGTTCGTGGGCCGCGGCGCGGTGCTCGGCGGTGATCTACGGCTGGCGCGGGCGGCGGCCGAGCGGGTTCGTATCCGGGCGACGGCCACTGTCCTCCGCCGCCCGGAACTGCTGCACTAAGGGGGTTAAATGGTCCAGAGCGGACCGTAGGTGACGACCGTATCGCCGGCGCTGCTCACCACGGACACCCACGGGCGAATGGTGACCTGCCCGAGCACCCCGCTCACGGTGCCGTGGAAGCCGGACATCTGGATGAAGCCGTCGCTGCCGGAGATCTCGCCGCTGGCGGCCTCGATGGTCTGGATGCCCGGACCGAAACCGACCGCCAGCTCGATGCCGGCCTGCGGAATGAGCTGACCCAGATTGACGCCGGGGGAGTCGTCGAGCTCGAGCCCGAGACTCGGGGTCCACCACTGGAAGCGGATCTTGCCGTCCAGGGTGGCGGGATAGCCGACCTGATAGCCGAGGGTGATGCGGCCCTCCCAGTTGTCGCAGCCCGGGCCGGACACCCGGAACGAGGCGCGCCCGTCGTGGAACCATTCGCGGGTCAGGGGATTGCCGTCCAGCGGCGCCACGAAACTGATGCGCGTATCGGACTGGATGGCCTCCACCGTGCGGTCGTTGCGGTCCACGATGGAGTTGGTGCTGTCGATGGCGGCGCCGGAAGGACTGGCGCCCAAGGCTAGGCCGACGGTGAGGGCCGCCGCGACGGCCATGGTGCGCGCGGTGGCGCGTGTACGGATGTACTGCGAACGCTTCATGATGTTCCCCATTCCCTCATCAGGTTGTGCGTCGCGTAATAGCTACGCGTACAAGAATTCCCCTGCCGAACGTTGTTATTCTATGCCGATCTGCCATGAATCACACTGATGGTCAAGGACATTCGGGCGGATCCACAACCCACCTCCCCTCCAGTTCGGGCCAGCGCGACCGCACCTCCGGGAGCAGGTCGGGCAGTGTGAGCAGCACCAGATCCGGTTGTGCGGCAACCAGTTCGGCGGGGCTGACAATGGGCACATCGGAGCCGGGCATGCGCCGCCCCTGTTTGGCGGGAGAGGCGTCGGCCACCGCGGTCAGCACCGTGGCGTCCAGGCCCGCGAGATGGAAGAGCGCGACCGCGCGTGAAGCCGCCCCATAGGCGTAAACACGTCGCCCCGTGGCCTTTTCGTGGTCGAGCCAGGAGCGCAGCAGCCGCGCTTGGCGATCGGCGTCGCGTTGCAGCCGCCGGACCGTTTCCGGATGGGTGACCGATGCTTCGGCCTCGATGATGCGGGTGATCGTCTCGTCCGCCACCGCCGGTGCATGGACGGCGGCGACCAGGATGGTGCCGCCGTACAGCTCGAACTCCCAAGCGGTCGCGAGAGACATCCCGGCGTCTTCGAGCAAGTGGCGCAATGCGGCCAGCGAGTAATAGGCGAAGTGCCCGTGCCGCAAGGCATTCCACTGCCCCTGGGAGACGATGGCGTGCAGCGAATGGAATTGGAGCAGCAGCACGCCGCCGGGTGCGGTGGCGGCCGCCCGCGCCGCGAACGCGGCCCGCTGATCGGGTTCGTGCATGATGCCGAAACAGTCGATGACGACATCGGCGGGCCCGGCGGTCTCGGTGAACCCGCGCTCGGCGAGCAGGGGCAGCCAGCTGCCGCCGTGCGGGCTGCCGAACTCCCGCACGGTACGCCCGGACAGCCGCCCGGCGGCGGCCACCCGGTGCAGGGCGTCGGCGGCTTGATCCCGCAGGGCCTGCGGCTCCACCCCGCGCGGTTCGGCGGTGACGGTGTCGTCCTCGGCGAGCTGCGCCAGCCCGCAGTCCGCGCACAGGTCCATGGCCAGCGGATGCACCGTGTCGGCAACCGTTTCCCGCGCCGGAAAGTCGTCTGCCGCAGGCATTTTGCCCAGATCCAGCACCCGGTGCAGGGTTGTGGAGCCGCATCCGCGACATCCGCGCGTCACCGGCCCGCTCATGGCACCATGACCTGGTGCGCATCGAACCCACCAAGCTCGCCGACGTGCTGGTGCTGACCCCGCAACCCTTCCGCGACGGCCGCGGCCTGTTCACCCGGACCTTCGACGCCGAGCAGTTCGACGCCTTCCTCGACACCCCGGGCCTGGCCGCGACCTTCCTGCAGGATTCGCAGTCGCGGTCCTATCGCGGCGTGGTGCGCGGCATGCACGGCCGCCTCGGCCGCGGCGAGGCCAAGCTGGTGCGCTGCGCCCACGGCGCGGTGCACGACGTGCTGGTCGACATCCGCCCGGATTCGCCGACATTCGGCCACCAGCAGGCTTTCCTGCTGGACGACAACGACTTCCGGCACCTGTACGTGCCGCCGGGCTTCCTGCACGGCTTCCAGGCGCTGAGCCCGGTGGCCGATGTCTGCTACCGCATCGACCGCCCGCACGATCCGGCCGAGGACATCGGCGTCGCCTACGACGATCCGGAGCTGGCCATCGCCTGGCCGCAGCCGGTGACCGTGGTCTCCGACCGGGATGCGCACGCGGGCTCCTGGCGCGATCTCCTCGACCGGCACCTCAGGCCCCGATCCTGATCCGGCGCAGCTCCTCGTCGAGGACGCCGGACTCCTGGAGGGATCGCAGGTGCGCGAGACGGGTGAAGCGGTGGAAGAAGGTCTCGGCGGTGAGCCCGCGCGCGATGTACTCGCCGTACAGCTCGCCCGCGCCGTCGGGAATGCTCCAGGCGGCCTCGAAGCCCAATTCCATGCGGGCGTAGGAGAAGTCGACCCGATAGGAGCGCGGGTCCGCACCGCTCTCCCCGGTGATGTTCAGCGTGGACCCGGGCACGGTGTCGACGACCGCGCGCGCGATCTCGGCCACGGTGAGGTTGTTGGCCTCGGTGCCGACGTTGTAGGCGCGGCAGTGGATGGCGTCGATGGGCGCGGTCAGGCAGACGGCGAAGGCGGCGGCGATATCGCGCGCGTGCACCAGCGGCCGCCAGGGCGTGCCGTCGGAGAGGACCTTCACCTCACCGGTGAGCACCGCGTACCCGACCAGATTGTTGAGCACGATATCGGCGCGCAGCCGCGGTGAGAAGCCGAAGGCGGTGGCATTGCGCAGGAACACCGGGGAGAAACCGGAATCGGCGATGGCGGCCACATCGTCCTCGACGCGCACCTTGGATTCGGCGTACGGGGTGAGCGGGCGCAGCGGGGCGTCCTCGGTGACCAGCCCGTCGCCCGCGGCCCCGTAGACCGAGCAGGTGGAGGCGTACAGGAATCGGCGCACCCCCGCCTGTTTGGCCAGCTGTGCCAGCCGCACCGAGGCGTGGTGATTGATGTCGTAGGTGATCTGCGGCGCCAGCGCGCCGAGCGGATCATTGGACAGCGCCGCCAGGTGCACGACGGCATCGAATCCGGTCAGCTGATCGACGGTCACGTCCCGTAGGTCCACCGCGAGCGCCGGCGGTGCGGGCGGAGCCTCGCCGAGCACGCATTCGGCGAAGAAACCGCTGTCCAGACCGGTGACCTCATGCCCGGCCTCCTGGAGCACCGGCACCATGACCGTGCCCAGATAGCCCTGATGGCCGGTGACGAGAACACGCATGATCATGCACCTCCGAAGGTAAGGGTGGCCTTGTCGAGCAGGAACGCCTCCGCGTGCGTCGCGCGGCACTGCACGCCGCGCAGCCGCGTCAGCGCCAGGAAGGACTGCTCGTCGAACCAGTCCCGATGACGTTGCGAGGGATAGTGCTTCAGCAGCAGCGCGGCCTTGTGCTCGGCCACCCCCTCCGCGAGTGGATGGAACACCGTGGGCTGCGGGGTATCGTTCTCCCACTTGAGGATCTCGTAGCCGAGCAGCAGGTGATCGCGGAACTCCGTGGGCGCCAGCTCGGCCAGCAGCCGGTGGTCCTGATGCGCGTCGCCGCGCTGCGGGGCGAACACCACCTCGGCGTGGCCGCCGCGCCGCAGGGCCGCCACCGCGTCCTTGACCCGCTCCCAGTGCGCGGGCGCGTAGCCGTCCGGCACATCCAGGATGCGCAGATCGAGATCGGCTCCGGGACAGAACGATTCCAGCGCGGCCTGCTCCTCGCGGGCCCGCTCGGTGCCGGCGCCGCTGAGCACCAGCGCGCGGATCCGCACGCCGGGCACGGCGGCGGCCAGGGTCAGCAGGGTGCCGCCCATGCCGATGGCCAGGTCATCGCAATGCGCTGCCAGCAGCGCGATTTCGCGAATCGCGCCGGTGTGGAATCGGATCATGGGCGAGACTGCTCCCAGACCATCCAGGGCCGGTCGCCGCGCTGATATCCGGTATCGAGCTCGGCGCGCTCCTTGAAGGTGTCGGCGGGCTTCCAGAAGCCGTGGTGCTGATAGCCGAACAGCCGGCCCTGGGCGGCCAGCGCGCCGCAGGCGTCCTCGACCAGATCGCCATTGGGCGGCAGGAGTTCGAAGACCTCCTGGGTGAGCACGAAGTAGCCGCCGTTCTCCCAGATGGGCAGCCGCGAGACGGGGGTGATGTTCTTGACTTCGCCGGCGGTGTTCACATCCACGCAGTGGAACGAGGACTGCGGCGGCACGATCATCATCGACGCCGCGGCGCCGGAATCCTGGAAGTCGTTGATCATCTTGTCCAATGGCGCGTCGGTGAGCACGTCGGCGTAGTTGGCCAGGAAGTACCGCTCGCCGTCCAGATACTCGCGCACCCGGCGCAGCCGCTCGCCGATGGGCGATTCCACCCCGGTGTCGACGAAGGTGATGGTCCAGTCGCTGATATCGGATTGCAGCAGCTCCACCCGGCCGCCGCGAATGACGAAATCATTGGAGACCGACTCCTGATAGGTCAGGAAGAAGTTCTTGATGTGCGCGGCGCCGTAGCCCAGGCACAGGATGAAGTCCTTGTGCCCGAAGTGCGCGTAGTACCGCATGACATGCCAGATGAGCGGGCGCGGGCCGACCATCTGCATGGGTTTGGGAATCATGTCCTCGGTGCCGTTGCGCATGCGCATGCCATAGCCGCCGCAGAACAGTACGACCTTCATTTCACTTGCCTTTCCGCAGGCCGGGCGCTGTGCAGGGTGGGGAGGGGGTAGACGAGCTCGCCGCCCCGGTCCAGGACGTGCGCCAGCTGTGCGGTGATCTCGGATTCCAGATTCCAGGGCAGTACGACGACCACATCGGGTTTGTCGGCGTCGATGCGCTCGGGGGAGTGGATGGGTATGCGGGTGCCCGGGGTGAAGCGACCGTGCTTGTAGGGGTTGCGGTCGACGGTGTACTCGAGCAGATCGGTGCGGATGCCGCAGTAGTTGAGCAGGGTGTTGCCCTTGCCGGGCGCGCCGTAGCCGACCACGCGTTTGCCGGAAGCCCTGGCGTCCAACAGGAATCGGAGCAGATCCTGGCGCACGCGCTCGGTGCGGGGGCGCAGTTCCAGATAGCCGGACACCTCGTGCAGACCGGCCTCGGCCTCCAGGCGCAGGACCTCGGCGACCCGTTCGGAGGGTTCGGCGACGCCCTCGGGGCGGGCCCATAGTCGCAGCGAGCCGCCGTGCGTGCCGAGCAGTTCCACATCGACCACCACCAGGCCCGCCGTCGCCAGGGCGCGCTGCGCGGACAGCACCGTGTAGTACTGGAAATGCTCGTGATAAATGGTGTCGAACTGGCCCAGCGCCACCAGGTTCAGCGCATGGTGCACCTCGATGGACAGCCAGCCGTCATCGGCCAGCAGGGCGCGCAGCGAGCGGGTGAAGCCGAGCAGATCCGGAATGTGGGCGTACACATTGTTCGCCACGACCAGATCCGCCGGGCCGTGCTCGGCGCGGATCTCGGCGGCCAGCCGCTCGTCCAGGAAGGCGGTCACCGTGGGCACGCCCTTCTCGCGCGCCGCCGCACCGACGTTCACCGACGGCTCGACGCCCAGGCAGGGGATGCCCGCGGCCACCGCGTGCTGGAGCAGGTAGCCGTCATTGCTGGCGACCTCGATCATGAAGGATGAATCTTTCATCCCGAGCCGCGCGATTGCCTGTTTCACGAAGTGCTCGGCATGCCTGACCCAACTGTCCGAAAAGGACGAAAAGTAGGCATACTCGGTGAAAGTCTCCTCCGGGGTAATCAATGCCGGAATCTGCAAAAGCAGGCAGTTCTCGCACAACCGCAGATGCAGCGGATAAGTCGGCTCCGGCAGATCCAGTTCGGACGCCGTCAGGAACTTCTCGCAGGGCGGTGTCGCACCAAGATCGAGAATGCTGATCAGGCTGCTGGATTCACAAAGACGGCATTGCACGCAGTTTCCCCACCTTTCACCGAGACCGGACCACCGGAAGGCCGGCTGCACTGTGGTCGGATCGGTCCGGCCTTACGTTACAACAGGATTGACCTGGCCCCTGGCCGTCTTGACGTGATGCGATGGTGATCAGGGGGTAAATTTCTGCGACCCGCAGAACCGGGCGTTCGGTCGGCAAACTTACGAGTCGTGCACGATAAGGGTTACATGCTGGTCACGCGGCGTGTCCAGCGCTTGCGGACCTGCGATTTTGCGAATAGGGGAAATAGGGGGCTGGAAACGGGAAACCGGTCGCTATGCTGCCCGCGACTTCCCGGGAAACATTGGGGCTATGCGGGTTTCGCTGTCCGCGTCGATCCGGGTGTGTAACATTCGACCCCTGGCTACCGAAGTGATCGGTGGCCCCATCGGTTGTCATGAGTCTGAAAGCCCTTGGGGAACCGGCGTCAGCCCGTTCTGTGGAACTGATCAGTGGGGATCGGGACCGAGTTCTCCCGTGGGGGAGGTGCGTTCGTTTCATGAGTTACGACATTTCTGCCGGCCGCGCTGTGCGCGCGAGCCGGCTGCCGCGGCCGGAACCGCGTTCGGATCGCGAACGCTGGCAAGGGGATTATGCGCGCCGATTAGCTGTCAGCGATTTGCTGGTTGTGTGCCTGGCCATTGGCGCGGCGCAAATAATCCGTTTCGGCGGGCCGGCCGCGCCACCGCTGGCGTCGACCTTCCCGGTCGAGGTCGGCTACACCGCGGTCTCGATCGTGCTGGCGCTGGCCTGGTGCTGCACGCTCTCCGCCACCGGCACCCGGTCACTGCGGGTAATCGGCAGCGGCACAGAGGAATACCGGCGCGTGGTCTCGGCCTCGCTGCGGCTGTTCGGCGGCGTCGCCATTGTCTCGCTGCTGCTCCGGGTGGATATCGCGCGCGGCTACCTGGCCATCGCGCTCCCGCTGGGCATGATCGGGCTGATGATCGAGCGCCGCATCTGGCGCAGCCGGGTGGCCAAGCGCCGGGCCCGCGGCGAATACCGCACGGCCATGCTGGTGGTCGGCAGTCCCGATGCCGCGCGCGCCATGGTGGCGGCCTTCTCCCGCGATGCCGAATCCGGATTCCAGGTGGTCGGCGTGTGCACTCGCGATGCCGAGGGCGATCTTGCCGAGAGTTCGCTGGAAGTGGGCGGGCGGGAGATACCCATTGTGGGAAGCGACCGTTCGGTTATCGACGCGGTGCGGCGCACGGGGGCGGACACGGTGGCGGTCACCGCCACCGACAACCTGGGTCCGGCCGACTTCCGGCACATGGCATGGGAATTGGACCCCCTCGGGGTGGAGCTCATTGTCGCGCCCGGACTGGTCGACATCTCCGGCGCCCGGCTCACCCACCGCATCGTCGCCGATATGCCGATGCTGCACGTGGAGAAGCCGCAATACGATCGCGCCAAGTCGATTCGTAAAGAGGTCTTCGACTTCTGCTTCGCCCTGCTGGCGGTGCTGGCAACCGCTCCGACACTGCTCGCCATCGCCATCGCGGTCAAGCTCGACAGCCGCGGCCCGGTCTTCTACCGCTCCGAGCGGATCGGCCGCGACGGCCAGCCGTTCCGGATGTTCAAGTTCCGCAGCATGTATGCCGACGCCGATGCGCACATCAACGCGCTCATCGCGGGCAATGGCGGCAACCCGGTGTTCTTCAAACTCCGCGAGGACCCGCGGGTGACGCCGGTCGGCAGGGTCATCCGCAAATACTCCCTCGACGAGCTACCCCAGTTCTTCAATGTGCTGCGCGGTGAGATGAGCGTCGTCGGGCCGCGCCCGCAGGTGCAGCGCGAGGTGGATTCCTACGACGGGGTCATGCGCAGGCGGCTGCTGGTGAAGCCGGGCGTGACGGGTCTGTGGCAGGTGAGCGGGCGCTCGGACCTGACGCCCGATGATGCCATGCGACTGGATCTTTCCTACGTGGAGAACTGGTCCATGGTGCTCGATCTCTTGCTGATCGCGAAGACTGTCGGGGCGGTCACCAGGGGTGATGGCGCGTACTAGCTTCCCTCTCAGCCTCATTCGAGCCCCCGCCGCAGTACGCGGCGGGGGCTCTCCTTGTCCATTGACGCATCAAGTGAACGGGATTTACTAATACCTGTTCACAAAAGTGATGTGGTGTGGTTCACTCCTCTGGAACGTGTTCCAAAGGAGGTACCCGTGTCCGCGCCGTCCATCCCGTCGGGCTTCGACTTCACCGATCCCGATCTGCTTTCCGAGCGTCTGCCAGTCGAAGAGTTCGCCGAACTTCGCCGCACGTCCCCGGTCCACTGGGTCCCCCAGCAGGACAGCGGTTTCACCGATGACGGCTACTGGGCCGTCACCCAGCTCGAGGACATCAAGGAGATCTCGAAGACCCCCGAGGTCTACTCCTCGGAGGAGAACACCGCCGTCATCCGCTTCTACGGCGACATCCTGCGCGAAGAGATCGAGGTGCAGCGCTTCCTGCTGCTGAACCAGGATCCGCCCCGCCACACCAAGCTGCGCCGCATCATCTCCAAGGGCTTCACCCCGCGCGCCGTGGAGAGCCTGCGCAATGCCCTGCGCGACCGCGCCGAGCGAATCGTGCACGAGGCCAAGAAGACCGGCAGCGGCGACTTCGTCGAACAGGTCGCCTGCGAGCTGCCGCTGCAGGCCATTGCCGAGCTCATCGGCATCCCGCAGGAGGATCGCGGCAAGATCTTCCAGTGGACCAACGAGATGATCTCCTACAACGACCCGACCTTCGAGGGTGACCACAAGGTCGCCACCGCCGAGGTCATGGGCTACTCCTGGAATCTGGCCGAGGAGAAGCGCAAGTGCCCGGTCGATCTGGGCGGGGCCGAGGACATCATGTCCACGCTGTTGAACGCCGACGTCGACGGCGAGGGCCTGGCCTCGGACGAATTCGCCTGGTTCGTCATCCTGCTGGCGGTGGCCGGCAACGAGACCACCCGCAATGCCATCACCCACGGCATGAAGGCGTTCGTGGACTTCCCCGAGCAGTGGGAGCTCTACCGGGAGCAGCGCCCGCGCACCGCGCCCGACGAAATCGTGCGCTGGGCAACGCCTGTCGTCGCCTTCCAGCGCACCGTCATGCAGGACACCGTGCTCGGCGGGCAGGAGCTGAAGAAGGGCCAGCGCGTCGGCATGTTCTACAGCGCCGCCAACTTCGACGAGCGCCACTTCGAAAACCCCTACCAGTTCAATGTGTTGCGCAACCCGAACCCGCATGTGGGTTTCGGCGGCACCGGAACGCACTACTGTGTGGGGGCCAACCTCGCCCGCCTGGAGATCGACCTCATGTTCAACGCCATCGCCGATGTGATGCCGAACCTGCGCCAGGTCTCCGAGCCGGTCCGGCTGCGCTCGGGCTGGCTCAATGGCATCAAGAGCTGGCAAGTGGCTTACGAGTAAACGGAAGTACGAATGACACAGACCAAGCGACGCGGCCGGATGCCCGCGGTGAGCGATGCGGACATCCGGCGCGTCGCGCGGTCACTCCTGGTGGAGCAGGGCCTGGACGCCATCACCCTGCGCGCCATCGCGCGCGAGCTGGGCATCACCGCTCCCGCGCTGTACCGCTATTACGAATCGCGGGAGGCCCTGGTGGCGGCGGTGCGCAGCGATGTGTGCCTCGACCTGGCCCGCGATATGGCGGCCGCCCTCGACGGCGTGCCCGACGACGCCGGCGTGCGCTTCTTCGCCATCTGCCGCGGCTTCCGCGAATGGGCGCTGACCCACGGGCGAGAATTCACCCTGGTCTTCGCCTCGCCCGCATCGGCCGGAATCGACAGCGCCATGCGGCAATTCGGCGAGCCGGTGGGCCGCCTGTTCCTGGAGGCGGCCGGCCGTCTGCTCAACGAGTACGAGATCGTCACCCCGCCAACCGAACTCATCCCCGCCGAGCTGCGCGACGACCTGGTCCGGTTCCAGACCGATCTGCTGCGGGTGCTCGCCGACTCCGGCCAGAAATTCCCGGCCGAGAAACTGGACCTCGGCGTGAGCTACGTGATGATCCAGTTCTGGGCCCGCCTGTACGGCCACGTGACCCTGGAAGTCTTCGGCAACTACCCGATTCACGTCTCGCACCCGGACGTCCTGTTCGACGCCACCCTCGCCGATATCGGCCGCAGCATCGGGCTGACCGGGGGTAATACCCAGGTGTGACGCGCCGTGGGCCCTGAGGATGATTACAGTCGGCTATCACCGGACCTACCGTATTTCGCGTGAACGATGCGCATCCGGTGACCGAGGGCCCGGTGCCCGGCAAGCAGCCGGGCCGATCGTGGCCGCGCCGGATCGGCCGGTTCGTGCTGCGGGCGGCCCTCGTCCTGGTGATCCTGGCCGTGGTGGTCGCGGCGGCGCTGGGCGTCGGGTCGTGGTGGTGGGCGCGTTCCGATGACGGGAAGGCGGCCATGACCACGACCGGTCCGTACGAGGCTTCACTGGAATCGCTGCGAAAACACCCGCTACCCACCTGGTTTCAGGATGCGAAGTTCGGCATCATGCTGCACTGGGGTCCGTACTCGGTCCCCGGTTTCGCGCCGAAGGGCCGCACCTTCAACGAAACCCTCGTCCAGGACTACGATCACGCACTCACCCGCAGCCCCTACGCCGAGGACTACGCGAACCAGATCAAGGACCCGGATTCACCCACCGCCGCCTTCCACCGCGCCACCTACGGCGACGCCACCTACGCCGACCTCGCCGCGCGGTTCGAAGCCGGTCTGGCGGAATGGGATCCGGACGCCTGGGCCGAGAAGTTCCGGTCCATCGGAGCCTCCTACGTGGTCCTCACCGCCAAGTACGCCGACGGATACTCCTTGTGGCCCAGCACGGTTCGCAACCCCCACGCACCGGACTTCCACGCGAAGCGCGACGTGGTCGGCGAACTCGCCCGCGCTGTGCGGGCCCGCGGCCTGAAATTCGGCCTCTACTACTCCGGCGGCGTCGACTGGACCTTCCAGCCGCAGGTGGTCCAAACCCTAGGCGACTACGCGTACCTGCCCTACGGCTCCGACTACCGCGACTACGCCGAGGCCCAGGTCCGCGAACTCATCGACCGCTACCGCCCCGACCTGCTCTGGAACGACATCAGCTGGCCCACGGGCCAACAGCGCCTCAACGCCCTGCTGGCCGACTACTACAACACCGTCCCCGACGGCGTCGTCAACGATCGCTGGCGCACCGCCAACTTCCTCCAGCAGGTCATGGGCCTGCGACCCCTGCGCTGGTGCTTCGACCAACTCATGAAGCGCGCCCTCCGGGCAGACCCCGGGGTAGCCGACCGAGCCAGCACCCCACCCCCGGTGCCGCACAGCGACTTCCGCACTCCCGAATACACCGGCTTCGACACGATCCAGGACACCTACTGGCAGCAGGACCGCGGCATAGGCGGCTCCTTCGGTTTCAATCGTCAGGAAACCGATGCCGACTACGCCACCCCCGACACGCTGTTGACCAGTCTGCTCCAGGCGGCCGCGAACAACGGCACGTTCCTGCTCGATACGGGGCCCAGCGGGGGAGCGGGCGAGATAGTTCCCGCCCAGCTCAGCAGGCTGGACGCCATCGGCGCGTGGATGTCGGTCAACCGCGAGGCGGTCGACGGCACCCGCCCCTGGCGCATGTCCTCGGCCGCCACGGCCAGCGGCGGGAAGGTCGTCTTCACCCGGCGCGGCTCCGACGTCTACGTGACCGTGCTCGACCGCCCGACCGGCCCGATCACGATCAAAGACGTTGTCCTGCAAGGTAACGCACAGCTCTTGGGCTCGCACGAGCCCGTCGGCCTGCAACAGCAGGGTGGTGACACCGTGCTGACCGCGGCCTTCTCCGGCGGCTTCGCGCCGGTGATCAAGATTTCCGGGAGCTGAGCGACTCGGCGAGCAGTGCCGCGAGGGTGATCAGCCAGGCGGCGACGGCGACGGCCGGCAGGAGAGCGCCGAGGGTGTGCAGGGCGGGGACGTGCAGGGCTGTGCCGGTGGAATAGGTTGCGACAGAGGTCATTCCGAGCGGGAAGGCGGTGGCCCACCAGCGGATATCGTAGGCGGTTCGGGGGCGGACGGCGGCTACCGCGAGGATCGCGTAGCCGATCAGGTTGAGGGTCGGGAGGATGAGGGTGGAGACACTGTGCTGGCCGCGGCCTCCTCCGGCGGCTTCGCCCCAGCGATCAAAGGTTCCGCGCCATAACTCGACTATGGATGCTATAGTTTCGCTATGGCGAAGACGACTATTCAGACCAGCGTTGCGACTCGTGACAAGTTGCGGGCTCGAACGCCCGAAGGATCCACTCTCGAGGACACGATTCTCACCCTCCTCGCGCACGATGATGCACGGCGCGACCGGCGCAAAATGCTACTGGAGCAGCGCTTTGCCGAAGCCGCCGCCAACGCCGACTCGGTTGCCCGCGCCAACCGGATGGCCGACGAACTCGCCGAACTCGCTGCCGACGACGCTGCCGAGTCCAAATGACCGGCTACGTCCTCGACGACACACTGCTGAGAGCCTTCGCACAAGGCGACGACGACGTCGCCAACCTGATCGCCAGCCTGGATGCTCGCTCCGTCCGTATGGCCGTGCCCGTCAACGCCCTGCTGATGGCACAGGCAGGGCTGTCCGACGAGCAATGCGAATACGTCAACGCCGTCGTCGAGCGTGTACCCCATATTCGCCGCGACGACCTCACGGAGCTCGACCACATCACTGCCATCGCCAGGGTGGCGGCCTGGATCGGCGAACCCGAGGACATCGCAGCCGCTCACACAATGGCGGTAGCGAAGCTGCTCGACTACTCGATTCTCACGATGGACCTGAAGCGGTGGGAGCGCGCCAAGGGCGTCGTACCGTGGCAGGTGCGGCTGATCGAGTACCGCCAAGGTTGACGACCTCAATGGCGGGCCGGAGTCGTCGCGGTGAGGCGGGTGGCGTGGTGCTCGTCATCGAGGACCGGTTCGCTCAGGCCGACCCGTTGCTGGATGCGCTTCATCCAGGCCGGGGCCCACCACACGCGGTCGCCGAGCAGTTTCATGACGGCCGGGACCAGCAGCATGCGCAGAATGGTGGCGTCGATGAACAGGGCCGCGATCATGCCGTAGGCGATGTACTGCATCATCACCAGATCGGAGAAGGCGAAGGCGCCGGTGACCACGAGCAGGATCAGGGCCGCGGCGGTGATGATGCGGCCGGTGTGGGCGGTGCCCGTGCGGATCGCCTCCTCGGTGGTCGCGCCGCGGGAGCGGGCTTCGACCATGCGGGACAGCAGGAATACCTCGTAGTCGGTCGACAGGCCGTAGATGATCGCGATGATCAGCACGAGCACATTGGACTGGATGGGCTGCGGCGTGAAGTTCAGGATGGTCGCGCCGTGGCCGTCGATGAAGATCCAGGTGAGGATGCCCAGGGTGGAACCCAGCCCCAGGGCGCTCATGAGGGCCGCCTTGATCGGCAGGATGACCGAGCCGAAGGTCAGGAACATGAGCAGGCCGGTCAGCAACAGGACCAGCGCGATCATCATGGGCACCCGGGTGAGCAGGGCCTCGATGCTGTCGTGCTGAATGGCGGGGACGCCGCCGACCAGCAGGGTCATGCCGTCGGGGACGTCGATGGACCGCAGGTAGTCGATGGTGGCGTCGGCCTTGCCGGAGTCGGCGAGAAAAGCCTTGGCGCGGTAGATCTCCGGCTGGATGGCCGAGCGCATGGGCAGATCGAACTTGCCCGCCAACCCCGGTGCCTTATTGGCGAGATCCCAGGCCGGACCGACAGCGCTCGGATTACTGGATACCAGGATCAGTTCCACCGGATCGGATTTGCGCAGCGGAAAGTGAATGTCGATCTGCTGCTGCGCCAATCGGGCCGGATTGTCCGGCGGCAGATACTTCTCGCTGAACCCGCCGAAGGCAATGCCGCGCATGGGCAGAATCAGCAGGAACAGCCCGAGCACAATGGGCACGGCGATCTTCAGCGGATGCCGCATGACCCAATCGGTGGTGCGCCCCCAGAAGCCATTCTCGATCTCCTCCGCCGTCGGGGTGCGGCGGAATCGCTTGAAGCCCAAGGCATCCACGCGCGGGCCGAGCACCGCCAGGGCGGCGGGCAGGATGGTGACCGCGGTCAGCGCGGCGAGGGTCACCGTGGCGATCGCGCCATATCCCATGGACTTCAGGAAGCCCTGCGGGAACAGCAGCATGCCGCCGAGGCTGACCACGATCATGGTGGCGGAGAACACAACCGTGCGCCCCGCGGTCATCACCGAACGACGCACCGCCGCATGGGTGTCGTAGCCGTCGGCCAGCTCCTCGCGGAACCGGCTCACGATGAACAATCCGTAGTCGATGGCCAGGCCGACGCCGATCATCGAAACCACGGGGCCGACAAAGGAATTCACATCGGTGACGTTGGTGACCAGGCGCATGATCCCGTTCGCGCCCGCGACGGTGAGCAAGCCGAGGATCAATGGCAGCGCGGCGGCGACCACCCCGCCGAAGATGAAGAACAGCAGGACCGCCACCACGGGCAGTGCGAGCAGTTCCATGCGGTGTGTATCGGCCGCGGCGGTGTCGGTGAGCGCGCCCGCCAAGCCCTGCAAGCCGGCGACCTGCACCTTGACGCCGGGAATATCGAAGGCGTCCTTGACCTTTCGATAGTTGTGCATCATGGCCGTATCGTCGTCACCGCGCAATGCGATGGCGGCGATCGCATACTGCCGGTCCTTCGTGGCCAGCGCCGGGCCGCTGGCCCTGCCGGTCTCCGTCGGCCAGTACGCGCCATTGATGCCCGAGATCTCGCCGGGATACTCCTGCGGCAGGCTGTTCAGGTTGGCGACCACGGCCCGGCTGAGATCCGCGTCGTCGACGGTCTTGCCCTCGGGCGCGGTGTAGAGCACCACCACGTCCACATCGTGACTGCGCCCGAACGCCGCATCCGCCAGCCGCGAGGCCACCGCCGACTCCGAGCCGGGATCGTCCAGCCCGCCCGAGCTGAGCTCCCCCTCGAGACCGGAACCGTAAGCGCCCAAAGCCAATAGACCGGCGGCGACAATCCCGATGACCCCGAATCGCCAGCGGCACGCGAAATCACCCCAGCGGGCGAACAGGTCCATATCGCACGGTAGCAAGCAAGATCGGACTCGGCACCCGTTCCCAATCGTCCAAGGCGCCCGCGCGAGGGAGCAGTAGCGTATGCGCATGACCGAGATGCCCGCACCCGACGCCGCCGAGAAGGAGATCCTGGCGGCCCACGAGAACTGGCTCGTGGCCATCGTCGCCAATGACGCGGCGCGCATTGCCGAATTCGTCACCGACGACTGGATCATGGTGTCCGAGCGCGGTATCGCACCCGGCCGGGAGTTCCTGGCGCTGGTGGCCGCGGGCGACCTGACCCATTCCTCCATGGAACGCGTGGGCGATCCGCGCATTCGCGTCTGCGGCGCATCCGCGGTGCTCACCGCCCGCATCGTGAATACCGCCCATTACCAAGGCAATCGCTTCGACGCCGACGAATGGACCAGCGACGTCTACGTGCACCGCGACGGCCGCTGGCTGTGCGCGCTGACACAGCTAACGAATGTCGCCCCAGCCTGAGAACTTGTTGCGAATACCGAAGCGTTCCATGATCGCCGGGCGGCGCAGGTCACGGGCGATCCATTCGCCCAGCGTCACACCGGCGGCCAGCGCGCAGCCCACCGCGCCGGCGCTGAAGAGCTGATTGAAGCCGATCAGCGTCTCGCTGTTGAGCAGCGCGTACAGGCCGCGATAGACCTTCAGGCCCGGCAGCAGCGGCGTGATACCGGCGACCGCGACCACCAGCGGCGGGGTCAGGGCGCGGCGAGCCAGCAGACCACCGGCCAGGCCGACCACCACGGCGGCGACGCCGGAGGAGACCACCGGGCCGAATCCGGCGTGCTGAACCATCAGATAGACGGCAATGGCCGCCGTACCGCTGAACGCGGCCGCGGCCAGCGCGCGGCGCTCGGCATAACAGGCCAGCGCGAACGCCAGCGAGGTGATCGCGCCCGCGAGCAGCTTGAGCGGGAGATTCTCCAGATCTCGCGACGGCGTCATATTGACCGTCGGCACCGTGAAATTGAGCTGCTCGGAAATGCGCAGCGTCAAGATGATGCCCGCGATGATGCCGGTGGTCATCATGACGACCTCGAGTATGCGGGCCGACGCGGTGATGGGCGCGCCGGTAATGGCGTCCTCCACCGCGCCGACCAGTTGTAAACCGGCCAGCAGCACCGCGATTCCGGCCGCGATGATCAGCGCCGGATCCAATTTCAACTGCGACGCGAACGTGGAGATGAGCACCGCGGGTATCGCCGCGATGGCGCCGCCCACCATGTGCTGGAAGAAGAAGGGCAACCCGCGTCTGTTGAGCCGGCGATTGGCGCGGTCGATGGCGGTGGTGGTGGCGAAACTGATCAGGGCGATCAGCAGACCGCCATTGAGCAGCAGCGCCACCGCCGCCGCCATGAGCGCCCAGCCGAACGTGGACCACCAGCGGTTGTACGGATGCGGCGCCGAAGTGATCTCGTCGAGCGCGGCCAGCGCCACCTCCGGCGGCAGCAGCTCGCGGCGGATGCGGCGGGTCAATCGGTCGACGGCCGCGAGCCGGGTGAAATCGAGCGAGCGGTAGTTGACCACGCTCATGGTGCTCGCCGGCGGCAGGCTCGGGCCGCGGTCGACCGAGATGCGGATGGAGTTGTAGGTGACGTCGATGGCGATATTGGACAGGCCGTAGGTGGAGGCGATGAACTCGATCTGGGCGGAGGTGTCGGTGACCGCGGTGCCGGCATCCAGCACGACCTCGCCGACCCGCTCGGCCAGATCCAGTACCTGGGTGACCTTGGCGTCGTCGGTGAGATCGATCGGCTGCAGCGGCGCGGGCGCCTCGACCACGGCGTCGACGGTGGCGCGGCGCTCGGCCACCAGCCGATCGGTGACGCCGTTCAGCAGCCGCCGCCACCGTTCGCGCAGCCCGGCCGGGGGCCCTTCGAGTTCGGTCGCGAGATCGTTGCTCACAGGGAAAACGTACACGGGTGCCCGAGATCACCCGGTTGTGTAGATCGAGGGCACTAGGGTTTGCAGTATGGCGAGCGACGGCGATCGGACAGCGGACCACCTACGCGCGGCCCTCGACGGCTCCTGGCGAGAAGTACGGGAGAAGGCGCGCGAACACCTCGACGACGAACGCCTCTACGGCGACCCCTACCTCGACTATCGGGCGGCGCGCGCCCGCGTGCTCGAGCAGATGCGCCTCGTCTCGTCCTTCGGCTGGGCCGAGAAGGGCTTCCGCCGCGAGAACGGCGGCTCCAGCGATCCCGGCGCGGCCGTCACCGCGCTGGAGATGCTCGCCTACACCGATCTGTCGCTGTGGGTGAAATGCGGTGTGCAGTGGGGACTTTTCGGCGGCGCGGTGGAGAACCTCGGCACCGAACGCCATCGCCCGTTCGTCGAACAGCTGCTGTCGCTGGACCTGCTCGGCTGTTTCGCCATGACCGAAACCGGCCACGGCAGCGATGTGGCCAACCTGGAGACCACCGCCACCTACGACCCGGCGACCCAGGAGTTCGTGGTGCACAGCCCGACTCCGTCGGCGCGCAAGGATTACATCGGCGGAGCGGCCGAACACGCCCGCATGGCAGCGGTTTTCGCGCAGCTGATCACCGGCGGGGAAAGCCAGGGCGTGCACTGCTTCGTGGTCCCCATCCGCGACGCGGACGGCAATGACCTGCCCGGCGTCACCACCTCCGACTGTGGTCTCAAGGGCGGCCTGCCGGGCGTCGACAATGGGCGAATCATGTTCGACCAGGTGCGAATTCCGCGTGAGAACCTGCTCAACCGGTACGCCGACGTGGCTCCGGACGGGACATACGGCTCCGAGATCGAGAACCCCAGCCGCCGCTTCTTCACCACCCTCGGCACCCTGGTCCGCGGTCGCGTCAGCGTCGGGGGAGCGGCCGCCGCGGCGGCGCGCCTCGGGCTGAGCATTGCCGTGCGCTACGCCGAAAAGCGCCGCCAATTCGCCGATCCCGACACCGGCGAGGAAACCGTGCTGCTCGACTACCGCAGCCACCAGCGCCGCCTGCTGCCCCTCATCGCCCGCTCCTACGCCCTGGCCTTCGCCCAGAACGACCTGGTCCGCCGCATGCACCTGGTGCAGACCGGCCAAGACCTGGACCCGAACGCCCAGCGCGCCTTGGAAAAACGCGCCGCCGGCCTCAAAGTGGCGCAAACACGCCACGCCACCGATGCCATCCAGGAATGCCGCGAAGCCTGCGGCGGCGCCGGCTACCTCACCGAAAACCGTTTGGTCACACTGAAAGCCGACACCGACGTCTTCACCACCTTCGAAGGCGACAATGTGGTCCTGACCCAGCTCGTGGCCAAGGAACTCCTGACCGCCTACGCCGACGAGGTCCGCGACCTGGATGCCCTGGGCTGGGTTCGCTTCGCCTCCACCATGACCCGCGACGTGGTCCGCGACCGCACCGGCGTCCGCCAGCTCATCCAGCGCCTGCGCGACCGCTCCGACCAAGGCGTCGACGACGGCGATCTGGCCCGCCGCGAGGTTCAGCTCCAGCTCTTCGCCGACCGCGAGGACTACCTCACCCGCACCGCCGCCCACCGCCTGCGCGCCCGCGCCAAGGAAACCGGCCCCTTCGAAGCCTTCAACAACGCCCAGGACCACATCCTCACCGCCGGCGCCGCCCACATCGACCGCCTGGTCCTGGAAGCCTTCATCGAAGGCATCGCCGGCATCGAGGACCCCGAGGCCCGCAAACTGGCCGAAGCCGTCTGCGACCTGTACGTCTACACCACCATCGAACAAAACCAAGCCTGGTACATCATGCACCGCTTCATGTCCGTGGAACGCGCCAAAGCCGTCCGCCGCGGCATGAACGAACTCGTCGACCGCCTCCGCCCCCAAGCCCTCACCCTCATCGAGGGCCTCGGCGTCCCCGAACGGATGCTCCGCGCCGCCATGCTGGCCTGAAGCATCAGCGAGGGCATTCCATACGGGGAGGCTATTGGCAGAACTGGGCTTTCGCGGCGAAGGGGTCGCGGGGGATGCGGAGGGTCGTACGGGACAGGGAGCCGGTGAGGTTGGACCAGAAGCGGGGCAGGGTCATGGGCTGGGTCACCGAGTCGATCAGTTCGGCCAGGGCGCCGCAGGATAGGGCTTCGCGGGCGGCGACTACTTGGGCCTTGGTGACGTCTTCGGTGTCGCGCATGTGAGGGATGACGGCCGGATCGGCGTATTGGGCCAGGACCCAGGCTGGGGGGAGCCATTTTTCGTGGCCGGGGCGGCCGGGGTGTTCGAGTTGGAGGTGGGCGGCGAGGGGGGAGGCGAGGCCGTTGACGTCGATGACGGTGCCCTGGAGCGGCATGATGGCGGCGGCTATGCCCATGTTGTTGTAGAAGTAGCCGCTGCGATCGGGGACCGTGGGGGACATGGGGATGGTCCACAGGAGGCCGTCGGCGGTTATGCGGGTGCGCATCACGAGGGTTCGGTCGGGGCGGTGGGTGAAGGTGGCGAGGGTCGCCATCAAGGTGGAGTCTTTGCGGCGGGACTCGGCGGTGGGATTGGGGTCGTTGTAGGCCACTGTTTCGTAGGTGCGTTCATCGGTGATGCCGGTGGGGCCGAATTGCTTTCCGTGGTAGGGCGGTTCGAGGAGCAGGCCGGCGAGCAGCGCCCAGGCGGCGAGTAGCGCCACGCCGATCGATTCCAGGCGGCGGCTTCGGTCCACCGGTGCCATCAGGACCGGTAGCAGCAGTGCGAACAGGACGGGAATCCACAGTCTGGCGTGCATGTAGTCGCCGCCGACCCGCACGAGGTAGAGGGCGAGGGATCCGGCGACGAGCGGCGGTGCGGCCATCAGCACCGCACTGCGGCGATCGACCACGGTGCGGTCGAGCATTCGGGTGCTCATGACGGCGATCACGAGCAGCGGGATCCACAGCAGGTAGGCGCCCATGAAATCGTTGAGGTACGACACGCCTTGGGTCCACCGTGAGTTGCTCGCCTCCTTGGCCAAAGCCGGTAGCGGCACGAGGATTCCGTAATAGCCGGCGCGGAAAACCTCGTAGGAGACGGGCAGCAGCAGGCCGGCGGCGCAGTACTGCACGCCTCGTCGGCGGCCCGGCCGCGTCAGCACCAGCGCCGTCGCGCCGAAGACCATGGCGGCGAGCACGAAATCGGGTCGGATCAACGGACCCAGCCCGATCACCGCCATGGTCCCGAAAACGTGCCTCCGGCCGGCCTTTTCGGTGGTCGAGACCAGCGACCACCACACGGATCCGAGCCAGCACAGGCTCAATCCGGTTTCCAATCCCGAGGTCGCGTAGTCCCAGAACCCGCCGACCGCGAGCGGCACCAGCGCACCCACCGGCAGCAGCATCCCCTTCTCGCCGCGCTGCCGATGCAATGCCACACACCCGGCCAGACCCGCCGCCAAGCCCGCCATCGCGAGCAGCAGGCCGAATCCGACTGCCGCCGTATCGATCTCGCCGGGCCAGACGGCCGCGACACCGGCGAGCAGCCAGACCCACAAGGGACTGGTGCCCGCCTCGGCACGTTCGAACGGGTTGTAGTCGGGCCCCGCGCCCGCCAGGATCTGCTGCACCACGCGGACCACGATCAGGCCGTCATCGCTGATCCATCGCCGCTGAAAGGCCAGCACACCGAACACCAGCACCGACAGCAGGCCCGTGTACAGAGTGATGCGACCGGCCCACACCCCGACCGCGCTGTCACGCACCACTCTTCGCGGTGCGACCGACAGCTGCACGCGATCGATGGTCGCGGCGCTCGCATCGGTCCCCATCCGTACCCGAACCCTCACCGCTCCGGCGGGAACTGCCCGCTGGCCTGAATCTTGCCGCCCGCCAGCGTGAAACTCACCACGCTCGGCCCGCCCTGCGGACAGCACAGCGGCTCATCGGCGGTCAGCCACTGGTACTGCACCCGCACCGTGTCCTTGGTCTTGCCGAGTATCTTCGTGTACCCGTACGGCTCGGCGGTGGCCGTGCCGAGCCACTCGCCATCGGCGAAATACAGAATGTGCAGGTACGGGTGAATATCGCCCGACAGCACCGTCATCCACGACAGCGTGCCCGCGCACCCCTGCGAGATCGGATCGTCGCTGGCGGACTCGATCCGCCACGGCCCGGTCGCCGGCACCGCCAACCGGCTCACCGCGTCATTCGCCAGCTGCGAGTTCAGGTCGAAACAGAATCCGTGCCCGCTGCCGTTCGGCGCGGGATTCGCCGTCACCGGCGCCACGGTGGGTTGCTGCGACTCCACCGCATCGCCGCCCTGATTCCCCGCCGGAGTTTCCCCGCCCGGGTTCTCTTCCGGCGCTGCGGCAGTCGTGCTCCGGCTCGGGCTCGGAGCGCTCACCGGGTTCGACACGGTGGTCCCGCACCCGCTGACACCAGCCACGATCCCGGTCACCAGCGCAGCGAACACCATCGGTTTGATTCTCATGATCTCCCTCGGCTCCTCCCCGACCCGAATGCTGACGATCTAGACGCTAGGCCGCCGCCCACACCCCCACTATCGGTCGAATGCCCCAATTCTGTTTCCGCGGACTAGACTTCGAGCGTGCCGTCCGACGCGCCGTTGCCTGCTGATCGCCTGTTCGACCTGCTCGGGGCCGACTATGAGAAGGCGTTCGGCCACCTGCCCGAACAACACGCGGCGCTCGAGTGGCTGGGTGAGCGCCTGCGGGCGGGGGCTCGGGTACTCGATGTCGGAAGCGGCACCGGTGTGCCCACCGCGCGAGTGCTCGCCGACAAGGGCTTCCGGGTGGAGGGGATCGATGTCTCGGGGGTGATGGTCGAACTGGCCCGGCGGCAGGTTCCCGAGGCCGTCTTCCATCGGGCCGATGTGCGCGAATTCCAGGTGGAGCCGGGCAGTGTGGATGCCGTGTGCGCGTTCTTTCCCCTGTTGCAGATGACCCGCGCGGACATCGATGTGTCGCTGCATCGAATGGCGGAGTGGCTGCGGCCCGGAGGCTACCTGGTACTGGGCACGGTGCCGGGCGATGTGGAACAGGTGGACATCGTGTTCATGGGACACGCGGCCCGGGTCAGCAGTTATGCCGCCGCGGACTATCCGGATCGTGTGCGGTTGGCGGGGCTGGAGATCCTGGAGTTGCGGGAACGCGAGTTCGTCCCGGACCACCGGGATGGCGTGCCCGAGAATCACCTGTTCGTCTACTGTCGCCGGCCGGAGTGAGGCCCGCGGCGGGCGGACCGAGGCTCGGTTGGCGCTGTGCTGTCCCGGCCTCGTCCGGGCATCCCGCTATCGTGCTCGGGTGAACCGATCGACCGATTCCGCGCCCGCCGGGCTTGCGGGGTATGCGCGCCGGGCGGCGCTGCCCGCCCTGATCGTGGCGGCGGTGCTCGTGACCGTGGTTGTGCCGCAGTTCTTTCCGGCCGATGGCGGGCCGACGGGGTTCGATCGGGCGGTGGGGGAGCACATCCATTCGTCGTTCGACGGGCATGCGGGGATCTATCGGGTGCTGGTGGCGCCGAGTGATGCGCTCGTTGTCACCGGGCTGTTGTTCGCGGGGGTCGCCTGGTTCGCCTATCGGCGGCAGTGGTGGCAGGCCGGGTTCGTGCTCATTGCGCCCGAATTCGCCATCGGGGTGAATGCGCTGCTGCTCAAACCCTTGTGGGATCGGCCGCTGGAGAATTATCTGGCTTATCCGAGCGGGCATACCGTGCATCTGGTGGCGGTGGTGACCGCCTTCGCGCTGGCGAGTGAGTCGGCGCGGGTCCGGGTGACCGTGGCGGTGGTCATGGCGGTCGTGCTGCCCGTGGTGCTGGTCGGGATGGTGGGCATGGGCTATCACTACCCGTCCGATGTGGTCGGCGGGGCGGCGGCCGCGGTGGCGCTGGTGGCGGCCGGGTATCTGCCCGTGCGGTACTGCGCGCTCAGAGCGGACCGTAGGCCACGATCCCCGCGATGATGAACCAGACCACCCAGAGCACGGCGATCACCATGCCGATGGTCAGCATCAATCGCATGAAGCCGCGGCCGAGCTCGAGTTCGCCCTGCTGGCGCGGGTACAGCCTGGACGGGCTGAACCACGGGGTGGGCACGGTGAGGCGGTGGCCCGCCTCGGCGGCTTCGCGTTCCTTGCGGGCCTGCTCCTCGGCATAGGCCTCGGCTTGCGCCTGCTGGGGGCCGCCGTGCCAGAGGGTGATGTCGACCGGGCCCAGGAAGCCCTCGTTGAGCAGGTCCTGGGGTGCGGGCAGGTACGGGAGGATGCCCAGGCCGCGGAAGGCCCAGGCCACGTCATTGGCCGACCACTGGGGGCGGCCGCGCGAGGACAGCGTGTTGAAGTAGTCGCGCAGCCGCCGCGGATCGTCGCCGAGCAGGACCTGGAAGCTGGGGTCGCTCCACAGCTGCTGCACCCGCACATTCGAGCCGGACGTGGGGACCACCAGCACCGCGCCGTGCACCACGCGCTGGCCGAGGCCGCGTTCGGCCAGCCAGTTCTGCAGCGCGAAGGTGTGATCGCGGGATTTGTCCAGCGGAGTGCGCTTATCGCCGCCCTCGAAGCCGATGAGCTTGTCGCCCATTCGCCACGGGCCGTTGAGCGGGACCTCGAGCTCGCCCTCGCTGCGCTCCACCAGCGCCTCGGCCTCGATGACCACGCAGCTGGTCGGCGTCCAGATCACCGCGTCGAACGGATAGAGCCGATCACCGTGGAACAGGCTGCAATTGACGGTGGCCACGCCCTTGGGGTCGCCGCGGCCCTTCCAGGTGCGCAGCCAATCGATGAGCACCTTCTCGGCATGGGTGCCGGCGGTGTTCTGCACGCGGACGAGCATCGGCTCTCACCTTCCTCGTCGAGAAGACACGGCTGAGTGCATCGTACGCGGCCGGATCACTCCGTATCGGCCGCCACGCGGCCGTCTTTCACCGCCGCCACCAGTTCGGCGTGATCGGCCTCGGTGCGATCGGCATAGCGCACCGCGAACCGGGCCACCGCCTCGTCGAACTCCTCGGACTCGCCGAGATAGCCTGCGACCAGGCGCGGATCGAGCGACCGGTGGTGTGCCCGCGCCAGCAGCGCACCCGCCAGCCGGCCGTAATCGTCCAGATCGCCGGGTTCCACGGCCGCCGGATCGATACTGCCCTTCAGATTCCGGAACTGCCGCACGATGAACGGCAGTTCCGCCCCGCCCAGCCGCAGCGTGGTCCAGCCCAGCAGAATGTCGGACTCGGCCTGAACCATCCTGGTGGACTGCACGATTCGCTCACCCTCGTGCCGTGCGGGCTCGGGCGGCAGATACGGCGAGAGCGCCGAGGGCCGCGCCTGCTTGATCTGCAGCACCAGCACCTCGTCCGCATTGCCCTGCAGCAGCGCCAGATACGAGTGCAGGCCCACGCTGCCGGTGCCCACGATGCGGAAGGCGATATCGGACACCGAGTATCGGGCGATCAGCTGCCGCCGCGATTCGCGCAGCGTGCCCGCGTATTCGGTGAGCCCGTCGATCACGGCCTCCGCGACGGCCTCCTCGACCGTGGTCAGAATCGGCGGATCGGCCACGAATTTGTGTGTGCTGATACCGGTTTCGTGATCCTCGAGATGCTCGGTCCACTTGCGCGCCACCTTGGCGCTGGTGTTCTTGCGCGCCTTCTTGGCCGCCTTGCGGAAGTCGTCGAGCAGCGCGTCCGCCCGCACCCGGCCGAGCACCGATTCATCGGGCAGTGCGTTCCACGAGGCGAGGAAAGGCTGCTCGGCCAGTACGGCCATGACCAGCCGATAGGAGCGGGCGCTGTCGCGCGCGGCGTCGAAACAATCCTGCTCGGATGCCCCGCCCTCGCGGCCCGCCAGCACCAGGCTGGCCGCCAGCCGCTCCAGATCCCACTCCCACGGCCCGGGCACCGTCTCGTCGAAATCATTGATGTCCATGACGATTTCGCCGCGCGGCGTGCCGTACAACCCGAAATTGGCGGCATGCGCGTCACCGCACAGCTGCGCGGTGAGCCCGCTGGTCGGCCCGCCCGCCAGATCGGCGGCCATGAGCCCCGCCGCACCCCGGAAGAAGGTGAACGGCGAGGCCGCCATGCGCCCGTGCCGCAGCGGGATCAAATGCTCCAGCCGCCCGCGATTGCTGGTCTCCAGGAACTCCAGCACGCCGGGCCGATTCGCCCCGGCCGCCTCCCGATCCCGCGCACCGACCGGAGTGCGATCCCGCAGTGCGCGGCCGCGGGCCCGCACCTCCTCGGCCGAGACGGGGGAGCGGAAGTCGATCATGTTGGAGCTCACGGAAACACAACTTACCGGCGGGTCGCCGTGGTGCCTAGCGAGCGCCGTCGGACGTAGTCCGTCCTCAGTCCGCGCATGGCCGGAGCGAAGGCGGAGGTACGCCTAGTTGACCGGAATGGCCGGATCGGCAGGGAAGATCGGGAGCTTCAGCGCACCCGGAGCAAACTCCGGAACGGTCGGCTGTTTGGGCGCCACCGGGCGGATGCGGCGGTAGGGCGCCCCCAGCTCCGGACGCGGATCGGCCTCACCCCGATTGGGCCAGAACGCCATGGCCCGCTCCGCCTGCGCGGTAATGGTGAGCGAGGGATTCACGCCCAGATTCGCCGTCACCGCCGACCCGTCGGCGATGTGCAGCCCGGGATGCCCGAACACCCGCTGATACGGGTCCACCACACCGGATTCCGGTCCCTCGCCGATCACGCATCCGCCGATGTAGTGCGCGGTCGCCGGAATATTGAACACATCCATGATCAGGCTGTGCACATCGCCGTTCACCTTCTTGCCGAACCGCCGCCCGACCTCGTGCGCCAGCGGAATCCAGGTCGGATTGGGCTGCCCCGTACCCTGCCGGGTCTTGAGCTGCCCCCATTTGCGATACGAGGTCAGCGAATTGTCGAGGGACTGCATGACCAGCAGGATCACCGACTTCTCCGAGGCCCGGTGCGCATTGAGGCTGCGCGCGAACACGATCGGATGCAGCAGGATGGCCAGCAGGAACCGCAGGAACCGGAACGCCCCGCCGTCCACGATCGGCACCGACAGCGGGAACAGCCCGTTCTGTCCCTTGCCGTAGTGGCACACCTCGATATGGGTGCTCTCCTCGGGATGAATCGAGGAGGTGATGGCCACGCCCTGCGCGAAATCGTCGCGCTCATTGCTCACCACATTGAGAATGGCCTCGGAATTGGACCGGGTCAGCTCGCCCAGCCGCGGCGACAGATTCGGCAGCACCTGCTCGTCGCGCATCTGGTGCAGCAGCTTCTGGGTGCCCAGCGCGGCGGCCGCGAACACCACCTGCTGGGCGGTGAACACCCTGCGCTGCTTGCGAACCCAGCGATCCGAGCGCGCCGTCTCGATGGCGTACCCGCCGTCGTCGCCGGCCAGCGGCCGCACCTTGGTGGCGGTGGTCAGTTCGAACACGTGCGCACCGGCCTGTTCGGCCAGGTACAGATAGTTCTTCGGGGTGGTGTTCTTCGCATTGTGCGGGCATCCGGTCATGCACCGCGCGCAGTGGATGCACCCGGTCCGGCGCGGCCCGGCCCCGCCGAAGTACGGGTCGTCCACCTCGACGCCCGGATTCTCCTCGTTGAAGAACACGCCCACATTGGTGGCATGGAAGGTGTGCGCCACGCCGAGGTCCTCGGCCACCGAGCGAATCACCTCGTCGGCGGGGGTGATGCGCGGATTCGGCGTCACGCCGAGCATGCGCTGCGCCTGGTCGTAATAGGGCGCGAGCTCGGATTTCCAGTCGGTGATGTGCGCCCACTGCCGGTCGGTGTAGAACTGCGGCAGCGGCTCGTAGAGGGTATTGCCGTAGATCAGCGATCCGCCGCCCACGCCGGAGGCGGAGAACACCGCGCACTTGCCGAGCACGCTGATGCGCTGGGTGCCGGTCATTCCCAGGCGCGGGGCCCAGATCGCCTTGCGCACATTCCAGTTCGTCTTGGGAATGTCCTCGGCGTTCCAGCGGCGGCCGGATTCCAGCACGGCCACCCGGTAGCCCTTCTCGGTCAGGCGCAGCGCACTCACGCTCCCCCCGAACCCGGAGCCGATCACTACGACGTCGTAGTCGAAGTCGGGCATGGTCTTTCCTCTCGCAGGACTGACTGTTTACTTCGATGATGAGAGAGGGCTGTATTCATTCTCTCATCAACTCGGTATGGCGGACACCATATAGAGTCGATGCGCTCTCGGGCGTCCGGGGCAAGGCGATTGGTGGATTGCTGTCGAGGTTCGGGGCCGGCTCGATTTTGGACTGAGTGGAGCGGGGGAGCGAAGCGGAGGAGCGGAGGGAGGGAAAAATCGGGCTTGCAGGCCCCGAACCCGCCGGAGCGCAGCGGAGGCAAATTAGGCACAGCGTGGTAAGACCGGGGGGTGACAACCGAGCGGAACGCCGAACCGGTGTACAGCGACCGCATCTTCACCGTGCCCAACGTCCTGTCCGTGCTGCGGCTCATCGGCGTCCCCGTCTTCCTGTGGCTGCTGCTGGTCGAGCGGGCCGACGGCTGGGCGTTCGCCCTGCTGGTCGTCAGCGGTGTCACCGACTTCCTCGACGGCAAGCTCGCACGGCTGCTCGATCAGTCTTCCAAACTCGGCGCGATTCTGGACCCCCTGGTGGACCGGCTTTATCTGCTGGCGACCCTGGGCGGCTTCCTGATTCGCGGCATTCTGCCCTGGTGGGTGGTTCTCATACTGGTCGGTCGAGATCTGATCTTGACGCTGCTGCTGCCCGTCTACAAGCGCCGCGACCTGCCGCCCCCCGAGGTCATCTACCTGGGCAAGGCCGCCACCTTCGCGCTCATGTCCGCGCTGCCCTGGCTGCTGGCCGGTCAGATGGATTGGGCCGCCGCAGGTTTCGGCCGGGCCTTCGGCGGTGCATTCTTGATCTGGGGCACCGCGGTGTACGTCTGGACCGGCATCCTCTACGCCGGTAAGGCCGTCGCCGTGGCCCGAGCGATACCGCCCGTGCCGCACGAAGATCAGCATGGATAGGGTGTGGCACACGGATCGACCACGATCCCGGAAGGACCGCCCGTTGAAAGGACACCATCTGTGACCGACCTACCCCAGGACCTGCGCTACTCCGAAGAGCACGAATGGGTTCGCACCGTGGCACCGACCCGGGTGCGAGTGGGCATCACCGACTACGCCCAGTCACAGCTCGGTGACGTCGTCTTCGTGCAGCTGCCCGAGGCCGACAAGAAGGCCGACGCCGGCGAGAGCATCGCCGAAGTGGAGTCCACCAAGAGCGTCTCGGACATCTACGCCCCGCTGGCCGGGAAAGTTGTTGCGGTGAACGATCTTCTGGCCGGCGCGCCGGAGACCCTCAACACCGATCCCTACGGCGACGGCTGGCTGTTCGAGCTCGAGGTCGAGTCGGCCGAAGCGCTCGACGCGGCGCTCGGCGGTCTGCTGGATGCCGCAGGTTATCAAGGAGTTATCGGAGGCTGAAGGAGCCTTCACAGTTCTACCTGCACAGGTACGACCTGGCAGGGTACGGTCAATGCCAACAGATGTGCCGGCAGCCGGTGCCCGGGACTTTCGGGACCTATCCGACAGCTTGAAGGGCCGGTGGCCGTGACGCTGAAGGCATCAACTGCTTGCATGGATTATTCGGTTCGAGGAGGAGAGCAAGGGTGAGCGAGAACAAAGACCCGGGTTACCAGGAGACGGCAGCAGAGACCACTTCGGTGTTCCGTGCCGATTTCCTGAACGAGGTCGACACGTCGCGCACCGAGCAGACCGGCGAGCAGCCGGTGCAAGGGGTCGAGGGTCTCCCTGCGGGCGCGGCTCTGCTGGTCGTCAAGCGCGGCCCGAATGCCGGTTCGCGGTTCCTGCTGGATCAGCCCACCACCTCTGCGGGGCGTCACCCCGACAGCGACATCTTTCTCGACGATGTCACCGTCAGCCGCCGGCACGCGGAGTTCCGCCAGGACGACGACACCTTCCAGGTCGTCGATGTGGGCAGCTTGAACGGCACCTATGTGAACCGGGAGCCGGTGGATTCCTCGGAGCTGCAGAACGGCGACGAGGTGCAGATCGGCAAGTTCCGTCTCGTGTTCCTGACCGGGCCCCGTCCGCAGACCAGCGACGCGGGCACGCTATAGGACCACCTGGAATGACTGGCGCAGCGCAGTGGACACGCGGGGGCATGTCGATCGGCTCCGTGTTGGATCTGCTGCGTCCGGATTTCCCGGACATCACCATCTCCAAGATCCGGTTCCTCGAATCCGAGGGGCTGATCAGCCCGGAGCGCACGCCTTCGGGTTACCGCAGGTTCCACATCGCCGATGTGGAGCGCCTGCGGTTCGTGCTGACGGCGCAGCGGGATCAGTACCTGCCGCTGAAGGTGATCAAGGAACAGCTCGAAGCGATCGACAGTGGGGCGGCGACGCTCGGGGTGCGGGAACGCGAAGCCCGCGCCCGGGCGGGCGTCGAAGCGGTTGGGGAAGCCATGTCCGCCAACGGGGGGAGCCGCCTGCGGCGGCTCGGCGTCGTGCCCGGTGAGGTGTCGCCCGAGGAACTCCGGTTCGATCACGAGATCCGGATTCCGCGGGCGGACCTGCTGGAGCAGGCGGGAATCGACGAGAAGTTCCTGACCGAGCTCATCCGGGCCAATCTCATCACCCCCGGCGCCGCCGGGTATTTCGATTCGGATGCGGTGACCTTGGCCCGCACCGCGAAGGCATTGAGTGAATTCGGTTTGGAAGCAAGGCATCTGCGCGCGTTCAAACTCGCCGCGGATCGCGAGGCCGCGATGGTGGCGCAAATCGCCGCGCCCATCGCCAAGAGTCGCGACGCCGACGCCCGCGCCCGCGCCGAGGAGACAGTGCGCGAGTTGGCGGCGCTGTCGCTGACCCTGCACACCTGCCTGGTGAAGACCTCGGTGCGTGCTTCACTCGGGGGCTGAAATCTTCGCCTAGACTCGGTGATACGGCAGGCTCCGCGGTGTCAGTGCTGGGCAGCCGGCGAGTTTATGGGAGGCAGTGCGATGAGCGAAATGCGTGTGATCGGCATCCGTGTCGAACAGCCACAGAACCAGCCCGTGCTGTTGCTCCGCGAGGTGTCCGGCGACAGGTACCTACCGATTTGGATCGGCCAGGCCGAGGCGACCGCGATCGTGCTCGAACAGGAAGGCGTCACGCCCATCCGGCCGCTGACCCACGATCTGATCAAGATCCTCATCAAGGAGCTCGGTCACACCTTGAAAGAGGTGCGGATCGTGGATCTGCAGGAGGGCACCTTCTACGCCGATCTGGTCTTCGAGAACGAGCTGCGCGTCTCCGCGCGCCCGTCCGATTCCGTCGCCATCGCCCTGCGGGTGGGGTGCCCGATCTACGCCGAGGAAGCGGTGCTCGAGGAAGCCGGACTGGTCATGCCGGACGAGCGCGAGGACGAGGTCGAGAAGTTCAAGGAGTTTCTCGAGTCGGTGTCGCCGGACGACTTCAAGGCGACCGACAGCTGATCTTCAGGGCCGTTGCAAAATCGTGTCTCGACCTGAGGTTTAGGTATAGAAACACGCGGTCCGTCAGGCTTGGTGGTACCCGATACTCCCGAGACAATCAGGAGAGTAGCCTCGACAGTTAGGCCAACGCTCCAGCGTCGATGCAGTAAGTATCCGGGACAGCGCAGTGTCCAGGACACGAGCCCTGATAGGCCAGCAGTAAGGGAGTAGTCAGTGGGAGATCAACCGCACTCGCAGGATGTGGTGCAGCCTGGGCTGTTCCCCGATGACACGGTGCCGGACGACCTCGTCGGCTACCGGGTGCCCAGCGCCTGCCAGGTGGCCGGGATCACCTATCGTCAGCTCGATTACTGGGCCCGCACCGGGCTGGTGGTCCCGTCCATTCGCAGCGCGACCGGATCGGGCAGCCAGCGGCTGTACTCCTTCAAGGACATCCTGGTTCTCAAGATCGTCAAGCGGCTGCTCGACGCCGGCATCTCACTGCAGAACATCCGCATCGCCGTGGATCATCTGCGCAGCCGGGGCGTCGAGGATCTGGCCGGGATCACGCTCTTCTCCGATGGGGCCACCGTCTACGAATGCTCCTCGCCGGAAGAGGTCGTCGATTTACTGCAGGGCGGACAGGGCGTCTTCGGCATTGCCGTCAGCGGCGCCATGCGCGAGCTCACCGGGGCCATCGCCAACTTCCCGGCCGAGCGCGCCGAATCCGGCAGCACCTCGGACCGGCCCGAGGACGAACTGGCCTTCCGCCGCAAAGCCCGCATGAGCAAGACCGGTTAGACAGGACCCGATGACGCGCGCTGCCCCCGGCAGCGCGCGTTTGTTGTGTGAAACCGGCCCAGGCAACACGCCTGTAACTTGGCGCGAATTAGACTGGCGTTGCGTCGCAGCCGTGCGGGAGAGTCCTGAGCCGATCCGCCGAATACCGGTGGGGCAGCACAGGCGCCGAAGGAGCAGCACCTCCCCGTCAATCTCTCAGGCACAAGGGACCGTGCGGAGTTTCGGCGCCTCTGGAAAGCGGTGGTCGCGAGCCACCCGCCCATGGTGAAAGGGCCACCGGCGCTTGCGCTGTCGATGGCCTGAATCTCTCAGGCGCCCAGGACAGAGGGGGAGGGCAGACGACCGGTCGGCCGCGAGGCCGACTTCCCGCCCACCCTTGGAGCTGCCGTGCAGACCCGTTCCTTCGCCGACCGCCACATCGGGCCCGACCAGGGCGAACTCGACCGCATCCTGCAGGTCGTCGGCATCGAATCGCTGGATGATCTGGCCGCGAAGGCCATTCCCGCCAGCATTCTCGACGCCGCCGGAAGCAATGGCCTGGACGCGCTGCCGCCGGCCGTGAGCGAGCACGAGGCGCTCGCCGAGCTGGCCGCGCTGGCGAACGCGAATACGGTGGCCACCACCATGATCGGGCTCGGGTACTACGACACCCTGACCCCGCCGGTGCTGGTGCGCAATCTCATCGAGAACCCGGCCTGGTACACCGCCTACACGCCGTACCAGCCGGAGATCAGCCAGGGGCGGCTCGAGGCGCTGCTCAACTTCCAGACCATGGTCTCGGATCTGACCGGCATGGATGTGGCCAATGCGTCCATGCTGGACGAGGCCACCGCCGCGGCCGAGGCGATGACGCTGCTGCAGCGGGCCAATCGCAAGAGCAAGTCGCCGCGGCTGCTCATCGACGCCGATCTGTTCCCGCAGACCCGGACCATCCTGTTCACCCGCGCCGAACCGCTGGGGATCGAGATCGTCGAGGCCGACCTGTCCGGCGGCGTGCTGCCCGAGGGCGAGTTCTTCGGTGTGATCGTGCAGCAGCCGGGCGCCTCCGGGCGGATCGTGGACTGGACCGCGGTCATCGCGGCCGCCCACGAGCGCGGTGCGCTGGTGGCCGTGGGCGCGGATCTGCTTGCCATGACGCTGATTACGCCGCCCGGTGAGCAAGGCGCGGACGCGTGCTTCGGCACCTCGCAGCGCTTCGGCGTGCCGCTCGGATTCGGCGGACCGCATGCGGGATATCTCGCGGTGCGCTCGGAGCACGCGCGGCAGCTGCCGGGCCGGCTGGTCGGCGTGTCCGTGGACGCGGACGGCGATGTGGCCTACCGGCTCGCGCTGCAGACCCGCGAACAGCACATTCGCCGTGAGAAGGCGACCTCCAATATCTGCACCGCGCAGGTGCTCCTGGCCATCGTGGCCGCCATGTACGCCTCCTACCACGGGGCCGACGGGCTCAAGCAGATCGCGCGGCGGGTGCACGGGCACGCGCAGTGGCTGGCCGCCGGACTCGGCGACGCGGTCGTGCACCAGACCTTCTTCGACACCGTGCTGGTGCACGTGCCCGGCGGCGCGGAAGCCATTGTGGCCAAGGCCAAGGGGAGCGGCATCAACCTGCGCCTGGTCGACGCCGATCACGTCGGCATCGCCTGCGACGAGGCGACCACCGACGCGCATGTGGTGGCCGTGCTCGACTGCTTCGGCGCGGAGGTCCCGGTCGGGCCGGAAGGCGCGCTGTTCCACGGCCGGCCGCGCCCGCACATCGAGGTCCGCACCTCGGAATTCCTGACCCACCCGGCATTCACCCGCTACCGCACCGAGACCGCCATGCTGCGCTACCTGCGTTCGCTCTCGGACAAGGACATCGCGCTGGACCGCAGCATGATTCCGCTCGGCTCCTGCACCATGAAGCTCAATGCCGCCGCGGAGATGGAATCCATCACCTGGCCCGGCTTCAACCGCGTCCACCCGTACGCGCCGGTCGAGGACGCGCCGGGCCTGATCAAGCTCATCGCGGACCTGGAGGGCTGGCTGACCGCCGTCACCGGCTACGACCGAGTCTCCTTGCAGCCCAATGCCGGTAGCCAGGGCGAGTACGCCGGGCTGCTGGCCATCCGCCGCTACCACCTGGATCGCGGTGACACCCACCGCGATACCTGCCTGATCCCCTCCAGCGCCCACGGCACCAATGCCGCCTCGGCCGCCATGGTCGGCATGCGCGTGGAGGTGGTGAAGACCCGCGAGAACGGCGACGTCGATCTCGACGACCTGCGCGCCAAGATCGCCGACCACGCCGACCGCCTGGCCTGCATCATGATCACCTATCCGTCCACCCACGGCGTCTACGAGCACGAGGTCGCCGAACTCTGCGCCATGGTCCACGACGCCGGCGGCCAGGTCTACGTGGACGGCGCGAACCTCAACGCCCTTGTCGGCCTTGCCCGTCCGGGCCGCTTCGGCGGCGACGTCAGCCACCTGAACCTGCACAAGACCTTCTGCATCCCGCACGGCGGCGGCGGTCCGGGCGTCGGTCCGGTCGCGGTCCGCGAGCACCTGGCGAAGTACCTCCCGGGCGACCCCCTGGAATCCGGTTCGCACGCGGTCTCCGCGGCCAAGTACGGCTCGGCCTCCATCCTGCCGATCACCTGGTCCTACATCCGCATGATGGGCGCCGACGGCCTGCGCAAGGCCACCCTCACCGCCATCGCCTCCGCGAACTACATTGCGCGACGGCTCGATCCGCACTTCCCGGTCCTCTACACCGGTGACAACGGCATGGTCGCCCACGAGTGCATCCTGGACCTGCGCGAAATCACCAAGCGCACCGGTGTCACCGTCGACGACGTCGCAAAGCGCCTGGCCGACTACGGCTTCCACGCCCCCACCATGAGCTTCCCCGTCGCCGGCACCCTCATGGTGGAGCCCACCGAAAGCGAAAACCTCGAAGAGATCGACGCTTTCATCGACGCCATGATCGCCATCAAGGCCGAGATCGACCAGGTCGAAGCCGGCGTCTGGCCGGTGGAGGACAACCCCCTGCGCGGCGCACCCCACACGGCCGCCAGCCTGGTCGGCGACTGGAACCACCCCTACAGCCGCGAAACCGCCGTCTACCCCATGGGCCTGAAGAGCCCCCGCCCGAAGGTCTGGCCCTCGGTCCGCCGCATCGACGGCGCCTACGGCGACCGCAACCTGGTCTGCTCCTGCCCGCCCCTGGACGCCTACGGCGAGTAGGTCCACGGCTCGGCCGCTGCCTCGGTAGCTGAAATACGGAGCGCCCCATCGGTTTCCGGAACCGGTGGGGCGCTTCGCTGTGGTGGCGACGAGTCCGCTAGACCTTGGAGTCGGTGTGCCAGGTGGAGACGGCCCAGATGACGACCACGCACAGGGCGATGATCAGGATGGACCAGGCGGGGTAGTAGGGGATCCAGAGGAAGTTTTCCACGATGGCGAGGGCGGCCAGGATGATGGCGGCCACCTTGCCCCAGGTGGTGCCGGCCAGGAGGCCGATGGCGGCGATGATGATGACCGCGCCGATGATGATGTGGATCCAGCCCCAGGTGGTGGTGTTGAACTTGTAGACGTAGTCGTCGGTGACGACCAGGAGGTTGTCGGAGGCGACCGCGGAGATGCCCTGGAGGATGTCGAGGACGCCGATGATGAGCAGCAGGATGCCCGCCGCGATGGATGTTCCGGCCGCAAATCCCTGTTTGACCGAAGATTCTTCGGTACCTGAACTGTGTGCCATGCGGTGAATATGCCACGAGATTGCTGGTGGGTGGCTACATCGTGACCGTCGTGTTGCAAACGGTGTGGGTCAGGGGGTGGTGAGGGCCTTGGACACCGCTGTTCCGTACGCGAGGTCATTGGAGGAGGTGACCTTGGTGTAGCTGCCGCCTGTTCGCTGGGTGAGGGTTTGCAGGGTTTGGGTGCCGTTGCCGCCGATCACGATGACATCGATACGGATCGGTTTGGCCGGATTGGCGAGAGCGGCGATATCGGTGAGCAGCTGTTCGCCGGTGATGGTCGAGTCGTCCTGGGGGCCGTCGGTGATCAGCAGGATCGAATTGGTGCGCCCGGTCGTGTAGTTCTCCAGGGCGGATCGGTAGGCGGCTTCCAGCGTCGGATATGTCCGATCCGGGGCGATGGTGGACGCGGACACGGCGCCGAGGGCCTGGGTGACGGCGGTGCGCTGCTGATCGGTGAGCGCCGCGGTCGGGGCGGCGATGCGATACGGGTTGGAGCCGTCGGTGGTCTTGGCGTAGGTCCACACGCCCAGCCCGAACTCCGGCGGCATGACGGTCATCGTGGACTGCAGTGCGGCAAGGGAATTCGCCAGGCGGGTCATGGAGCCCTCCGCCGTCGACATGGACGACGAGGTGTCGAGCAGCACGGTGGCGTGCACGCCGAGCACCGGATTGGCCAGGACCTGCTGCACCTGGGTCAGCACGGCCTTGGCGGGGACGGCCGAGGTGGCCGGGGGAGCGGCGCCGAAACCGTTGTCGGTGAACAGCTTCGACTGCTCCGGAGCGCGCAGGTAGTCGATGAAGAGTCCGGCGACCAGGTTCTGGGTCTGGTTCACCCAGTTGCCGACGATCTCCGCCGCCGGGTAGTCGTCCACCGGCCCGTTGCCGACGGGGCGGTAGGCGGTCAGGCCCGGATTCGTGCGGATCTGCTGTTCGGTGGCCGCGACGGCGTGCAGCGGCGCGGCCGGATCGAGGGCTGCCGCCAGCTCGGTGAGCGCGGTCGCCGGATCCTTGGCCGCGGGGGCGGTCGCCGCGAGCTGGGAGACGGCCGAGATGACCTGGCCCGAGCGGGCCGCGGTCTCATCGAGGGGATCGGTGCCGGAGACGCCCGAGCCGACCGCCGTGGCCACGGCCAGGGACGCGTCCCCGGCCGGCATGGCCAGGCGCAGCGGGCCCCACGCGGGGAGGCCGAGGTCGGCCAGCGAACCTTGTTGCAGCCGTGGCAGATCCGCCCACTTCGTCTGGGCGGTCTCCATGGCCCTGCGCAATTCGTCGGGCACGGCGAGCGCGATCGGGCTGACGGCGATGGGCTGCGGCGTGCCCGCGATGAGCCCCGGCACGCGCATGAGCTCCACCGAGCGCATGGACTCGGGAATCCACAGACCGGGCTGCGGGCCCAGCGCCGGATCCCACGGCGCGTTCGCCACGGCTCCGGCGAAGGCCGTCACCATGGCGGCCGAGGACTGCGGGTGCACCGCAACCAGCGCGCAATGGTCGCGCACATGCGGCTTGGTCGCATTGAAGCGCTCGGCCGCGGCCTTGACCGGTTCGGCGATGGTGGGATCGACCGTGACATTCAACGTCACCGTGCCCTCCACGCACGCCGCGGCGGCCGCGCTGTCGCGATCCTTGGAGCGTTCCTGCAACCAGGCCCAGCCGACGACGGCCAGAGCTAGCACGATCACCGCTACCACTGCGACGATTGGTCCCTTGCTGACACCTCGTGACCTGCTCGCGGCGCGATGAGTACCCACGATCTTCAGTGTATGTTCACGCGAAATTAGCTGCCTGACCCGGGCGGTTACGCGCAATCCGACCGGCATGAAATCGGCGGCCACCCCGGATGGAATGGCCGCCGATCGGTGTTCCGCTCAGTCGCGGATCATCTTGCCGCGGTCGTACTCGTGCCCGCCCCACACACCGGACTGGCCGGTGCGCGACGCGAACTCACCGCACTCGCGGCGGATGGGGCAGCCGGCGCAGATGCTTCGCGCGTAGTCGAAGTCCTGCGACGGGTACGGGAACCACGCCTCATGGTTGGGGTCACCCTGGCACGCGGCGTGCGCCCAGTAGTCCTTCGAATCGGAGATGGGGAGCAGATCCGCCAGGTTCAGCTCCCGAACTTCAGTTGTAGTCATCGGATCTCGCTCCTTTCACGTCCGATCACCTTGTTTCCACTTAGCTGGCGGCCAGGTCCTTCCAGATCTGGCGCTGCCTTCTCTCCATGTCATTGGGGGCCTTGGGCTCCCACAGCAGCCGCATCCCGGCCTCCTCCGGAGTCCGGTCGGCCTTGTAGGTATTGCACGGCCCGCACGCGGCGATCAGGTTGGCCCAGGTATTCGGCCCACCCCGCGACCGCGGCCGAATGTGGTCAACCGTGCGCGCCCACCCGGCGCAGTACCCGCACCGGTACCGGTCACGCCGCAGCACGGCCGGGAGGGTGGCGCGGCTCTCGTCGTGCACCAGCACCCGGTGCTCGAGATACACGTACCGCGTCAGCCGGATGGTCTCCGGCAGCGCGATCTCCACATGCTTCGAGCGAATCGGGAAGTACGGCTCGCGATCGACCACGGTCTCGGCCGCGCCGCTCAGCAGCAGCACCACAGCGCGTTCGGCGTGGATCTCGTGCAGCGCCTCGAACGAGGCATTGAGCACGAGCACGCCGCTGTGTATCCAGTTGTCGATGGTTATTTCCGGGTCGGCATGACGGAACAGCATGGAGGTCACCATGTTTCGTGAAAGAGAATCGAACAGAAAGGAGAGTCGGATTGCGCTAGACGAGCGCCGGGAGACGGCTGGTACGCCGGCCGCCGCGCTCATCGCGCTTCATATCGCCCGTAAGTCGGGCCTGCGATCCCATCAACACCGAATGCTGCTCTGGAAACACCGGATTCATGCCGTCTCCTCCTCTCTGCCGCTAGTGGCCCTGCAGGCCGGTTGATCATTCTCGAAACTGATGGTGACACAACGGCCCAGCCGTTGTCGCTGACTTTTTCGCCCCGCCGGGACCGGCCGTTAACAGCAGCAAGCCCCCTCGCCGTACACACACAACGAGGGGGCTGGCGACTTTGTTCCGGGAGAGACCCGGATTACAGGTCTCAGAGTGGCATCGGCCCCGAGGACCCACTGGACGCCCACGACCACGCCGCATTGACGCGAGCCAGGACCAGATTGACGACATCGAGGACGGTAGAACCCATCGACTTACCTCACATTCGGGCGGATATCGCAGCGCAGCGTAACCGCGATCGCGAGGGTGCGGAACGCGTTGGCGCAAATGAGAATCCCCCGGCCGACGACGGTCGGCCGGGGGATTCCCGAGTTGCTCGGCCGAGGCGGCCGCGCGGATTACGCGCCGAACTTGGCGTTGTACTCCTTCGCCTCGCGGCGGCGGCGGTGCAGGATGGGCTCGGTGTAGCCGTTGGGCTGCTTCGTGCCCTCGAGGACGAGTTCCTTGGCGGCCTGGAAGGCGATGGAGCCCGCGAAGTCGGGGGACATCGCGCGGTAGCTCGGGTCGGCGGCGTTCTGGCGGTCGACGACGGGGGCCATGCGCTCCAGGGAGGCGATGACGTCGGCTTCGGAGACGATGCCGTGGCGCAGCCAGTTGGCCATCAGCTGGGAGGAGATGCGCAGGGTGGCGCGGTCCTCCATGAGGCCGATGTCTTTGATGTCGGGGACCTTGGAGCAGCCGACGCCCTGGTCGATCCAGCGGACCACGTAGCCGAGGATGCCCTGGGAGTTGTTGTCCAGCTCCTGCTGGATCTCCTCCGCGGACCAGTCGGTCTTGGGGGCGAGCGGGATCTCGAGGATCTCGTCGACGGTGGCGCGGGCGCCGCCCTTGGCGATCTCGGCCTGCCGCTTGAACACATCCACCAGGTGGTAGTGGGTGGCGTGCAGGGTGGCGGCGGTGGGCGAGGGGACCCAGGCGGTGTTGGCGCCGGACTTGGGGTGGCCGATCTTCTGAACCAGCATCTCGGCCATCAGGTCGGGCATGGCCCACATGCCCTTGCCGATCTGCGCCTTGCCGGGCAGGCCGGTGGCGATGCCGGTGTCGACATTCCAGTCCTCGTAGGACTTGATCCACTGCTGGGCCTTCATCTCGGCCTTGCGGACCATGGGCCCGGCCTCCATGGAGGTGTGGATCTCGTCGCCGGTGCGGTCCAGGAAGCCGGTGTTGATGAAGACCACGCGGTCCTTGGCGGCGTGGATGGACGCCTTCAGGTTGACCGTGGTGCGGCGCTCCTCGTCCATGATGCCGACCTTGAGGGTATTGGCGGGCAGGCCCACCACGCCCTCGATGCGGCCGAACAGCTCATTGGTGAAGGCGACCTCGTCCGGACCGTGCATCTTCGGCTTCACGATGTAGATGGAGCCGGTGCGGGTGTTCTTCAGCGTGGTGTCGCCGACCAGGGCGTGCTTGGCGGCCAGCACCGTGATCAGGCCGTCCATGATGCCCTCGGGCACCTCATTGCCGTCCTTGTCCAGGATGGCGTCGGAAGTCATGAGGTGACCCACGTTTCGCACGAACAGCAGCGAACGACCGTGCAGCACGAGCTCACTGCCGTCGAGCGCGGTGTACACGCGGTCCGGATTCATGGTGCGGGTGAAGGTCTTGCCGCCCTTGGAAACCTCTTCGGCCAGTTCGCCCTTCATCAGGCCCAGCCAGTTGTGGTAGCAGAGAACCTTGTCCTCGGCGTCCACCGCGGCGACCGAATCCTCGAAGTCCATGATGGTGGTGACCGCGGACTCCAGCACGACGTCCTTGACGCCGGCGGTGTCGGTGGCACCGATCGGGGAGGACGGATCGATCTGGATCTCGATGTGCAGCCCGTTGTGCTTCAGCAGCACCGAGGTCGGGTTGGCCGGATCACCCAGGTAGCCGACGAGCGCATCGGAATCGGCGAGGCCGATATCGGTGCCGTCCTCGAGGCCGACCACGAGCTCGCCGTCCTCGATGGCGTACTTGGTCGAGCCGATGTGCGAGCCGGTGATCAGCGGCACGGCGTCGTCGAGGAAGTTGCGGGCCCACTCGATGACCTTGTCACCGCGAACCTTGTTGTAGCCGGAGCCCTTCTCGGCGCCGTTCTCCTCGGAGATGGCGTCGGTGCCGTACAGCGCGTCGTACAGCGAACCCCAGCGCGCGTTCGCCGCATTGATGGCGAAGCGGGCGTTCATGACCGGCACGACCAGCTGCGGTCCGGCCTGGGTGGCGATTTCGGCGTCCACGTTCTCGGTACCGATCTGGAAATCGGCCGGTTCGGGACGCAGGTAGCCGATCTCGGTGAGGAACTGCTTGTAGGCAGCCTTGTCGTAGCCCGTGCCGGGGTTGGCGCGGTGCCACTCGTCGATCTTGGCTTGGATGTCGTCGCGTTCTGCCAGCAGAGCACGGTTGCGGGGAGCGAGGTCGTTGATGACGGCCTCGGCACCCGACCAGAACGCGGCGGAGTCTACGCCGGTACCGGGAAGAGCCTCGTTCTCCACGAACTCGTGCAGAACGCGCGCGACCTGGAGCCCGCCGACCTGAATCCGCTCTGTCATCTACTGCCTCGTTTCGAGATAGCCGGGTGGAAAAAAGTACGCCCGTCATGTTACTCGCGGGTCAATACGGGTCGTGCGCGGCACCGCTGTTCGGGGGTGGTTCCCGGGCGCTCGCGAGGTCTTGATTGTATCGCCCGGTACATTTAATGTACTGAGCGGAACATTTCCTCGATCAGACGCGCAAAGGTGCCGTTAATGGGAAAAACGTTGTCCGGCAAGGTTGTTGTGGTCACCGGCGGCAGTCGCGGGCTGGGGCGGGAAATGGTGCTGGCCTTCGCCGCTGCCGGCGCCGACGTGGTCATCGCCAGCCGCAAGATCGAGGCGTGTGCGGCCTTGGCCGCCGAGGTGCGGGACCAGACCGGGCAGCGGGCGCTGGCGGCGCAGTGCAATGTCGGGGACTGGGCGCAGTGCGGTGCGCTGGTCGAGGCCGCCTACGAGGAGTTCGGGCGGGTCGACGTGCTGGTCAACAATGCGGGGATGTCCCTGCTGTATCCGAGCCTGGACCAGGTGTCGGAGGCCATGTTCGACAAGGTGATCGCCACCAACCTCAAAGGAACATTCCGGCTGTCCGCGCTCATCGGGGCGCGGATGGCGGCGGCCGGCGGCGGCTCGATCATCAATATCTCCTCGGTGGAGGCGGTCCAGCCCGAACCCATGGCGGTGCCGTACGCGGCGGCCAAGGCGGCGGTGGAGTCGCTGACCGTCGGCCTGGCGCGCACCTATGGACCGGCCGTGCGGGTCAACACCATTCGCTGCGGGCCGTTCGATACCGATATCGCCAAGTCGTGGCCGCCGCAGGTGCGGGAGTTCATGGCCGGGCACACGGTGCTCGGCCGGATCGGGGATCCGGGCGATATCGTCGGGGCCGCACTGTTCCTGGCCTCGGAGGCCTCGGCGTTCTGCACCGGATCGACGCTGGCGATCGACGGCGGATTCCAATGACCGCCGCGAGCCCGGCACGGCGGCGCGGACGGCCACCCGCCTCGGAGGTGAATCCGGGGCAGACCCGCGAGCGGATCGTGCGCGCGGCCATGGAGTTGTTCGCGGAGAAGGGATTCCACGCCACCAGCGTGGCCGAGATCGGCGACCGGGCCGGGATCCAGCGCGGCGCGCTGTACTACCACATCGGATCCAAGGAGGAACTGCTCTTCCAGATCCGGCGCAACTACACCCAGGTCATGCTGGAGGCCGCCACGGCCGTCTCCGAGAGCGCGGACGAACCGATCGTCAAGCTGCGCAGGTTGATCCGCGACCACGTCGTGCTGATCATCCAGCATCGGCACGAGGTGACCATCGCACTGCGCGACGCCGGGGCGCTGACTCCCGAACGGGAGGCCGACCTCCAGGAACTGCGCGAGGGCATCCAGGACTGCTGGGACCGGGTTTTCGCCGCGGGCCATGCGGCCGGGCAGCTGCGCAGCAGCGATCACGTCATCACCAACAGCGTGGTGGCCATGCTGAACATGGTCAACCGCTGGTACCGCCCCGACGGCGACCGCACCCCCGAACAGATCGCCGACCTGCTCACCACCACCATTCTCGACGGCGTCGCCACGACCCCGGAACAAGTGAAAGGCTGACCATGGCTTGGGATTTCGAAACCGATCCGGAGTACCAGAAGAAACTGGACTGGGTCGCGGAGTTCGTGAAGACCGAGGTCGAACCCCTCGATCTGCTCTACCCGGAGCCCTACGACCGGAAGAACCTCGAGGTCCGGTCGCTCATGAAACCGTTGCAGGAGAAGGTGAAAGAGCAGGGTCTGTGGGCCTGCCACCTCGGACCGGAACTCGGTGGTCCCGGCTACGGTCAGCTGAAGCTGGCGCTGCTCAACGAAGTCATCGGTACGTCGAAGTGGGCTCCGCTCGTCTTCGGTTGTCAGGCCCCGGATTCCGGCAATGCCGAGATCCTCGCCCACTTCGGCACGCCGGAGCAGAAGGCGAAGTATTTGCAGCCCTTGCTCGATGGTGAGATCGGCTCCTGCTATGTCATGACCGAGCCCACCGGCGGCTCGGATCCGACGGCGTTCAAGACCCGCGCCGTGCGCGACGGCGACGACTGGATCATCAACGGCGAGAAGTGGTTCAACTCGGCCGCCGAATTCGCCAGCTTCCACATCGTCATGGTCGTCACCGATCCCGACGCCGACCCGCACCAGCGGCTGTCCATGTTCATCGTCCCCGCCGACACCCCCGGACTGGAGATCGTGCAGAACTTCACCGTCCCCGGCTTCAGCGAGAACGAAGGCCACCTCCGCTTCACCGACGTCCGCGTCCCCGCCGACGCCCTGCTCGGTGCGGAGGGTCTCGGCTTCATCGTGGCCCAGACCCGCCTCGGCGGCGGCCGCGTGCACCACGCCATGCGCACGGTCGCCATGGTGCGCAAGGCGTTCGACATGATGTGCGAGCGCGCGGTGTCGCGGCCCATGCGCAAGGGCGTGCTCGGCGGCTTCCAGATGACCCAGGAGAAGATCGCGGAAGCCTGGATCGAAATGGAGCAGTTCCGGCTGCTGGTGCTGCGCACCGCCTGGCGCATCGACAAGGAACAGGACTATCGCAAGGTCCGCCACGACATCGCCGCCATCAAGGTCGCCATGCCCAAGGTCATGCACGACATCGCCCAGCGGGCCATGCACCTGCACGGCGCGCTCGGCGTGAGCACCGACCTGCCGTTCGTGGACATGATGAACTACGCGCAGGTCATGGCCATCGCGGACGGGCCCACCGAGGTCCACAAGATCACCCTCGCCAAGGAGGTCCTCAAGACCTACGCGCCCGGCGATCCGGTCTACCCCAGCGGCTATCGCCCGGCCCTGCGCGAGCAGGCGCGGGAACTGGTGGCGCAGCGTCTGGAACACACCGTCGGCAATCTCTGACGAATCCCTGACGAGCGGCGATTCCGCCTATCGGACCGCGGCCCGGGCGCGTTGAATCGACCTGACAGGTCGAGACGACACGTGGAGGCAGAACAATGGTTTCGGCAGGCAGAATCGCACGCTCTCGCATCACCTGGGTGGTGGCAGGTGTGGCTGTCATCGCCCTGGTGGTCGGCTTGTACCTGTTCGAGCCGTGGCGCCTGTTCACCAGCACCACGGTCGAGGAGGCCGCGCCGACCATCAGCGCCCCGATGACGCCGGGCGCGGCCCCGGCACCGGAAACCCGCACGCTCTACACCGGCACCTTCATCTCCCACGAGCACGCCACCTCGGGCACGGTCGCCGTCCTCCAGCTCGGCGACGGCACCCGCGTCCTGCGCCTCGAGAACCTCGATACCAGCGACGGCCCCGACCTGCACGTCTGGCTCGCCGACGCTCCGGTCATCCCGGGCGTCGACGGCTGGCGCGTCTTCGATGACGGCGAGCACCTGGGACTCGGAAACCTCAAGGGCAACAAGGGCAGTCAGAACTACGACATCCCCGCCGAGGTCGACCTGGCCAAACTGACCAGCGTCACCATCTGGTGCGACCGCTTCAACGTGTCCTTCGGCGCGGCCGAATTGCGGGCCGCCTGAGGCAGAGCCGCGATCCGGGCTGGTCCATAACGGTCAGTCCGGCACGCGCACATACCCGCTGACCGCCATGTCCAGCCTGCGCCGCTCGGCCGGGCGCAGACCGCGCGTGGTGTCCCAGCGGGTCAGGCGCATTTCGTCGCCGTGCCACTCCACATGGCTCACGGCTTCCAGGTCCACGGCGAAGAACCGCCACGATTCCTGTGGCCGCCAGCCGCTGCGGGTCTCGATGGCCGCGGCGGTCGCCGCCCGCTGGGCGGGGTCGGCCGCCGGGCGCACCCGGCCGCGCAGCGTGCTCTCGGATTCCGGCGTCGCGGCATCGGTCACCGGCGTCCGGATCAGGATGCGCGGATCGCGGGCCAGATCCCGCGCCTTGCGCGTCTCGGCGATCACGGCCAGCATCAAGCGGCCGCGCACGAAGTGGATCTCGACGGGGCTGACCCGCGGCGTTCCGTCGCGCCGGATGGTCCCGGCCAGCCCGAATCCGAACCTGCCGAACGCCGCGCCGACCTGTGCGGCGAGATCGGGTGCCGCCCGCTCGAACTCGGCCCAGTCCATGAGTCCAGGCTAGGCGAGCAGCACTTCAGCGGGCCAGCGCGGTACGGAAGCGGGCGCGGTAGGCCGAGGGGGTGACGCCCAAGTGGCGCAGGAACACTCGGCGCAGGGATTCGTCGCTGCCGAGCCCGGAGCGGCGGGCGGCCTGGGTGGCGGTTTCGCCCGATTCCAGCAGGGCCTGCGCCGCTTCCAGGCGTACGGTCTCCACGAAGGCGGCGGGCGTGGTGCCGAGATGTTCACGGAACAAGCGGGTGAGGTGCCTGACACTCAGGGCGGAGCGGGAAGCCATGCTGGACAAGGAATGATCGGCCGCCGGGTCCGCCACGATCTGGTCGAGCAGCATCCGCAGCGGATCGTGCGGTGGGCGGGGAATCCGCGAGGCCGCCGAGAACTGGGACTGTCCGCCCGGTCGTTGCAGGAAGACCACCAGGTCACGGGCCACCTCGCGGGCGAGCTCCGCGCCCGCATCGGCTTCCACCATGGCGAGGGTGAGGTCGATGCCGGCGCTGACGCCGGCCGAGGTCAGCACCGAACCGTCGCGCACGTAGATGGAATCCGGCTCGACCGTGATTCGCGGGTAGGCGCGGGCGAGAGCGCCGGTGTGGCGCCAGTGGGTGGTGGCGCGGCGGCCGTCGAGCAGGCCGGTGGCGGCCAGGGCGAAGGCGCCGGTGCAGACCGAGGTCATGCGGGTCGCGGTCCCGGCGAGATCGGTGATGGCGTCGACGAGTTCGACCGGCGCGGGCGCGGCGGGAAGGCGGGGGGATCCCGGAACGATCACCGTGTGCACCTCGCTGAGCTCGGCGAAGGACGCGCTCGCGCCGAGCGTCGCACCCGCCGAGGTGTTCACCGCGCGTCCGGTGGGCGAGCAGACGGTCAGTTCGTAATCGGCCCCCAATGCGATTGCGGTGCTGAGTACTTCGAGCGGTGCGGCCACATCGAGCAGGCGCACTCCGTCGTAGGCCAGAACGGCGATTCTTCGATGGATCACCGCTCCGAGAATAATGGCCAGATGTGTGGGGTTCCCGTCCAGATGGACATGGCCGGTCGGTGGCCGGCACCGCGATGCTCAGTGCATGACACGCATCGCCGATATCGACATCCCCGACACCCGCCTGATTCGCGAAGCCACCGAGCTGGTGCGAGAAGCCGCCACCCCCTTGGTCTTCGACCATTCCCGCCGCGTTTTCCTCTTCGGCGCGCTGCAAGGTCGCCGCCGCGGCCTGGACTTCGATCCCGAACTGCTCTACGTCGGCGCCATGTTCCACGACCTGGGCCTGACCGGGAAGTACCGCACGGCCGATCAGCGCTTCGAGATCGACGGCGCCGACGAGGCGCGCCGATTCCTGCTGTCCCACGGCATCGCCGACACCGCCGCCGACACCGTGTGGACCGCCATCGCCCTGCACACCACACCCGAGATCCCCACCCGCATGGCCCCGGAGATCGCCCTGGTGACCGCGGGCGTCGAATACGACGTTCTCGGAATCGGATTCGACGACCTGTCGGCCGCGGCCCGCGAGGCGGTCGTCGCGGCTCATCCGCGCCCCGATTTCAAGCGCCGCATTCTGGCGGCCTTCACCGACGGCATCGCCCATCGCCCCGCCACCACCTTCGGCAATGTGAAAGCCGATGTGCTGGAGCGTTTCTCGCCCGGCTACGTGCGGCCCAACTTCGTCGATGTGATCGAGGGGTCCGCCTGGCCCGAGTGAATCCGGCTAGTCGCCCAGCTCGGCATCGAATCCCCGCTCGACGCGGTTCAGGAAATCGCTGATGACGGCGAGTTCCTGAACCGTGTAGCCGTCGAGCGATCGTCGCCAGCCGCCGATCAGCGGGCCGAAGATCGGGGCGATATCGCCGCGGGCCCGATCGAGCGCGATGTGCACCAGCACCCGGCGTCGATCGTGTTCGTCGCGCACCCGCGTCACGAATCCGGCCTTCTCCAGGCGATCGATGAGCGCGGTCATGGACGCGGTGGTCATGCCGATGAGCTTGGCCAGTTCACTCGAGGTGCGCGGGCCGTATTGCAGCAGCTGCAAGCACTGCATATCCGTCGCATTGATCCCCAGTCGCGCGGCCGCGGTCTGGTTCATCCGCATACCGCGTTCGACGGTGCGCCCGATCCCGGCCAGCACGGCATCGACCAAAGCGCCCTTGTCCGTTGACATTCCACTAACCTCTCGGCATCCTGATTACTAGGTTTTCTAGTTATATAGTGAACCTGGCCTCTAGATTATCTAGTCGAAGGATGGCGGTCAGCCATGTTCCGAACACTCCTGCCACTTCTCCTCCTCACCACCATTGCCGCGACGCCCTTCGCGCCGCCCGCTGCCGCGAGTCCGGCCGCCGCCTACGAGGGCCGCTGGAACTACGACTATCCCGACAGCGCGACGAAGATCAATATGGCGGCCCTGAGCCTCGCCGAGGGGGCCGAAGGCCCGCAGATCGGCGATATCGTTTTCACCGCAACCGATTCCGAGCATGTCACCGGCCGCACCGACGTCGGCTGCACCTGGCAGTTCCGGGTCACCGGCGACGCCCTGACTCTCGATCCGCCCGGCCAGACCTGCCACAACCCGGTCCTGGGCGCCTTCTACACCATGCGCGAATGGACCGTGCGCGTCGACGGCGACCGCGAAACCGAGTCCCTCACCGCCACCAGTCATCACGCCGACCGCGACTACGAGTTCACCCTTGCCCACGGGGCCCGCACCCGCGTCCCCGAATTCGATCCGGCCGCCGCCGCACCCTTCGCGGGCGCGTGGCAGTACGGCTCCCCGCCTGCGAAAGCCGGTGCGACCGTGACGCTCACGGGGAATTACGCCAACCGCCTCACGGCCGTCACCGACGACGGCTGCCACTGGACCCTGCTGGCCCGCGGCAACACCGCCAAGCTCGACCCGCCCGCCCAAACCTGCACCCGAGGCGATTCCACTGTGACACTGCGCTTCTGGACCATCGCCACCCAGGGCGACCGGCAGCTGATCTTGATGACCGGCACCGACACCACCGGCGATTTCGTCGTCAGCGGTGATTTGACCCGCCACTGACACCGCGGCCCCGACTGTTGGGCGGTGGGCAGAAGTCCCGCCCGTCATCCCGGCGTGCCTTTGGCCGGGATCTCGCGCAGTGGGCGTGGATTCCGGCCAAAGACGCGCCGGAATGACGAGGAGAACTTGCGCCGGAATGACGAGGGGAACTTTCGACCAGGAGCTCAGGCGCCCTTCGGTTCGATCCAGAGCGCCTCTGCGAGCGCGCAGAGCTCACCGTCGGCGGTGGAAAGTGCCACGCCGACGGTGTGCTTGCGGCCGTCGCGGTGGATCGCCCAGGCATGTGAGATGTGTTCGGCTCCGGCGAGTACCGGGCGGAGCTGGGTAGCGGTCAGAGCGGCGGTGAACGCGCCCTGACCCATATCGGATTGGACCCACGCAGCGATACCACCGGGGCAATCCAGGGCGGACCAGACCACTTCGGCGGGGAGTTCGCCATTGGCATCGGCGAGATTCGGGTCCGGAGTCCAGGCGGCGGCGATCAGGTCGTGATCGGGGGTGGACCACGGGAACAGGCGCAGGCCGCGGCCGGGCGGGCAGGCGATACCGCAGCCGTAGCAGTCGGTGACCTGGCGTTTGGGGGAGGTGAGGGCGGTTTCGGTGGCGGTTTTCGCCACCGACCAGGACGGAGCCGGGGGCGGGGTGATGGCGAGAGTCGACGGACTCGCCTCCACCAGGACGCTGCCATCCGGCGCGGCCAGAGCGACGCGGTCGCCACCGGATTCGATGAGGTGCACCGGCTTGCCGACGTGCAGGGCGCGACGGAAATCCACGCGCACGGTGTCGGCCGGACTGTGTGCGGCGAGCAGTCCGGCCACATAGCCGCCGAAGGCGATATCCGGATAGCCGTGAATATGGTCCGGAATGGTGAGCTGCTGCGCCTCGGTCATGTGATGGGCCTCGGTCATGCGTGGATCAACCTCTCCCGGCCGCGGTGGCACGTCGAACAAGATTGACGATACCCAGCGGCTCGGCGGGGGTGCGAGCGGGTTTGCGGCGGTCGGCGCTCAGCACATCTCGCGAATGGCGAAGTCGGCGACGGGACGGAATCCCAAGCGCTGGTAGAGCGCATTGCTGGTGGGATTGGCCAGGTCGGCGAACAGCACGACCTCCCGTGCGCCCAGCTGCCGGGCGCGCTGGGCGATGGCCGCGGTGGCCGCGCCGCCGTAGCCGCGTCCGCGCCGGGCGGGCGGGGTGTAGACCGGAGCAATGCGGGCGACGCCGTGGAACGGCAGCCAGCAGCAGGCGACCGCGGCCGGCCCGCCGTCCTCCCAGAGGACGGCGGTGCCGAGTTCGATACGGGTCGTGGCGGACCGGTGCTGGTCGGCGGGCGGGCCGCCGGTCTCGGCCTGGAATGCGGTGAACCACCGGGCGATCAGGTCGGTGTCGGCGAGCCCGGCCCGCCGGGCCGCACCGGACGGGGGCGGCTCGGGGGCGATGAGCTCGCCCAGGCGATACAGGCGCATGCCGGTGGCGGCCTTGGTGTTTCGCCCGTGCGCGGCGGTCCACGCGTCGGTGAACAGGTGCGCGGTCGCCGCTTCGGCATTCACCTCGCCGACCTCGTGGTCGCCTTCGGCCAGCACCCGGACCAGCTCGGCGGCCGCGGGCTCCCGGACCCCGTAGAGCCCGAGCGGCCAGGGCGGGGTGTGGATGAATGCGGCGGTGACGGTGCCGGTTTCATCGGTCCACCAACCGAACAGCGTGGCGTCGTAGCTCGCGCGCCCGGCCACGAGATTGGCGACGACCGAGAGCGGAATGGTGTGGCGGATCGGATCGGCCGCCAGGTACGCGCCCGCGGCGCGATCGAAAGCCGCCGGGTCCTCGGTCACGGTCCACGACATGGTTCCTCCCAGGGGTGATCGAACCAATGTCAGGCTACGACAACGGTTGTGCTCCCCGTTCGGCGAGCAGCAGGGTCATCAGCCCGGCCTCCTGGGACTGGGAAGTGATCATCGCGCGCGCCGTCTCCTTGACCGGGCCCGCGGTAATGAGCTCGTCGGCGGATTCGGCCATGGTGACGCCGCCCGCGTGGTGGCGCAGCATGAGCTGGAGGAACACGGTTTCGGCGTCCGCGCCGCGGGCGGCGGAGAGCGCGTCGAGTTCGGCGAGGGTGGCCATGCCGGGCATGGTCGCCGAATCGCCGTGGGCCGCATGATCTTCGCCGTGCATCCAGGACATGGGATTCGGGTTGGTGGGGGAGGCGTTGGCCAGGCGCAACCAGCCGCTGAGCGTGCCGATTTCGGTGCGCTGGGTATCGGCGATCTGGGTGGCGAGGCGGCGGATGCCCGCATCGGCCGCCGGATCCAGGCGTTGCACCATGAACAGCGCCTGCTGGTGGTGCAGCGACATGTCCTGGATGAACCCGATCTCGGTGGGGCTCAGAACCGGTGGTGCGGACTGGTTTTCGGGGACGAGCAGGGGCCGCAGCAGGAAGCCCGCGACGACCGCGAGCAGGGTGACTGCGGTCAGGGCGGCGGCGCGGGTCCAGCGGGCGGCCGTCATGAGCCCACCACGGAGCGTTGGTCGGCCGGTGGAGTGTAGACCTCATCGGACAGCTGCAGCACCATGAAACCGTTGTCGTTGCAGCTGGTCCACAGCTGGTCGCCGTGCCATTCCGGCGGCGAGAAGCACCAGTCGGTGGACAGGTCGCCGAAGGCGATCATGCCGCTGCGCGCCGAAAGTGCCTGGGCCGGATCGAATTTGCCCTCCAGGATGGCGCGCGCGACCGAGGGGAACTCCATACCGGGAATGCCGATGATGGAGGCCAGGGCGTGCGGGGAATTCCAGAGTTCGAGATTGCGGCCGGTGCGGGCGGGCGGATTGAAGTAGGCGACCTCGCGAATGGCGGAGGGGTCGCGCACATCGAAGACGCGGATACCGGATTCCTGCCAGGCGCAGGCCAGCGCGGTGGGATTGTCCGGGCGGTCCGCGGCGCAGTAGTGCGCGTCGTAGGAGAAGATCGAGCCGCCCATGGCCGAGGCGAGCGCCGCGTCCTGGTTCTCGACCAGGTTGATCTCCAGCTTGATCTTGGCCGTCACCCGCGGATTGCCGTCCTCGGAGACGTCGACGAGCTTCACTCCGCCCGCGCCGCCCTCGTCGGCGGTGAACAGGTACGGCTGCCCGTCATAGGTGACCGGAATGCTGTGCTGGGTCGCCCAGCCGTCGGTCCAGAACACCCGGCCCAGGTGCGGCACTTGCGGATTCGGATCCCGCCGCTGCACCGCGCTGATATCGAGCACGGTGAACCCGCCCAGCGCCGACAGGTACATCCGGTTGCCGTCCGGGCTGATCCCGAACCCGTGCGCCTCGATCCCGGTGAGCCCCTGCCAGATCACGTGCGGATCGGCCGGATCGGTGAGATCGACCGCGCTCACGAAGCCCGGTGCGATACCGGAGGCCCAATAGGTCCGCCCGTCCGGCGAGAACCCGCCCTCATGGGTCGTGATCGGCAGCGGCATGAGCAGATTCGATCCGGGCCCCGGATTCAGCAGCCGTGGATGCGCGCAATCGGAGATGTCGTAGACCGAGAGATATCCCGCGCCCTCGCCGAGCGGAACGCCGGTGCCCACCAGCAGTTTTCGCTCGGCATTGACCTTCAGTGACTCCCACGTCCCCGCCAGCATGGCCGGTTCGGTCAGCGTCGCCGTCAGCACCGGATTCGCCGGATCGGAGACATCGAGGACCTGCACGCCCTGCGCGGGCCCGAGCAGATTGCCCGGGAACAGCGACCCGGTGTAGGAGCAGTGCTCGAAGCTGGCGGAGGTGATTCCCGCGCCCTTGCCGACATACCCGCCGACGAAGGACAGATTGCACCGATATCCCTGCGTACTGCGTCCGCTATTGCGATCCGCGGCCGGAACATCGCCCTGCAGACCGGTTTCCGGCAGCGCGTCCGCCCCGCACTCCGCCCGCGGCACCGCCGTGCGCCCGACATCGAAGAACTGCTGCACGTCCTCGGCGAACTCGGACTGGAAATCCGCCGTCGCCCCGCCCATCGGCAGCATGGCCGCCGTCAGCAGCGCACTGACCAACACGATCCCCGGCTTCGACCGCCGCGCATTCGCGAACCGCCACATTGCGGTACCCCCGTTTCAACGAGCCACTACATCCGTGACCGGCGGCACAGCACAAGTGCACGGTGTGGCCCCGGTAACGTCTGGGACGGTAATAGAAAAACTGACCGCTCGGTAGGGTTGGTGGGAATCTCGTCCGAATCCGGCAATGCCGCGAGGAGCGCCCGGAGCCGGCGACCGGGGCAGCCGGGCAGCATGGCGCATCGTTTCCACGCCGGACTGGCGGGGCCGAAGGATATCTTCTGGACCGCGGGCACCCGGTTCGATTTCTACGACCAGGAGCCCTGGGGCACCATTGTGGCGGATACCGTCGCCGCCCACTTCGGCCGGACCCTGTGAACCCGTGAAAGGAACTCGCGCAATGATTCTCGTGACTGGAGCGACCGGCAATGTCGGTGCGGAAGTGGTGCGGGCGCTGGCCGCGGACGGAGCGCCGGTGCGGGCACTGGTGCGCGATCCCGGGCGCGCGGTCGTGCCCGAAGGCGCGGAAGCCGTGGCGGGCGATCTCACCTCGCCCGAGGCGCTGGATTTCGCGGGCGTGCGCGCGCTGTTCCTGCTGCCCGGCTATCCGGGCGTCGCGCAGGCGGCCGCGAAGGCCGGCGTCGAGCACATCGTCCAGCTCTCGGGGGTGTCGGCCGGCACCGGCGACACCGCCAATGCCATCACCGCCTACATGATGGCCGCCGAAGCAGCGGCCATCGACAGCGGTGCGGCCTGGACCATCCTGCGCCCCTGCGCTTTCGCGTCCAATGCCCTGCGCTGGCTGCCGCAACTGCGGGCCGGGGACGTGGTCCGCGCCCCGTTCCCCGAGGTCCGGAACGCGGTCCTGGATCCGCGGGACCTCGGCGCGGTGGCCGCCGCCGTCCTGCGCGCGGACAGCCATCACGGCGAAATCCTGTGGCCCACCGGTCCGGAGCCGCTCACCGCCGCCGATCAGGTGGCCATTCTCGCCGTGACCACCGGCCGCGATCTCACCTGCGAAGGTCTTTCCACCGAGGAGGCGCGCGCCCAACTGCTGGAAACCACCCCCGTCGAGTACGTGAGCGCCTTCCTCGACTTCTATGTCAACGGGTCCATCGACGAATCCATCGTCCGGCCCACGGTGGCGGAGATCCTGGGCCGCGCTCCGCGCACCTTCAGCGAATGGGCCACGGCGCACGCCGACGCCTTCCGCTGAGCCGCGCAGGTCGGCCGAGTGCTACTGCGCGTCGACGGCGAGCATGCCGAATCGGCTGACCTGCGCGTGGAATGCGCCGTCGGCGCTGGTGATCACGACCTCGGTCGGGTTGGTCAGGGCAATGCAGCAGTAATTGTCGCGATCCTGCTGCACGCTGATGGAGAGCAGGCGCCGCTTGTTGAGCACCTGCCACTCCTCCATGCATTCGTAGAGCCCGCGCATGGACGGATTCTCGAAATAGACCAAGTTGTGCTTATTGGTTTCCGACATGTCCAATCATGGACCGGGCGTGGCCGCCACGGCCAGGAGTTCCCGGCATGCCTCGGCGAGTCGGGTGCGCAGGGCCGTGGCGCGGGCGGCGATATCGGATTGGGCGCGGACGTATTCGGCGCGGCCCGAGGGCGTTTCGATGCGGATCGGGTCGTAGCCGTACTCGGCGAGATCGTACGGGCTGGCCTTCATGTCGAGCTCACGGGCCGCGCAGGCCAGCTCGAAACAGTCGAAGAGCAGATCGGAGCCGATCAGCGGGGTGAGCTTGAAGCCCCACTTGTAGATGTCCATATTCGCGTGCAGGCAGCCGGGCTGTTCGCGATGGATCTGGTCCGCGCGGGTGAGCGGTTCGATATTGAGGGGGACGGCTTCGGGTGTGAAGAACCGGAAGGCGTCGAAATGGGTGCAGCGCAATTGCATCGACTCGACCACCGCATCGGTGCCCGCGTGGCCCAGCCGCAGCGGAACCTGCTGATGGCGCACCTCGTCGCTGCGGTAGACCATGGCCCACTCGTGCAGTCCGAAGCAGGACAGCTGGGTGGGCCGGGCGGCGGTGGCCGTCAGCAGGTCCGTCACGAATTCGAGGGTGCCGCGGCGCTTGGCCAGGAAGGCCGGATCCGCGGTCCAGGCCGGGGCGTCGCCCGGAACCCGGTGGTAGCCGCGGGATTCGGCGTACTCGGCGGCCCCGGCCAGGGCCACGCCCCAGCCGGGATGCCACTTCTTGAGCTGCGCCGGCTTGTGGCCGTAATAGGTGAACAGGAAGTCGATCACCGGATGCTTGGACCCGTCGGCCCGCGCCCGCAGGTACGGGCCGACCAGGTCGTCCACCTTGGCGCGATGGGTCGCGGCCCGCTCGCGCCATTCGGTTTCCGGCAGCAGCCGCGATGCGTGCCCGATCATTCGGCGATGCGGTGGGTGGCGTCGCGGACGGTGCCGACGAATTCCTCCACCAGGTCCTCGAGGGCGACGATGCCGACGGTATTGCCGCGACTGTCGACCGCGCGGCCGAGGTGGGAGTTGGTGCGGCGCAGGCGGGCCAGGGCCTCGAACAGGGTGGTGCCCATGCTCACCGTCGGCAGCGGGCGGATATCGGTGCGGGGGATCGGGGTCGCCGGGCCCGCCTCGTCATCGGCCACCAGGTCCAGGACATCCTTGACGTGCAGATAGCCCACCAGGGAGCCGTCGGCCGCGCGCACCGGGTAGCGGGAGAATCCCGTTTCGGCGACGGCGGTTTCGATATCGCCGAGGGTGGTGCCGTCGCCGCGCAGCGGCACCGACCGGGTCTTGGCCAGCGGCACCATGACATCGGCGACAATGCGGTCACTGGAGCCCAGCGCCTGGGTGAGGCGGCGGTGCTCCTCCTCGTCGAGCAGGCCCTCGGAATGGGATTCGCCGAACATCTCGGCCAGCTCCACCGAGGAGACCGTGGCGTCCAGCTCGTCCTTGGGCTCGATGCGCAGCGCCCGCAGCGTCAGATTCGCCGCCAGGTTGTAGACGGCGATCAGCGGCCGCGCCACCCGCAGGAACATCAGATGCGCCGGAACCAGCAGCAGCGCAGCGCGTTCCGGACCGGCCAGGGCGATGTTCTTCGGAATCATCTCGCCGAGCAGGATGTGCAGCACCACCACGATGGTCAGGGCCAGCGCGAACGAGATCGGGTGCAGCAGTTGCTCGGGCACGCCGAGCAGATCGAACGGCGTCTCCAGCAGATGCGCCACCGCCGGTTCGCCGACGCGGCCCAGCAGAATCGAGCAGATGGTGATGCCCAGCTGTGCGGCGGCCAGCATCATGGACAGGTTCTGCCCGGCCTCGATCACCGTATGGGCGGCGCGCTTGCCTTGTGCGGCAAGGGCTTCCAGCCGGTCGCGGCGGGCGGAGATGAGCGCGAACTCGGCGGCCACGAAGAAGGCGTTGCCGAGCAGCAGCAGCACGGTGAGGCCGATGGCCCACAGGTCACCCATGGTCGTGCTCCCAGCTCGCCAGGACCTCGGCGGTCACCGGGCGCAACAGCACCCGGTCGATGCGGCGGCCGTCCATGCGTTCCACCTTCGCGATCCAGCCGCCGTCGGTGTGCGGTTCGAAACCATTGTGGTGACCGCTGCCCGGATGCGGCAGCAGCACCTCGTCACCGGTCTCGGGGATGCGGCCCAGCCGGGTCAGCACCAGGCCGCCGAGGGTTTCGTATTCGCCCTCGGGGGCGTCGTATCCGGTGGTGCGGGAGACCTCGTCGATGCGCAGCAGCCCGGAGCAGTCCCAGCCCGCGGCCGTGCGGCGCACATCGAGTTCCTCTTCGTCGTGCTCGTCGCGGACGTCGCCGAGAATCTCCTCGATGATGTCCTCCATGGTGACCAGGCCCGCGGTGCCGCCGTATTCGTCGACGACCAGCGCCACCTGCATGCCGTCGGCGCGCACGCGCTCGAGCACCTCGTCGCCGTCCAGGCTGGCGGGCACGATCGGCACCGGCTGCGCGATGGACGACAGCTTCACCGTGCGGCGCGCCTTGATCGGATGCAGGAAGGTCTGCTTGATGTGCACCACGCCCAGGGTGTTGTCGAGATCGCCGTCGATGACCGGGAACCGGGAGTACCCGGTGCGGCCCGCGGCCTCGATGAGATCGGCGAGAGTGTCGTCCTTGTCGAGGGATTCGATCTTCACGCGCGGGGTCATGAGTTCCTCGGCGCTGCGCTCACCGAACTGCAGCGACCGGTCCACCACCTGCGCGGTGCGCTGATCGAGCGCGCCGTGCAGCGCGGAAGTCCGCACCAGCGAACCCAATTCCTGCGGCGAGCGCGCCGAGCGCAGTTCCTCGGCCGGTTCGATGCCGATCCGGCGCACGGCCCAGTTCGCGGTGCCATTGAGGAAATTGATCATCCAGCGGAAGACGGTGGAGAACCAGATCATCGGCCCCGCGGTGGTGCGCGCGGTGGACAGCGGCGCGGCGATGGCGATGTTCTTGGGTACCAGCTCGCCGTAGATCATGGACAGCGAGGTGGCCAGGATCAGCGCCAGGGCCAGCGAAATGCCGTGTGCGGCAGCGCTGCCCACGCCGAGGGCGGTGAACGCCGGCTCCAGCAGCCGGGCCAGCACCGGCTCGGCGATATAGCCGGTGATCAGCGTGGTGATGGTGATGCCCAGCTGTGCGCCGGAGAGCTGGAACGAGAGTGTGCGATGCGCCTGGCGCACCTGCCGGGCGCGGCGATCGCCCTCGCGGGCGTGGGCCTCGACGGTGCTGCGTTCCAGGGCCGTGAGCGAGAATTCCGCCGCGACGAAGAGCGCGGTTCCGGCGGTGAGAGCGATGAAGCCGAGCAGGCTGAGAACGGTGAACACGACCGACACGATCAGCACCGCCCGGTCGCGTGTAGTGCTGGGAGAACGGGAACGCCGGGTTTGTCACCCGGCTCGGTAGAGGAGCCCTCCTGAGCGGCGCCCTTGGACGCGGGTGACAACTGGTTCCTTTCGAAGGACGGTAGTGGTGCGGCAATCGCTCGGTGGTGCCGAACGGGTCCGGTATCGCACATGGTACCGGGTGAAACGCGATGGCTATTGTTCGGGCGCACGGCCTCCGGTATGACCGGCTCAGACACAGATATGACCGGCCCGGACACATCGAACCCGGCGAGTCGGTGCGACTCGCCGGGAACGACTGTGCGGTCTTACAGAGTGGTCACCAGCCCGAGGGCAGCGGCCGGCCCTCGGCGAAACCGGCCGCCGACTGCACGCCCAGCGTGGCCCGCTCGTGGAATTCCGCGAGGGTGCGGGCGCCGGCGTAGGTGCAGGAGCTGCGCACACCGGAGGTGATGTGATCGATCAGGTCCTCCACGCCCGGGCGCTCGGGATCCAGGCGCATGCGCGAGCTGGAGATGCCCTCCTCGAACAGCGCCTTGCGGGCGCGGTCGAAGGCGGAATCGGAGGCGGTGCGGGCGGCCACGGCGCGCTTGGACGCCATGCCGAAGGACTCCTTGTAGCGATTGCCGTCGCGGTCGATGCGCATATCGCCGGGCGACTCGTAGGTGCCCGCGAACCAGGAACCGATCATGACGTTCGCCGCGCCCGCCGCGAGGGCCAGCGCCACATCGCGCGGGTGGCGGACGCCGCCGTCGGCCCACACGTGCTTGCCGAATTCCTTGGCGGCGGCGGCGCATTCGGCCACGGCCGAGAACTGCGGCCGGCCCACACCGGTCATCATGCGGGTGGTGCACATGGCGCCGGGGCCCACACCGACCTTGATGATGTCCGCGCCGGCCTCGATGAGATCGCGGGTGCCCGCGGCGGAGACCACATTGCCCGCCACCAGCGGCACGCCCAGATCCAGGGCGGCCACCGAGCGCAGCGCCTCCAGCATCTTGATCTGGTGACCGTGCGCGGTGTCCATGACCAGCACGTCCGCGCCGGCGTCGACGAGCGCCTTGGCCTTGGCCGGGACATCGCCGTTGATGCCGACCGCGGCGGCAATGCGCAGCTGGCCCTGCGCGTCCACGGCGGGCTGGTAGATGCCGGCGCGAATGGTGCCGGTGCGGGTCATGACGCCGGCCAGGGTGCCGTCGGCATTGACCAGCACGGCCAGATCGCGATGGCGGGCGTGCAGCAGGTCGAAGACCTCACGCGGCGAGGCGTCGGCCGGGGCGGAGACGAAATCGGTCTCGGCCACGGTGCTCAGCCGGGCGAAGCGGTCGACATCCGCGCAGGCGGCCTCGGTGACGACGCCGACCGGCTTGCCGTCCTCGACCACGATGACGGCGCCGTGCGCGCGCTTGTGAATCAGCGCCAGCGCATCGGACACCGACTGATCCGGATCCAGGGTGACCGGGGTGTCGGCGGTGAGCGAGCGGCTCTTCACGAAGGCGATGGTGTCCGCGGCCGCCGGGATCGGCAGATCCTGCGGCAGCACCACGATGCCGCCGCGGCGGGCCACCGTCTCGGCCATGCGGCGGCCGGCGACGGCGGTCATATTGGCGACGACCAGCGGAATGGTGGTCCCGGTGCCGTCGCTCGAGGACAGGTCGACATCGAAACGCGAGGTCACATCCGTCCGGCTGGGGACGAGGAAGACATCGTCGTAGGTCAAGTCGTAGGGCGGATTCTGCCCGGGAAGAAACTGCACGGTTGTTGCCGCTCCATAGGTTGACGTGGGGTTTTCGTGTTCTCCATGCTCCGATAGCAGGTATATGGCACGAATTCACCCGAAGGTCATCCACTGGGCCGGATTGCCCTTCGCGCGCTACCTGGTGTCACGCATGCAACGCACCAGTGTAGTCGGCCACCTCGGCCATGGACGGCACCCAGTGCCCATTGCAACGCTGTGCTGTCGAACACGTTGTCATTCCGAAAGGTTGTTCCGGACGGCCGGACGCTGGAAGTGTGCGGAGCGGCGGGCCGGTCGCATCCGGTTGCGCGCCTGCCGGGGTGGCCGTAATTTCGCGCTGTGACAGGCACCTCCGAGCTCGCCGACCGCATCGCCATCGGCGACACCATCACCAAGCTGTTCGTTTATACCGATCAGGCCCGCTGGGGCGATCTGCTCGAATCCGTCTTCGCCGAGCGGGTGTTCTTCGACGGCGGATTCGGCGATCCCGGCGCCGAGCGTCCCGCCACCTTCATCACCGAGGCGTGGGCCGAGGGCCTGGGCGGACTGGACGCCGTGCACCACCAGGCCGGAAACCATCTGGTGGAGATCACCGGCGACACCGCCGTCGCGCATGCGGACGCCATTGCCGTGCATGTGAAGAACGATGCGGCGCACGGGAAGACGCGCACCTTCGTGGGCAGCTACGACCTCGGGTTCCAGCGCACCGCCAAGGGCTGGCGGATCGATCGCTTCGAATACCACCTCAAGGTGATCGACGGGAATGCCGACCTCACCTGAGCGGGTAGCTCAGCAATAGCCATCGTGGTCCGGCGCGGCGAAGCCCTCGGCGTGTCCAGGGTGATGCCGGAGTGTCGCCGGACCGCCTGGTCTCAGCGCCCGGAGCGGCGTGCCGCGCCCGGTTTGCGTTTCTTATTGTGCTGGCGGCTGCCGGTGCGCGGATCGACGCGCGGGCGGAAGGACGGTCGCGGCGAATCGGGTTCGGCCGCAACGGGAACGGCCGGATCGGGGACCGGGCGCCCGGAGGGGCGACGGGCGCCGGTGATCTCGGCCAGGCGGCGATCGCCGGGGCGGACCTCGACGTCGGTGAGGGTGACGCTGGCGCGGCGGGCCATCTCGGCGGCCTCCGCGCGCTCGTCCGGGGTGACGACGGTGACCACGGTGCCGCTCGCTCCCGCGCGGGCGGTGCGGCCGGTGCGATGCAGGTAGTCCTTCGGGTCCTCCGGCGGATCGACGTGCACGACGAGGGAGATGTCGTCGACGTGGATGCCGCGCGCGGCCACATCGGTGGCGACCAGGACGGGCGCGGTGCCGTCAGCGAAGGCGGCCAGCGTGCGATTGCGGTGGTTCTGCGATTTGCCGCCGTGCAGCGCGGCGGCGGGGATACCGGATTCGCGCAGGCGGCGGGCGAGTTTGTCGGCGGCGTACTGGGTGCGCACGAACAGCAGGGTGCGGCCCGCGCGGGCGGCGATCTCATTGACGACCGTGCGCTTGTCGTTGCGGCGGACGTGCAGCGCGTAATGGGTAATGGCCGGTGCGGATGCGCCCGGTCCGGCGGCTGCGCCGGACGAGGGAGCGCCGGGCGTCTGGAGACCAGCGGCATCTACCGTGGCCGAGTTCGCGCTTCCCTCAGCGGCTTCGGGTGAGCCGCCGGGTTGCGCCGTGATCGCATGCCGGACAGGGGAGTCGAGGTAGCGCTCGATGAGGGTGTCCACGGTGTCGTCCAAGGTGGCCGAGAACAGCAGTTGCTGGGCGTCTTCCGGAACGCGATTGAGGACAGCCGTGAGCTGCGGCAGGAAGCCGAGCTCGGACATGTGGTCGGCCTCGTCGACGGTCACCACCTGCACCGCGGACAGGTCGGCGGCCTTGCGGCCGATGAGGTCGGTGAGGCGGCCGGGTGTGGCGATGAGCAGGTCGACGCCGCGGCGCAGGCGCTCTTCCTGATTCTTGATCGGCAGACCGCCGACGGCCGTGGCCATGCGCAGGCCGAGCGACAACGCGGGCTCGTCCAGCGCGGATTCGATCTGAATGGCCAGCTCGCGCGTCGGCGCGAGGACCAGCCCGCGCGGGCGGCCCGGCGCCGAGGGCGCGCCGAAGAGGCGGACCAGCATGGGCAGGCCGAAGGCGAGGGTTTTGCCCGAACCCGTTGCGGCACGGCCGAGTACGTCGTGACCGGCGAGGATGTCGGGAATAACGGCGGCTTGAATGGGGAAGGGCTTGTCGATGCCGTCCCGGCGCAGGGCATGCACCAGCACCGGCGGAAGACCCAGCTCCGCAAAGGTCTCAGGCACGCGTCACCAGCAGTCGGCTCAGTTCCTGTAGCCACGGAATGGCCACGGCGAGGGTCGGCACCACCAGGATGGCGGCCGCGGCCAGATAGGCCGCCGCCGCGATCTTCAGATCGCCCATGGGTCCGGCCAGGCGCTGGATGCGGATGAGCGTGGTCGGCCCGCCCACGGCCATGGCGCCTTGCGGGGCAGGGGAATTGGAGCAGGCCACCAGGGCGCGGGCCAGGGGAGTGGGTCCGGTGACCTTGACCGCCGAATCATCGGCGAGCAGTTCGATGAGCAGCTTCACCGAATCCAGCGCGGATTTGGAGCGCACCACCCGCGGGAAGGCCTCGTGCGCGGCGGTGAACGCCTCCAGCACCAGATCGTGGCGGGCGCGCAGATGCGACCGTTCGTGGCTGACGATCGCGGTCAACTCCTCATCGGAAAGATTGGTCACGGTGCCTTGGCTCAGCACCACGCGCTGGCGGATGCCGGGCAGGCAGTAGGCAATGGGTTCGGCGGCGGCCAGCACCCGGATATCGGCGGACTTGCGTTCCACCCCGCTCTGATCCAGCAGGTCGACCAGCATGCGGTGCCGGGCCCGGCGCCGCCGGGTGTGCACGCCGACGCGGATCACCGAGAAGATGAGCCGCGCGCCGATGAGCAGGGTGAGCGCGAAGACGGTGACATAGGCCAGCCACAGCGGCAGGCCGAGCGCGTCGATCTCCTGGCTCGGGGTGGTGGTGGGGCGTCCGTCGGGTCCGGGCACGAGCAGGCGGCTGGCGATGGCCAGGCCGGAACTGAATGCCGACAGCACGGCCGCGAGCGCGATCGCCTGCCAGAGCACCAGTGCCGCACGGGGACTGCGATAGGGCCATTGGGCTCGGCTGAGCAGCGCCGGGGCCGGTCCCGCCAGAAACAATGCGAGACCGGCGAATACCGCCGCTGTTACGTCCATTCCTCAGCTCACTACGTTGTGGGGGTCTGGCCGAGGTTGTCGTTTAAGGCTGCTTGCCATCTCCCGACTGCTTGCGCGCCGCCTCGGTTGCTTCGAGCTTAGCGAGTGCATCGCGCAATGCGGCAGCCTCATCGGCTCCGACTTGTTCGACGAAGTGCACGAGCGCCGCCCGGCGGCTGCCGACTTCGTCGGCTTGCTGGAGGGCGTCCACCATGAGGGAGGCGACGAGTTCGTCGCGGGTGTGCACGGGGGCGTAGCGATGCGCGCGATCGTCGCGCTGCTGGACCACCAGATTCTTCTTCGCCAGACGCTGCAGCACAGTCATCACCGTGGTGTACGCGAGTTCGCGGCGCTCGGCGAGAGCCTCGTGGACCTGCCGCACCGTCTGGGGTTCATCGGCCGACCACAACTGGTCCATGACCGCTTTCTCGAGTTCACCAAGACCTGCCATCCCACAAGTTTACGGAGACAACGACACGAATGCGTACTACAAGTCGTCGTAACCGGGTAGTTGCTGGTGTGGGATTAGTCATAGCGGCGGGCCGGAACTTTTTCGCAGCCCGCGGATCCGTGCACATGCCGGGTGCCGATGGGCACGATCATCGGTCGCCCGGACACCGGATCTTCGAGGACTTCGGCGCGCAGGCCGAAAACTTCCTGCAACAGCTCGGCGGTGACGATATCGGCCGGTCGGCCGTGCGCGACGATGCGGCCGGCGTGCATGACGACCAGACGGTCGCTGTAGCGGATGGCGAGATTGAGATCGTGCAGCACCATGACGACCGTGCGGCCGTAGTCGTCGTGCAGGCGATCGACGAGATCGAGGACCTCGAGGGAGTGGGCGAGATCCAGATACGTGGTGGGCTCGTCGAGCAGCAGGATGTCGGTGCCCTGGGCCAGGGCCATGGAGATCCAGGCGCGCTGACGCTGGCCGCCGGACAGCTCGTCGAGGGTGCGGTCGGCGAGATCGGCGATGCCGGTCTGCTCGAGCGCGGTGGTCACCTCGGTTTCGTCGTCGGCGGACCACTGGCGCAGCCAGGACTGATGCGGATGACGGCCGCGCGCAACCAGATCCGCGACGGTGAGACCCTCCGGGGCGACCGGAGTCTGCGGGAGCATGCCGACGATGCGAGCGATGTCCTTGGTCTTCATGGTCGAAATGGCCTTGCCGTCCAGCACGACCCGGCCCGCCTTGGGGCGCAGCAGCCGGCCCAGCGAGCGCAGCAGCGTCGACTTACCGCAGCCGTTCGGCCCGATAACGGTAGTGATCAGGCCGGGTTCGATAGCAAGGCTGAGCCCGTCGACTACGACACGGTCGCCGTAGCCGAGGGTGATGTCCTCGGCGCCGAGGTGATGGTTTTCGACGGCGGTCACAGGGTCGCCTTCCGGTTCGCGCGGACGAGCAGATAGATCAAGAATGGCGCACCGAATGCCGCGGTCACCACGCCGACGGGCAGGTCGACGGGAAACAGCGTGCGGGAGGCCAGATCCGAGCCCAGCACCAGAATGGCTCCGATCAGGGCGGAGGCGATGATCGGCTCACCGGGGGTGCGGAGCAGGCGGCGCGCGATCTGCGGCGCGGCCAGGCCGACGAAGCCCAGCGGGCCGACGGCGGCCGTGGCGAGCGCGGTGGCGGTGACGGCGGATCCGATGAGAACCGCCTGCTGGGTTTGGATCCGGACGCCGAGCACCCGGGTGGTGTCATTGCCGAACCGCAGCGCGGCCAGGGTGCGGGCCGAGGCGGCGGTCACGGTGAGGGTGATCGCGAGACCGATGGCGGCGGGCCACAGCGTGGACCAGTCGGCCTTGTTCAGCGACCCGGTCAGCCAATGCTGGGACCGCGACGCATCCATGAGCGTGGCGCGCGTGAGCAACCAGCTCACGACCGCCAGCAGCGCGGCATTCGCCCCGATGCCGATGAGCACCAACCGGAATCCCATCACCCCGCTGTCCCCGGACGCATTGCGCCCCCACGCCAGCAGGTAGATGGCCACGCCGGTGAGCAGGCCCGCGGCCAGCGCCGCGAGCGGAACGCCCAGCGTGACAATCACTCCGGTGGTCGCGAACCCCGCCCCCGAGATCACCAGGACCGCGCCGACGCTCGCACCGGCGGTGATACCGAGGATGTCCGGACTGGCCAGCGGATTGTGCAGGATCGACTGCGTGATCGCGCCCGCCATCCCCAGCGCCGCACCGACCACGACGGCCGTCAGCGCACGGGGCAGTCGCGAATCCAAAATGAGGAACCGCTGCGCCCGGGTTCCGCCGCCGCCCAGCACATCCAGCACCGTGCCGAGCGGCAGCCGATACTCGCCGATGGCGATATCCAGCGCGAAAAGCACGAGCAGAAGGGCGATGAGGGCCGCGACGGTCAGCAGCGCGCCGATGCGCAGCACCGTCGAGAACCTGCCGATCCGCAGCGCCGGCCTGACCGCGCGCACCGCCGGGGGCGCCGGCGTCGAAGTGCTCACAGCCCACCAACTTTCGCAGTGCCCCGGACTCCGGTCATCTCCTGGTGAAATCTGGCCATTGCGGCGTGCCCCCTGGTCATTCCGGCGTGCCTTTGGCCGGAATCTACCGCGCCGGGCGGTGTATGGCGGGCGTGGATCCCGGCCACAAGCACGCCGGGATGACGGGTGGAGAGGCCGGGGTGACGGGTGGAGAGGCCGGGGTGACGGGTGGAGAGGCCGGGGTGACGGGTGGAGAGGCCAGGATGGCGGGTGGAGAGGCCGGGGTGACGGGTGGAGAGGCCAGGATGGCGGGTGGAGAGGCCGGGGTGACGGGTGGACGTGCCCAGGTGACCGGGGGAGAGGCTCACAGGCTCACCAGCTTTCGGCGGCGCACCATGAGGATGAAGAAGGGGGCGCCGATCGCTGCCAGGGTGACGCCGGCCTGGAGTTCGCCCGGACGTGCGATGAGGCGGCCGACGGTGTCCGCGAGGAGCAGGGTGAGTGCGCCGATGAGGCCCGAATAGGGCAGTAGCCAGCGGTAATCCGGGCCGGTGAGGGCGCGGGCCAGGTGCGGGACGATCAGGCCGAGGAAGGCGATCGGGCCGACTGCGGCGGTGGCGGCGCCGGCGAGCAGGACGACCGATGCCAGGCCGAGCATGCGGCTGCGGGTGAGGTTGACGCCCAGGCCGCGCGCCACATCGTCGCCGAGGCCGAGCAGGTTCAAGCCGGGTGCGGCGATCAGGGCCAGGACCATACCGACCGCCAGGAAGGGCAGCACCTGCCGGAAGACCGAGGCGTCGTGCCCGGCGACATCGCCGACCACCCAATAGCGGTAGGTGTTGAGGGCCGTCTCGTCCATGAGGACAACGACATTGGTCATGGCCTGCAGGAACGCGGTCACGGCCGCACCGGCGAGCACCAGGCTCAGCGGGCTGGCCTTGCCGCCGCCGATGGCGGAGACGCCGAAGACGACGAGTCCGGCGATGAGCGCGCCCGCGAAGGCGAACCAGATGTATTGCGCCGGGGTGGTGAGCGCGAACAGGTGAATGCTGAGCGCGGCGAGGAACGCCGCGCCCGCATTGAGTCCGAGTAATCCGGCGTCTGCCAGCGGGTTTCGGGTGTAGCCCTGAATCAGCGCACCCGCCATGCCGAGGGCCAGGCCGGTAATGAGCGCCAGTCCGGTTCGCGGCAGCCGCAATTCGCGCACGATCTGCTCGGCGGCGTCCTGGGACGGGCACGTCAGGGGCAGCCCGCCCGGGCAGGTGAGCGCCTCCCACACCGTATTCAGCGGCAATGTCCGCGATCCGAGGGCGATGCTGGCCGCCAGTGCGCACAGCAAGAGCGCGGACAACAGCAGAAGTCCGGACAGACGTCGCCGTCTGGTGGTGACTACGGCGGGCACGGTGACGAACTACTCCTGATGAGTTCATTGCTGATCTAAGTATGGTAACCCTAACCTATCTTCCGTTCCGGCCCGCAAACGTCGAGTGATGAGGAGGTTCGAATGCTCGAACCCGTGACCGTGTGCCCCCCTCGCGATATGAGGCTGTCCTTCGGCCGCGCGTGCGCCCGGCTGCGTGCGCTGCAACCGGAGCATCCGCGCGTGTACGCCGTTGCCGCCATGGCTGATCAGGGCAAACGCCGGTGGTGGCGATTGGCCGACGGGGTTCGTGAAGGCCGTATCGAGCTCATGTACCGGCGTCACGCCGCCGAGATGACCGATGCCGGAATCGCCGCCGAGGTGGTGGCCACCGCCCTCATTCACGCGGTCGTCGGCCGCGTCATGGCCCTGCTCGTCTCCGAGGGCCGGGCCTGGGATCCCGGCCTGGAGAACCTGTGGATCCACACCGACAATGACGGCGGCATCGACTGGGCCGGGCTGGCCGACACCACGATCCGCGTGATCGAGGGCGACCGCCTCGACGGCGAACCGGGCATCGTGACCCTGCCCTGCGAGCCCGCCCTCTACGTCTGGCTGGCCGCCCGCAGCGAACCGGCCCTGATCCTGATCCAGCAGGCCATGGCTCGCTGCTCGGGCCTGGGCGCGCGCCGCTACTGGTCCCTCGTCGCGGAATCCATTGTCGGTGCGGCGACCTATGTTCCGGCGCTGGCGGGCACCAACTCCTCCGAGGGCGCGCGGCGCGGCCAGGCCATGCTCGCGGCCTTGGAGGATCGCGGATTGCCGGTGCGAAGGGCTTGCTTTGTTAGGTAAGCCTGACCTACACTGAGAACCGGCGTTAGGATCGAGCGAGAGTCCGGAGGGCTGCCGAGACCCCCGATCCACTGCCGCGGCGGGTTCCCCTTCGGGGGGAGCCCGCCGCTTCGTATTCCGGGCCCTGTGCCAGGGTGGATCTCATGACGCAGCCTGACTTCTCATCGATCCGCTCCATGGCCGATGTGACGCCCGAACTCATGAACAAGCTGAGCGAGGGCACCTTCACCGACCTCATCGGTCTGAAGTTCACCGAGACCAGCCCGGATCGGGTCACGGCGGAATGGGTGGTCACCCCGCAGCAGTTCCAGCCTTTCGGCATCGTGAACGGCGGCGTGTACTGCACCGTCATCGAATCCCTCGCCAGTTTCGCGGCCAGCGTCTGGCTGGGCGAGCGCGGCACCGTGGTCGGCGTGAACAACAACACCGACTTCCTGCGCTCGGCGCGCGAGGGCAAGCTGCGCGGGGTGGCGACGCCGATTCATCGCGGGCGGTCGCAGCAGCTGTGGGTCGTGGTGATCACCGATGAGCAGGAGCGCACCGTGGCGCGGGGCCAGGTGCGGCTGCAGAACATGTACGCGCAGAACTGATTCGCGGCCGCGCGGCGGATTTCCGCCGACGCGCAGTGCAACATCGCCGAAACATGCAGGTAACGCGGGGCGTGCCAGAATGACCGACGACCCGCCCCGCGACCTCGGTGAGGAGCCCGAATGCGTTTGTCGCCGCACGAGCAGGAACGCCTGCTGCTGAGTTACGCGGCCGAATTGGCTCGGCGGCGGCAGGCCCGGGGGTTGAAGCTCAATCACCCCGAGGCGATCGCACTCATTACCGACCACGTCCTGGAGGGGGCGCGCGACGGGCGGACCGTGGCCGAGCTCATGGCCTCCGGGCGCACCGTGCTCACCCGCGACGACGTGATGGACGGCGTGCCGGAGATGATCCACGACGTCCAGGTGGAGGCCACCTTTCCCGACGGCACCAAGCTCGTCACCGTCCACCACCCGATCGGATGACGCGCGTGATTCCTGGTGAATACCTGTGTGCCGAAGGCACTATCGAGCTCAACCCCGGAGCCGACCGCATCGAACTGGATGTGGTGAACACCGGTGACCGGCCGGTCCAGGTCGGATCGCACGTGCACTTCCCGCAGGCCAATGCGGCGCTGCGCTTCGATCGCGAGGCCGCGCACGGCCGCCGCCTCGATATTCCCGCGGGCACCGCGGTGCGGTTCGAACCCGGTCTGGGCCAGCGGGTTTCGCTGGTGCCCCTGGGCGGGACCCGCGAAGTGCACGGAATCAGCCTCACCCCACCCGGAAAGCTGGATGCCTGATGGCCGAACTCTCCCGCGCCCGCTACGCCGAACTGTTCGGACCGACCGTCGGCGACCGAATCCGGCTGGCGGACACCGATCTGCTCATCGAGATCACCGAGGACCGCAGCGGCGGACCGGGTCTCGCCGGTGACGAGGCCGTCTTCGGCGGCGGCAAGGTGCTGCGCGAATCCATGGGCCAGGCGCGCGCCACCCGGGCGCAGGGCACCCCGGACACCGTCATCACCGGCGTGGTGATCGTCGATCACTGGGGAATCATCAAGGCGGACATCGGCATTCGCGACGGGCGCATCTGCGCCATCGGCAAGGCCGGTAATCCCGACACCATGAGCGGCGTGCACCCGGATCTGGTGGTCGGCCCGTCGACCGAGATCATCGCCGGTAACGGCCGCATCGTCACCGCGGGCGCCATCGACTGCCACGTGCACTTCATCTGTCCCCAGATCCTCGACGAGGCAATCGGTTCCGGCATCACCACCCTGATCGGCGGCGGCACCGGCCCGGCCGAGGGATCCAAGGCCACCACGGTCACGCCGGGCGCGTGGCATCTGGGCCGCATGCTGGAGGCCACCGACTCGTGGCCGGTGAACATCGTGCTGCTGGGCAAGGGCAATACCGTCAGCCAGGACGCGCTGTGGGAGCAATTGCGCGGCGGCGCGGCGGCTTTCAAACTGCATGAGGACTGGGGGACCACGCCCGCGGCCATCGACGCCTGCCTCACCGTGGCCGACGCCTCGGGTGTGCAGGTGGCGCTGCACTCGGACACCTTGAACGAGGCCGGATTCGTGGAGGACACCCTGGCCGCCATTCGCGGCCGGGCCATCCACTCGTATCACACCGAGGGCGCGGGCGGCGGGCACGCGCCCGACATCATCACCGTCGCTTCGCATCTCAATGTGGTGCCCAGCTCCACCAATCCGACCCGGCCGCACACCGTGAACACCCTGGACGAGCATCTGGACATGCTCATGGTGTGCCATCACCTGAGCCCGTCCATTCCCGAGGATCTGGCCTTCGCGGAGAGCCGCATCCGGCCCTCCACCATTGCCGCCGAGGATCTGCTGCACGATATGGGCGCGATCTCCATGATCGGCAGCGACGCCCAGGCCATGGGCCGCATCGGCGAGGTGGTCATGCGCACCTGGCAGACCGCGCACGTCATGAAGCGCCGGCGCGGCGCGCTGGCGGGCGACGGGGCGGCCGACAACAACCGGGTGCAGCGCTATGTCGCCAAGTACACGATCTGCCCGGCCGTGGCGCACGGCCTGGATGCCGAGATCGGGTCGATCGAGGTGGGCAAGCTGGCGGATCTGGTGCTGTGGGAGCCCGCGTTCTTCGGGGTGCGCCCGCACGCGGTGCTCAAGGGCGGCGTGATCGCCTGGGCCGCCATGGGTGACGCCAATGCCTCCATTCCGACCCCGCAGCCGGTGCTGCCGCGCCCCATGTTCGGCGCGTCGCCCATCGTGGCGGCGGGGGCCTCGCTGCATTTCGTGTCCGAGCAGGCCATCGAGGACGGTCTGGCCGAGCGGCTGCGGGTGAACCGGAAACTGGTGCCGGTGGCCAATGTTCGCAAGCGCACCAAGGCCGATATGGTCCGCAATGACGCCATGCCGCGCATCGAGGTGGATCCCGACACCTTCACCGTGCGCATCGACGGCGAGGTGTGGGCGGAGGAGCCCGCCACCGAACTGCCCATGGCGCAGAGGTATTTTCTGTTCTGAGTGGCAGACTGCCCAGTATGAGCAACTCGGACTGGGCAGAAGTGGACCGCTACCTCGCGGATACGGTCGTGGGAGACCAGGATTCGGCGACCCTCGAGGCGAACGCGGCCGCTGGCTTACCCGCGATCGACGTCTCGCCGCCGCAGGGCAAGTGGCTCTACCTGCTCGCCAAATCCATGCGCGCGGAACGAGTCCTGGAGATCGGCACCCTCGGCGGCTACAGCACCACCTGGCTGGCGCGCGCCGTCGGTAAGGAAGGCCGCGTCGTCACTCTCGAATTCGATCCTCATCACGCCGAGGTGGCCCGCGCCAATCTGGACCGGGCCGGGGTCGGGGATCGCGTGGACGTGCTACCCGGGGCCGCCCTGGAAACCCTGCCCCTTATCGCCCAGCGCAAACCGGAACCCTTCGACCTGGTCTTCATCGACGCCGACAAGATCAACAACTCCAACTATGTGAACTGGGCGCTGAAACTCACCCGCCCCGGCTCGGTCATCATCGTCGACAATGTGGTCCGCCACGGCGCCATCGTCGACGCCGATCCCGACGCCGCCGCCCAGGCCAGTCGCGATGTCATCGAATTGTTCGCCGCCGAACCGCGATTGGACGCCACCGTCCTGCAAACCGTCGGCAGCAAGGGCTGGGACGGCTTCGCCTACGCCGTCGTCGTCGACCCCGAGGAGTAGGGATCGGGCCGGATTGGAGAATGGGTGCGTGTCCAAGCGCCGCAACTCCACTCCGGTCCCGCAGTCCTGTCCGTGCGGGCTGCCCGCGAACTATGCCGACTGCTGTGGACGGCTGCACCGGGGCGAGGTGTCGGCGAGCAGCGCCGAGCAGTTGATGCGCTCGCGATTCAGCGCCTTCGCCGTCCGGGACGAGGGGTATCTGCTGCGCAGCTGGGACCCCTCGACCCGGCCGGTCGAGGTGGATTTCGACCCGGGGATGCGCTGGGAGGAGCTCGAGATCATCGGCTCGACCGGCGGCGGGCCCTTCCACACCGAGGGCACGGTGGAGTTCCGGGCCCACTATCGATCGCACGGCGCGGCGGGCGTGCTGCACGAGAACAGCCGGTTCCGCCGCGACAACGGGGCGTGGGTCTACCTCGACGGCGTGATCGAGGGTTCGTAATCGTCAGTGCGGGAAGGCCATGACGGCGAAGGCCGCGCCCGCCGGATCGGCGAGGACGCCGACGCGGGAGGGGCCGGGAAGGTCCTTCGGTTCGTCGATGATCTTGCCGCCCAGTTCGACCGCGCGGGCGACGGTGGCGTCGGCATCGGGGACGTGGATGGTCATGGACCAGAACGGGGCCGGTTCGCCGGGGGCGGCCCGGTGCGCGCCGCCGAATTCGCCGGTGCCCGGGGCAGAGATGGCCTGGTAGGGGTTTTCGGTGGCGGTTTCCCAGGCGGCATTGGTGTGGGTCCAGCCGAGGACCTTCGCGTAATGGGCGAGGGCGTCGGCGGGGGCGCGGGTCGCGGCGTATTCGACCCAGCAGGGATTGTTCGGCGCCATCCAGCGTTCGGTGCCGGGATCGGTGATGGGCTGGGCGAGGCCGTAGGGCGCGCCGTCCGGATCGGTGAGAATGGCGAATTTCAGGCGGCCGAAGACGTCGGCGGGCGCGACGAAGACGCCCGCGCCGGCACCGACCGCGGCGGTGGTGGTGGCTTCGAGATCGGCGACCGCGAAGTAGGGGAGCCAGACGGCCGGTTTCCCGGTGCCGTCCGGGTTGGCGGCCGAGACGACGCCCGCGACCTGGGCGTCGTCCTGGCGCAGGATGGTGTAGTGACCGGCCTCGGGACCGGTGTCCTGGGCGGTCCAGCCGAACAGGTCGCAGTAGAAGGCGGCGGTGGCGGGGATATCGGGGGCGCTGACGTCGAACCAGCGGGGTGTGCCCGGGATGAAAGCGGGAGGCATGGTTGCTCCTCGTCGTCGGAGACGGTTCGTGCGCGCAGTGCGGGCAGGACCGCACCGCGTGCATCCGTACAGACGATGCCCGGCAGGCAAACTCATCGCCGCCACCGACACGCGACGGGGTGACTAGCGCCGGGCGCGGGCCTCGAAGCCGTCGCAAAGTGCGCTGAGACCGGAATCGAGCATGGCCACCGGATCGAGCAGATCGGCGCGGCCGGTGCCCTCCAGCGCGGCGAGCGCGGGCGTGGGCGGCCAGCAGGGCGTGCCGTCGAGCAGGGCCTCCAGGCCGGAACGCTCATCGGCCTCGCTGTCGCGAGCCGAGAGCAGGCGCGCGCTCACCTGCTGCAGCGCGACGCCGGCGATATAGCTCCACACCGACAGCGACATGCGGGTGGCCTCGCGGGTGTCGACGCCGAGTTCGCGGAAGCCCTCGACCAGCCAGCTCAGCACGATGAGGCTGTTCTCGCCGAAGTTGTAGCGCGGCACCGCGAAGGTGAACAGCACCCACGGATGTTCTTGATACAGCCGCCAATCCACCTCGGCGGCAATGCGCACCCGGTCCCGCCAGGTCCAGCCCTGGCCCTCGGGCGAGGGGTAGGGATTGCGCCGGGAGACCTCGTCGGTCATCTCCGCGAGCAGTGTGTCCTTATTGGGCACGTGCCGGTACAGCGACATGGCCCCCGCGCCCATGCGCTCGGCGATCCGCCGCATGGACAGGGCATCGAGCCCGGATTCGTCGGCCAGGGCGATGGCGGTGTCGACGATGGCGGCCCTGGTGAGCTTGGCCTCTGTCATCGGACGAATTCTTCCCTTCCCCGCGCCGTTGTGCGTACACTGTACTCCGGCCGCGCGTACGTCGTACGCGCGCTCCTCAGTTCGAAGCCCGGATCGACCCGAAGGATAGGTGATGACCAGCACGCTCGCGCATTCCGCCGCGAAGACTCCCCGACGCGCCTGGGCCGGACTGGCGGTATTGCTGCTGCCGGTGCTGCTCGTGTCGATGGATATGTCGGTGCTGTATCTCGCCATGCCGACCCTCACCGCGCACCTGGATCCCTCTGCGACGGAACAGTTGTGGATTCTGGACATCTACGGCTTCCTGATCGCCGGGCTGCTGATCACCATGGGCAATCTGGGTGATCGGATCGGGCGGCGCAATATTCTGCTCGCGGGTGCGACCATCTTCGGAATCGCCTCGGTGCTGGCGGCTTTCGCGCCGAGCGCGCCGGTGCTGATCGCGGCCCGCGCGCTCATGGGCGTGGGCGGCGCGACCCTGCTGCCGTCGAGCCTGGCCTTGATTTCCACGCTGTTCCCCGATCAGCGGGCGCGCAATACCGCCATCGGCGTGTGGACGGCGTTCTTCGCGGGCGGGTCGGCGGTGGGGCCGATCATCGGCGGCGTGCTGCTGCACCAATTCTGGTGGGGTTCGGTGTTTCTCATCAATACGCCGGTGCTGCTGGTGCTGCTGGTCTTCGGGCCGTTGCTGCTGCCGGAGCATCGCGCGGCGGGCCTCGCGCCCCTGGACCTGCCGAGCGTGGCGCTGTCGATCGGCGGCATTCTGCCGGTCGTGTACGCGATCAAGGAATTCGCGGCGCACGGGTTCACCGCACCGTCGGTGGGCATCGGACTGGTCGGCGTGCTGTTGCTGACACTGTTCATCCGGCGGCAGCGGACCCTGACCGAACCGCTGGTGGATCTGAGCCTGTTCCGGCGCGGACTGTTCTCGGTGGCGGTCGGCTCCAGCACCGTGGGCATGCTGGCGCTGGCCGGGATGAGCTTCCTGACCAGCACGTACTTGCAGTCGGTCACCGGGCGCGACGCCCTGCAGGCGGCACTGCTGGGCATCCCCATGGCCATTGTCGTGTTCGCCTGCTCGATGGGCGGCTCGCGGATCGGGCATCTGCTCGGCACCAAGACCAGCTTCGTGCTGTCGCTGGGTATGGCGGCGGTCGGCAATCTGCTGCTGCTGGGACTGGGCGTGGACGGCGGAATCGGCTGGTACATCGCCGGATCGGTGATCGCGGGCGCGGGCTTCGGCATTGCGTTCACGCTGGTGTCGGAGGTGTCGGTGTCCTCGGTGCCGCCGGAGCGGGCCGGATCCGCGGTGGGCATCTCGGAGACCAGTTTCGAGCTCGGCAACGGCCTGGGCCTGGCGCTGCTGGGTTCGCTGGCGGCGCTGGTGTTCCGGTCCGGCGGCGATTTCGCGCCGACGCTGGGGGAGACCATCGCCCGCGCGGGGCACGACACCGCGCTGATCGATTCCGCGCGTTCGTCTTTCGTGCACGGCATGCATTTCGCGACCACCGCGGGCGCGATTCTGCTGGCCGTCATGGCGGTCATCGCGCTGGTGGCCAAGCCGGCGCCGGTGCGCGCCAATTCCGCGCACTCCGGGTCGTAATCCCGTCCGGCGTCCTAGAGTCGAGGCGTGGGTGAGAATTCCGCGCCGAATCCGGAGAATCGCAACGGGACCACTGGGCGGCCGCTCGCCGAGCGGGTGGCCACCAGACTGTTCTATCCGACCTCGCGCCCGCGCGAGAAATCGCTGCGGGACGCGGTCTCCGGGCGCGTGATCCTGGTGACCGGCGCCTCGCACGGCATCGGCAAGGTGACGGCGAAGAAACTCGCGGCCGCGGGGGCGATCGTGCTGCTGGTGGCGCGCACCCGCGAGGACCTCGACCAGGTGGCCGCGGAAATCGGCGCGGCGGGCGGGACGGCGCACGTCTACCAGGCCGACATCACCGATATGGAGGCCGTCGAACAACTGGGCCGCACCATTCTCGACGAGCACGACCACGTGGACGTCATGATCAATAATGCGGGCAAGTCGATCCGCCGGTCGCTCGCGAAATCCTACGACCGCTTCCACGACTTCACCCGCACCATCGACGTCAACTACCTCGGTCCGGTACGCCTGCTCCTCACCCTCCTGCCGAATATGCGCGAGCGCGGTCGGGGACACATCGTGAACGTGTCCACCTGGGGCCTGCGCATGCCGCCCGCCCCGCGCTGGTCCGCCTACGGCGCCTCGAAAGCCGCCTTCGACGTCTGGTTGCGCACCGTGGCAACGGAAATCGCCGCCGACGGCGTGACCACTACTTCGGTCTACATGCCCCTGGTGCACACCCGCATGAGCGCACCCACCGACTTCTCCGGCGTACCAGGACTCACCGCAGACGAAGCCGCCGACCTCATCTGCCACGCGGTCACCGCCAAACCCCTCGAGATCTCACCGTGGTGGACCGGGCCCGTGCAGGCGTGGACCGATCTGCGGCGCGGGGCGGCGCAAAGGTTCATGGAGCGAAGCTTCCGCACGCTGAAGGGATGAGCTCGCAGCCTTCAGGTGCTGAGCGGGGCGATGAGTTTCCGCTTCGGCGGCGGAGTTCGCGCGCTCTCAGGGGACGAGCACGACCTTTCCGGTCGTCGCCCGCGTCTCCAGCGCGCGATGTGCGGCAGCTGCTTCCGCCAGCGGAAACTGTTGCACGGCAGGGCGCAAGCGCCCGGCGGCGGCTTCGGCGAGTGCCCGCAGTTCGAGATTGCGGATACCGCCCGCCTGCTCGAACATGCGCTGGCCCAGTACATTCCGCGAGATCACCCCGCGCGAAGTGAGCTCTTCCTCGGTGAAATCGGCCGAGCCGGATGCCGCGCCGAAATCCAGGCGCTGCCCACCCTTGTCGAGCAGATCGATTGCCGCGCGGGCGATCTCGCCGCCCACGCCGTCGAAGAGCAGGGTCGCCGGTCGCTCGCCGTACGCGACGCGCACCCGATCCAGCCATCCGGGTTGCCGGTAGTCGACGGCGAGGTCCGCGCCATTGCCCCGCACCATCGCCACCTTCTCCGCCCCGCCCGCCAGGCCGATGACCTGCGCCCCAGCATTCTTCAGATACTGCACCAGCAGCGTGCCGATTCCGCCCGCGGCAGCGGTCACCACGGCGACGGTGTCCGTGTCGATCGGCGGCGCGAATTGCAGAATGCCCATGGCGGTCCGGCCCGTCCCGATCATGGCGACCGCCTCCGCCGGCGTGAGCCCCGCCGGAATCGCATGCAGCCGTCCGGCATCGGTGACCGCCTGCTCGGCGTACCCGCCCGGCACCGGCCCGAGGTACGCGACCACCGGCCGCCCGACCCAGCTCTGATCCATTCCCGCCCCGACCTGATCGACCGTCCCCGCCACCTCGCGGCCGGGAATGGTCGGAAGTTCGGGCAATGGAATGGGTCCCGCCGTACCTCCCCGCCGCAGCGAGGTGTCGATGAAGTGCACCCCCGCCGCCTGCACCGCGATTCGCACCTGCCCGGACCCGGGTTCGAGATCGTCGACGGCGTCGTAGCGCAGGTTCTCGGCCGGTCCGAACGCATGAAGACGGATGGCGTGCACGGCAACTCCTAGTGATTCGACTGATCGCACCGCCCAGCCTGCAACCCGAACCATGGTTCAGGTCAAGTGCGCGGTCAGACGGCCCTGAGGACACCGCTTACTATCGAACGATGCGTTACCCGGAGACCCGCCGATGAGCTTGGCTACGCTGCTCACCCTCGCCGACTCGCGCCTGCCGATCGGTGGCCACGTCCACTCCGGCGGCGTCGAAGAGGCGATCACCTCCGGGCTGCTCCGCGATGTGCCCACCGTCGAGCTCTATCTGCGCCGCCGTATCCGCACCTCGGGTCTGGTCGCCGCCTCGCTGGCCGCCGCCGTCTGCGCGGAGACCCTCACTCCGGCCCGTGCCGAGCTCGAGGCGGACGCGCGCACGCCTTCCCCCTCGGCTCGCACCGCCTCCCGCGCCCAGGGGCGCGGCTTGCTCCGCCTGGCGAAGCAGGTCTGGCCGCAAGCCCAGTGGTCGGGCCTGGGAACGCGGCCGCATCTGTCGACGGTTTTCGGTGTCGTCGGTGCGGAATCCGGGGCCTCTCCCGAGGAGATCGCCGGGGTCGTCGTGTACACGACCATGACCGGTGCGGCCACTGCGGCACAGCGATTGCTGGCGCTCGACCCGGCTGCCGTGGCCGCTTGCACGATTCGTCTCGCGGCGGTGTGCGACCAGACGGCCCGCCAAGCGACCAAGGGTTTGGCTGCATTGTCCGATCCGCTGCAGGATGTCCTGGCTGAGCGTCACTTGCTGCGGGATATGCCGCTCTTTGCGTCGTAGGCGCGCGAATCCGGCTGGGGCACAGCGGGCTCAGTAATTGGCTTATTCGAGCAAGGTGCCGATCGATCGGACCGGCCCGGTACGCCAAGGCGGAGTCCAGCGTGACGACTGCCGCTCGGCCGCCGGGGCGGGGGACACCGATACTTCGATCTCATCGCGCTGCGGGCCGTACTCCAGGGATACGGTGTGTGCACCGGCGGTGGGCCGGGAAACCACGGCGCGGGGACCGGTTCCGGCCGACTCGCCGTCGACGCGCCAGTGCAGTGCGGCGGGGTCGCCGTCGCCGTCGAGTCGGCCTTCCAGTACCAGCAGCCCGTCGTCGTAGCGTGCCGCATTCGGGTCGGGCGGGGTGATCCGCGGGTAGGCCGGGCGTCGTTCGACATCCAGGACCGGGCTCGACACGGTGACCGTGCGGGTGCCGTCGCTGTAGCTCACCGTCAGGCGGCACTGGCCGGCGGCGGGGAGGTCGGCGAGGGGGAGTGGTACGAGCGCTGGATCGCCGCCGCCGACGTCGATGAGCCCTAGCGGCACCGATGGATCGCCGGAACCCGTTGTCTCCCAACGGGCGACGAGATGTGCGCCGGGCGGTGGTGGCGGGCCGTCGATGCGGACGGGTATCCGCACGGTCCGATCGCGCGCCAGCCGGGCGCCCCCCACTGCGGTGAGGTCGAGGCTGACGGCGGCGGGTGCGGGGACCGGGCGCCGGTAGGTCTCCACCTCGTCGTGGCGCACCACGAGGTGCGCGGATTCCCTTGGCAGCGGCAGGAATGCGTCGAGGCGGGTGAGGGGTGCACCGCTGCCCGGGCAGTCCACGAGCTGTTCGATGGCCGCGGGGGCGAGGGCGAGGATCCGGCCGGACTCGTCGGTGGCGAGGACCGTCCAGCCGGATGCCGGGCCGGGGGGTGTTCGCGCGTCGTCCGGGGCGCTGCCCCACCAGCCGGGGGTGAAATGGCCGCCGTGGTCGATGGTTCCGGTGATGTGCACGACGCTCATGGCCGGCCTACCTGGAGGAAGACCCGGCGCCAGCGTTCCGGGCTGGGCCAGGTGGGTTCGGGGCAGTAGGTGCGGACCATGACATCGCGGGCATTGCGCACGAACGCATTGCCCCACATGTCGTATCCGGGGACCACCACATCCCCGCCGTTAGGGAAGGAGGAGGGCGGGTCGCCGGCGATCCCGCACAGCGCCAGGTGGTTCTGCGCGAACAGGTGGCAGATCTCGTGCGCGGTGGTCAATCCGGTCGCGTCGGTGGCGCCCACCCACGGGCCGGGTGCGTAGCCGCCCACTCCGACCGGGCCGACGACCAGCCAGATCTCGTCCCGCCAGGACGGGGTGGCGGTGCCGCCGCGCTCGGCGATGAGGTCCTCGATCAGATGCCCGTTCTGTTCGACCGGCGAATTGGTCAGGGTGAGGATCTGCGGGTCCGGAATCGGCAGCAGGCTGGCGGCCGCGCGCAATGCCTCCCGGCACGCTTGATCGGAAGGTGCGGGCCGCGGTTGTTCGCCCGGCGACAGATTGGTGGTGCGCCCCCAGGCGCGGTAGCGGATGCGGACGCGGCGGCGGGGATGGAACGTGACATTGTTGCCCGCCTCCAGCGTCCAGCTCGGGCCGTCCAGGCTGCGCACCCGCACGGTGGCCTCGAGCACCAGCCAGCCCGGCACGCCCGTCGATCCGATCGGGCCGCCTTGGCAAATCTCCGGCGGCAGTACGACATTGAACGTGCGCGGACTGTTGCCCTGCGCCAGCCACTGCTGATAGGCGGCCAAGGAGGCGAATCCGGGCCCGGATGGCAGTTCCACGTCCGATGCCGGCGGCGCCGCATCGGCCGTCGAATGACTCGGCCGCAAGGTCACGCCCAAATGCCCGATCAGCGGGCCGTGGACCTCGAGAGTGGCCGACGCGGTGAGGGTTTCGCCCGGTGGCATTTGCGGCACCGCGGCCCACCAGTCGATGACGGCCACGCTGCGTTTATCGGCGACCAGCGGAATCGTGGGCCCGCCAGCGGGATTCAGGGCTTCGCCGCCGGTCGCCGCCTGCACTTCCACATCGCCGCCGGCGATGCCCTGGAACACCGCCACCGACGCCGCTTGCAGCGCTGGGCCTGTCGTGATCAGCGCCAGTGTGGCGCGGGTGGTGCCGCACTGGTTGATGGCGTCGACGGCGAAGGTCCCGCGCACCGGCGTGGCCGTCGCCGTCAACACCAGCTTCCCGCTCGATGCATTCAAACCGGTTACCGCACTGGGATATCCGGAAGCGGAGAGGATGGCCGTAGCCCCGGCGTCCAAGGCGCGCACGGTGACGCTGTCACCCCCGAACCCCTGCCAGGCCACCCGGAACGCCTGCCCCGTCCGCAGATGCAGCGTCCCGGCATTCCACTGCTCGACCGGCCCGGTCGTCGGCGCCACATCGGCGAGCACCCGCGGCTTACCGGCGCTGTACTGCGCGGCCGCCACCGGCGCCGGACTGTCCTCGTAGGGCACCTCGGCATCCCAGTTGCCCGGGCAGCCGCGCGCATGCATGGCATCGTTGAGCCGCCGATTCCGCGCCTTGGCCCACGTGTTGTAGTCGGCGATGAAGTTCAGATCCGCGAACGCCGCCGTACCGGAGATCGCATTGCCGGGCAGCGCCACCACGATCACGGTGTCCGACCAGCTCGACAGCGCCATCTTGCGATACACGACTCGCGACGTGACGCTGTCCCACGTCGCCGCGATCACCCCGACCCCCGCCGCGGGCGCGGTCCCGAACCCGTGCCCGCGAATCGTCATGGTGGGCGCGGAACCACACGCGTCACCGATCTCGACCCGTTCGATCCCCGTGGTGGACAACGGATCACCGACCGGCGGCGGATGCGCCACCAGATCGTCGTCCAGCAACCGCAGATACGACAACTCACACACCGTCGGCGACGTCCGCACCAGCGCCGCGATATCGGTCCGATCCAGCGACGGCCACCACCGCGACTGCTCACCCGCCCCGTCACCCACATAGTCGTCAACGGGCGTGTCGGCCAGCATCGAAAGATCGGCCTGATAGCCCGGATCCCACGGATACCCGTCCAGCCTCCGCTCGGCGATCATCGCGATAGTCGACAACTGCCGGATCACCGCCGCCCCCGCAACCCCCGCCAGCCGCAGCGCGGTCTCACCGAGCGCCCCCACCCCCTCCGCATCGATCAACCCCGCGGACACGGCCTCCAAGTCCCCGGCCCGCCCGTCCCCGACGCTCTCCACCTCCCCCGGGTACTCGCTCGTCTTCGCCCCGCTCGTCTCCTCCGCGCCGGTCCCTTCAGCGACCTCGACCGTGATGCGCAGCGAAACCTCCCTGGGATACGACGTCTCCCCGGCGATCCCCGGCACCAGATCCGGAACGGCACGCCGCAGTTCCGCCAGTGCCTCCGCGAAAGCCTCACCCGCCCCGAACACTCCGCCCCGCGCGTCGAACGCCATCCCCGCCAGCCGATCGAGAATGCGATGCGCCGCGAACAGCGGAGAATTCACGATGCCATCGATCTCGGAATCCCTGGCCCTGGCCCGCGCCGCCACGGTGTCCCAGCGAACGGGCCACACAACCGCTGAACTTGGCTCGGCCATCTCAACCAGCCCCTTCGGCCACCGGCATCACACCGTAAGCCCAGGTATCTGACCTGATCGTAGCGACGCCGGCCACCCACCACAGCCGGATCGCGATATTCCCCAGCTACCTACGAGCCGAACCCAGCCTCGAACCCCCGCGACATGTCGAGCCGAAAGCCCGTCCCCTTCCCGCCGGGCACCCACCCACGCCCCAACGCAACCCGGATGGTCTCGGCAACTTCCCCCGGCAACACCGGCTCCGCTGCCCGCCCCGCCCAATTACTTGGATGCGGCCGATCAGTCTTCACAACCAGCACGGCCCCGCCGCCCTCAGCGAGCTCAACCGCATACGTACACGGCGACCAGCAATTCCCTTGGTCATACGTCGGCCTCCCACGCACCCTCCACCGATAGACAACCCCATCCACCGTGATCCGCCGTGACCCCTTACGAGTGAGCGTCATGCTCGTCACCTCCCGATCGACGACCACACCGTATCGAAACCGAGTCGGGGTGCACATCCGAATATCGCGTCCGCGAACGCGAATCGACTTCCGCCGGAGCGGTTCTCGATGAAATCATCGCGGCATGAGTCCGGGGGTTGATCCTGCACGTGCCCGTCGCCGTCCTGCCCATCGAGTTCCACAGCGGACCGCGCGGATGCGAATGCGCCCGCAGCCGGTTCCCAAGCGGCGGTTGCTGGTTCGGTTCGTGCACAGACTGTCCACGTGGGACGGCTGGACCAAGTTGGGTGCGCTCGCGACGGCGGTAGCCGCCGTCGGAGCGCTCGTGCTGACCAGCTCTTCGGTGCGGGTGAGCAGTGAGCAGCAAAGACTGGCCGAGCAGGGCCAGATCGCCGAGCGATTCACGAAGGCGGTGGAGCAGCTCGGGCACGAGAACGTTCACGTTCGCATGGGCGGGCTGTACCTGCTCGAGGAGTTCGCCCGCACCTCCGAACGTCAACGCGGAGTGGTGTTCGATGTCATCGGCGCGTTCGTCCGGGAGAAGGCGCCGATGCTTCAGACGTGTTCGGAAGCTGTTCGTAATGCCCAGCTTCCGCACGAGGTCGCTCGTCCGCCGGTCGAGGTGCAAACCGCACTGACGGTCATCGGCCGGCGAGCGACGCCCTTGCCGGATATCGAGATCGACCTTGTCCGTACGTGTTTGGCCGGCACCGATTTGAGGAAGGCCGCATTGTCCGGTGCGCTGCTGGACGGAGCCGACTTGACAGGCGCGAAGCTGAGTGGGGCCAGCCTGCGGTCGGCGCAGTTGTCGGACGCCACGCTGTATGAGGCCGATTTGGGTGTGATGGGAACCGGGGCAGCGGGCCGCCAAGCGTGGCAGACGAACGGGTCGGGCCCCGACCTGGTGGTGGAAGTGAGCGACCCTCGCTATCCCAGTGTGGATTTAACGGATGCGCAGTTGGCTCGCGCTGACCTCACCAGAGCCCGACTCGAGGGCGCAGATCTGACCGGTGCTTATCTCGGCACCGCGAAGCTCAGTGGGGCCTTTCTGGTGGCGGCTCGTTTGACAGGTGCGACGGTGAACGGGGCCGAGTTGTTTGCGGCCAATCTGAGCGGCGCGGACCTGAACGATGTGCAGATGGTCAGGGCAAATCTGCGCGCCGCCGACCTGCGATACGCCCAGCTGCGCAATGGCTGGCTCGACAGTGCAGACCTGACGGATGCGGACCTCAGCGGGGCGGATCTGCGCGGAACAGATCTGTCCGATGCAGTTCTGACAGGCACCTACTTCGGCGGCGAACAACCGGGTTGCGATACGCCCACAGGCCATGCAGCCGGAGATCGTATCCGCCTCTGCACGTTCTCGGCCGGACCATGGGCGGCCTACGACAGCGAGACGAAATGGCCCGAAGGTTTCGCTCCGTCCTGGGCTTCGCCCCTGCCGCCGCGCTGAGCCCGGTAACGCGTGGTTTACATGGGTCGGACAAGATGGGGGCATGCCACCTCATTTCATCGACGGAGAACCGCACGATCACGGTCATGATCGGCCCAAGCGGGAGCGGACGGCGGGGGAGCCGTTGCGGGTTGGGATCGGTGGGCCGGTTGGGTCCGGGAAGACGGCGCTGGTTGCGGCGTTGTGCCGGGAGTTGCGGGATGAGCTGTCGCTGGCCGTGTTGACGAATGACATTTATACGACCGAGGACGCGGATTTCTTGCGGCGGCATGCGGTGTTGCCGGATGAGCGGATTACCGCGGTGCAGACGGGCGGGTGTCCGCATACCGCTATTCGGGATGACATTACGGCGAACCTGGACGCTATCGATGACCTGATCGAGGCGAATCCGCCGCTGGATCTGATTCTGGTGGAGTCGGGTGGGGACAACCTCACCGCCACGTTCTCGTCGGGGTTGATCGATGTGCAGATCTTCGTGGTGGACGTCGCCGGTGGGGACAAGGTGCCGCGCAAGGGTGGCCCGGGGGTTACCTGGTCGGATCTGCTGGTGATCAACAAGACGGATCTGGCGCCGATGGTGGGGGCGGATCTGGGTGTGATGGATCGGGATTCGACGAAGGTGCGGGAGGGGCGGCCGTTCGTGTTCACCTCGCTGACCGAGGATCCGGCGGCCACTCCGGTGCTGGAGTGGGTGCGGGAGCAGTTGCGGGTGGCGGCGGAGCAGGATGCGGCGGCGGGTGTCGCGCATTCGCATTGATGGGCCGGGACGTGCCGGGGCCGGTGCGGCGGTGACGCGTGCGCACTGAGCTGCGGATTGTCGCCGCCGCCGGGACGCTGCCGCGGATTCACGCGGTGGGCGGGCTGGCGGCGCGGCGCACCGGGCCCGACACGGTGCACATGATCGGGACGGCGGCGACGCCATTGGGCGGGGATGTGCTGGATATCGCGATCGTGGTGGGGGCGGGGGCGCGGTTGACGGTGCGGTCGGTGGCGGCCACCATCGCGCTGCCGGGGCGGGTGACGCGGACTTCGGTGGCGCACTGGCGGTTCGAGGTCGCGGCGGGCGGGGAGCTGGAGTTCGATCCGGAGCCGACGGTGGTGGCCGGCGGGGCCGAGCACGAGACGGTGACCACGGTAGCGCTGGAAGAGGGTGCGCGGCTGCGGCTTCGGGAGCGGGTGCAGATCGGGCGCACGGGGGAGGATCATGGGTATTGGAGCGGTGAGCTGAGCGCCGATATCGGTGCGATCCCGCTGCTGCGGCATCGCCTGGAGCTCGGCGCGGATGCGGTCACCGATGATTCGCTTTCGGGGCCAAGGGCTTTGGAGAGCGTACTCACGTATCCGGATCCCCGCACGGCGGAAACCGGCGGCATGGATGAAGCGCTGCTCCCGCTGGCGGCGGGCGGAACCCTGTTCACCCGCACGGCGTCCCGTCTGAGCGTCTAGCGGAGCAGATATCAGCCGCGTGGCAGGACCTTTCGCGACGCGGCGGGAACCGGACTCTCACCCCCCGGTTCCCGCCGAATCACGTATCTGCGGCAAATAGCTTGTCGCCGAACGGCAATCAGTCGCCGACGACGCGCGGTGGTGCGTTGAACGCGTTCACCGCACCGACGGCCGCGCCCACTGCGGCGCCTGCCACAGCCGCGGGCACGGTGATGACGGCGGCACCGGCGGCGGCGCCCAGGGCGGGACCGGCGACGAGGCCTACCGGGAAGAAGCCCGCACCGACCACGAGGCCGAGGGCCCCGCCGACGGTGGCGGAGGTGAGCGCGAACGGCGCCGCGGTGGCGGCTCCGGCCAGGGCGCCCACGGCCGCGGTGCCGACAGTCTGTCCGGCAATGCGGTCGGAGCGGCTGCGCTCCATGCCGATGGAGTCGAGGAAGGTGGCGAGATTCGCCTCGACCATGGCGGCATTGTCATTGATCTGGATCGACTGTTCCTTGTCGATCCAGTCGGGCGCGGGGACCTGCACATCGCCGAAGCGGAACATGCCGGGCGGCGGGGCGATGGGCGGGACCGCGGGAACCGGGACGGGCGGGTGCAGCACACCGACCGGCGCCAGGTAGCGCTTGTCCGGGGCCGGACGCGACCACTGAATGGAGCTGCGCGTTTCGTCCGGAATATTGAGGCCCTCGTACGGCATCACATTGGGTGCGTCGGCGGCGGGCCACTGGGGCGCGTCGTCGTGCGCGGTCACCGGATTCGGCTGCGCGGGTGCAGCGTTGGCGGCGCCGGTTCCGACGATCGCCATGACTAGCGGAACCGCGCCCGCCGCCACCACGTTGCCGACCTTGTTGCGATGCGGGTTGAGGGCTCGGTGTTTACCTGCGGCCATGCACGACCTTTCTGTCCTGGGAACATCGACGCCCGACATTCGGACCCGTCGGTCAGGTGGATTGGTGCCGAATCGGACTATCGGAAAACGTTGGCATAGCCCGGAATTAGCTCTTTGGACGGCCGAACATGGAAACGGGGCCGGAACCCCAGTTGGAGGATTCCGGCCCCGACAAATCGGCAATCACTCGATCGTTGCTGCCTCGACGGTCTCGACGGCCGCGTCAACCTCGGTTACCGCATCGGCAATGGGCGTCGGTTCGGTTGCCGGAGCCATGAATCCGTTCGCCGCGCCGACCGCCGCGCCGATGCCGGCGCCCACGGTCGCCGCCGGCACCGCGACCAGGGTGAAGGCCGCGGTCGCGCCCACCGCCGGTCCGAAGACCCAGCCGGCCGGTGCGAACGGCGTGCCCGCCATGGCGCCCACGAACCCGCCCATGACGACCGCGAAGGCCTCCACGGGCGCGGCCACGCCCACGCCCACGGCCGCGCCGACCGCGGCCGTGCCGACGGTCTGCGCCGCGATCCGATCCGAGCGGCTCGGCTCGAATCCGGCCGCGTCGAGGGTGCTCGCCAGCTCGGCCTCGGTCCCGGCCGCGAGGGCATTGACCTGAGCCGCCTGATCGGGGGTGAGCCACGGCGGAATATCGACCTGGGTGTCGCCGAAGCGCAGCTTGCCCTCCGGCGCGGCGATGGGCGCGACGACCCGCGCGTCGGCCGGATCCGGCATGCGCAGTTCCTGCACGTCCACCGGCGCGAGCGGACCGTTCGGAATATCGCGCACTCCGGTGGAGGAGTTGCGATCCACCCGCACGACCGGCGCCACCTCGGCCGCCGGGGCCTCGCCGACCGCTGCGGGTTCGGCATCCACGGTGACTTCCGGCTCCGCCGCGACGGGCACGGTGTCGAGGTACGTCCGCACCCCTTCCGCCACGGCGGGCGGCACCGGCACGGTCAGCGGCCCCATCGGCGAGTCGAGGACGACGGCGGGTTGCGCGCCCTCGGTGACCACGGGTTCCGCGGAGGCCGTTCCGGCGGTGGATAATACGGCTGCCAGTGGCAATGCCCCCGCGATGGCGAGCGTGCCCATTCGCCTGCGCCGCGGTGAAAACTGATCAACCGGTTGGCGTTTGCCCATGGATGACCTTTCTACGAATGTCGACAGATGCCGAACATTCGGATCCGGCCGGTGTGCCGGATTGGTCGGGTCAAGCGCCCTATGACGGTGGGATCAGGCGGTACGGGGTCCGGCTTGGGGACCGGTCGGTGTATTCGCCACGGGTTTGCCGTTCCCCGTAGGGGTTTCGCCGCCGATCTGTTTGTGGAGCTCGAGCGCTTCCTCGGGATCGTCGAGCGCTTCCAGGGCGAGCCGCGCGAACACCCACTGCTCGGTGGCGGCCATCTGCCCGCGGTGGCGGCCCAGGAAGGACACGAACCATTCGAGCACGGTGACGAACCGGCTGCGGAAGCCGACCAGGTACCACAGGTGCAGCGCCAGCCACGCCAGCCACGCGATGAACCCGCTGAACTCCAGCTTGCCGACCTGGCAGACCGCGTTGAACCGCGACACCGTGGCCATGGAGCCCTTGTCGAAGTACTTGAACGGCTTGCGATCCTCGGGCTTGTGCGTCCCGTCCAGCTCCGCCTTGATGGCCCGCGCCGCATAGGTGCCGCCCTGGATGGCGCCCTGCGCCTGCCCGGGCACGCCCGGCACCGACATGAGGTCGCCGACCACGAAGACGTTCGGGTAGCCCTTGATGGTCAGGTCCGGTTCCACGACCACGCGCCCGGCCCGGTCCACCTCGGTGCCCTTGGACCGTTCCGCGAGCAGCTTGCCCAGCTCGCTGGCCTGCACGCCGGCCGACCACACCTTGCACGCGGATTCGATGCGCCGCTCGGAGCCGTCCTTGTCCTTGATGGTCACCCCGCGCGCGTCCACATTGGTGACCATGGCGTTGAGCTGGATCTCCACGCCCATCTTCTCGAGCCGCTTGTGCGCCTTGCCGCCCAGCTTGGGACCCATGGGCGCGAGCACCGCGCCGGCGCCCTCGACCAGGATGACCCGGGCGTCGCGGGTGTCGATATTGCGGAACGCGCCGTCGAGGGTGCGGTCGGCGAGTTCGGCGATCTGCCCGGCCAATTCGACGCCGGTGGGTCCCGCGCCGACCACCACGAAGGTCATGAACCGGTCCCGGACCTCCTGCGACTTGGCCAGCTCGGCCTCCTCGAAGGAGCCCAGGATGCGGGCGCGCAGCTCGAGCGCGTCGTCGATGGTCTTCATGCCCGGCGCGTAGGTGGCGAAGTGGTCGTTGCCGAAGTACGACTGCTGCGCGCCGGTGGCCACGATGAGGCTGTCGAACGGCGTGACGGTGTCCGCGTCCAGCAGCCGCGAGGTGACGGTCCCGCCCTCGACGTCGATATCGTGCACATCGCCCATGATCACGCGCACGTTCTTCTGCTTGCGCAGCACGATGCGGGTGGACGGCGCGATCTCGCCGACGGACAGAATGCCGGTCGCGACCTGGTACAGCAGCGGCTGGAAGAGGTGGGTGGAGGTCTTGGAGATCAGGGTGATGTCGACGTCGGCCTTGCGCAGATGCTTGCAGGCGAACAGTCCACCGAACCCGGACCCGATCACCACCACGCGGTGGCGCTGCTCAACGGAATTATCGGCGTTCATCTAGTTCTTCCCTGCTCCTAGGCCAGACGGTGAAACTACGACACTTCACGCCCCAGGGTAGTAGGACGTGAGGTGCGAGGACCAATCAGGACCAAAACCCGAAACCGACCGAGCGAACCCACTCGAAAATACAATATGGACGGTCTTTCAGGGGGTAGGGCCGCGGTTACCGTGCCCATTCGTGTCTCCGTGACGGGAGGACTCGCGCCATTCCCGGGGCGTCGTGCCGAAGGCCTCGCGGAAGCGGCGGGTGAGGTGGGAGGGGTCGCGGAAGCCGTGCTGCTGTGCGATGGCGGCAATGGTCCGATGCTGGTTGTTCGGGTCGATCAGATCCCGCCGGATGTGCTGCAGCCGTTGCTCGATGGTCCATTCGTGCAGGCTGAAGTTCGCTCGCGCGCAGAGTTTGTACAGGTAGCGGACCGAGATGTGATGCGCGTGGGCGATGCGCTCGGGTGTCAGGTTCGGATCGGTGAGATGCCGGCGGACGTAGTCGCGGATCTGTGCGAGCAGGCTGTCGGCGGGCATCTCCGTAGCGGCGCCATTACCGGTTGCGGCCGAGAGGAGCAGGGCTCGGACCATGTCCACGCAGGCGGCGCCGAGGTCGGTGGCGGCGGGTGCGCCGACGACCCTGTCGGCGGTGTCGGCCATGAGCGCGAGATGGGTGGCGACCAGGGTGTGCAAGGGGCTGGCCCGCAGTTCGCCCGCCGCGCGGCGACAGGTTTCGATCGTGACGCCGAGCAGATCCAGCGGAACCTGCAAACCGATGATGTCGCTGCCGCGCCATTCGGCCTCGAAGGGTTGATCGAGGTCCGTCACGAATGCCTGTTCCGAACCGAACTCGCCCCGGACATCACCTTGTTCCCATCGGCAGATGCCGGCGAGGGGAACGGTGATCTGCAGTTCGGATGCCGGGGCCCGCAGGATCTGCTGCGCGGAGCGCACCGCGGCATAACCCACCATTCGCGCGCGTACCAAGGTCGCGCTGCCGAATTGCCATGCCTCGATGCGCGCTTGCACCGCGCTGTCCGGGTCGGACACTCTCAGATGCATCGGTGCGGACGCCGCCTGTAAGGCGGACTCGATCAAGGCTGCGCGATCGCATTCGGCGACCATCGCGGTATCGAGCAGTACGGCCACGTCAATTCGCCTCATGCCGTGGGCGATCGGTGAGGTGTGCACAGGCAGCCGAATGGTGTGCATCCACGGTCGAATGCGGAGGTGTTCGGGTTCCTATGCTTATCGCTCCGGTGGGAATATCGGCCGACCGGGGTCGAGTGCCCGCTGTGTGGCCCGTCATCGGCGCCGGGTCACGCCGCGGGGGCTCATTGACCCCGCGGCCGACAGCCGTGTACTCAGCCATGACCGCTCCACCAGGTCGGGCGGCAGTAATGCCGCCGTCTCGGATTACCAGAGCTGTCCTATCGTACTGCGCTGGTAGGCCGCGACGGCCGCGTTATTCGTTTCGTGCCAACCTTTTTCCGGATCAGCGACCGGCGAAGAGCAGCTGCGCCACGTGCGTGGTGGTCTCCGCGCCCTCGGCGTATCCGCCATCCGCGCCCTGATCGCTCATGATGGCGAGGGTGTAGCGCTCGCCCGGTCCGGCGAAGCCGACCGAGTTGACGACCCAGCCGCCCTGTTCGGCGGACCAGCCGTTCTTCAGGCCGGGCTGCATGGCCGCGCCCGCGCCCCACACGCCCCAGTGCTGATTGGTGTCGACCTGGCGCATGCGGTCGACCAGGTAGGCGCGGTCGTCGGGGTGCATACGGGTGAGGATGTTGTCCATCAGGCGGTCCAGGTCCGCGGGGCTGCACTGCTGGAAACCCCAGTCGGGGAACAGTTTGATCTGCTCGGGCGCGGTGACGGGCGGCAGCGGGACCAGGCCGCTCATGCCATTGGCGCGGAAGGCGTTCTGGAAGGCCATACGGTCGATGCCGGCGTACTTGTTCCACAGGATGTCGGCGGCATTGTCATTGGAGGTTGCCAGCATGGACTCCATGAGCGCGCGGTCGCCCGGGTCCAGGGTGATGGCGCCGATGCGGGCGCGATTCAGCAGATCCTCCGCGATCGCCAGCTTGATGGTGGAGGCGGTCCAGAACATGGTGTCCGCGTTGCCATTCCGGTAGATGCCGCCGGTGACGCGGTCGCGCACCACGTATCCGGTGACGCCGGGGCGGGTGCTCAGGTAGCTGTCGACCTTGGCGATGCGATTGCTCATATCGCAGTCGAAGCCGGGTTGACACCCCTGCGTCATGACCGGCGACGCGCCGGCGACAGGAAGTAACGCCGGGGCCGCCGGCAGCAGAGCAGCGGCTAGAACGCAAGCGGAGGCGGCCACACGGGAGCGCCGGGCCATCGGAGAACGCACGGTGCACCACAATAGACATGACAACGTCCGCTATGCACGTCTTGAGGTAGTTCGCTGCTTGTGCTACTGAAACGCCGCTGTCCCAGTGTGTTTCGAATCGTGCCCACCATGCCCTGCCGCGATCGGGCCGATCAGCGGAATGCCGCCCGTAGTTCCTCGATGGTGCGGCCGTTGAGGCGATAGCAGTGCTCGAACGCCTCGGTGTGCCGATCCTTGGGCCACGATTGCAGGACGACGGTGCGGCCGTAGTAGCGCGAGTTGACCAGCTCCCAGCGGTCCCCGACCCGGCGAACCGTGAACCCGCGTCTCGGGACCATGGGAATCACCGACGCAGACATCGACTTCTACCAGCCTTTCCTAGCCACTTGCCGACCTCCCCGAAAGGCACTGTCGCATACCACATGCGAATTTCGGTGTGACGCGCCCTAGCTAATCTTCGGCGTGTGTCGGGTGTCACCCGGCGAGCCGCGGCGCTTGGTGTTTGCATGTCGTTCGCCGACTGTATAAACACAGCTCGTGCACATTCACCGGGCCGAGCGTGCGGACACGCTCGCCGACGCGCTGGCCGAGCTGCTCGCCGATCCGCTCGGTGATCCGTTCACCCCGGAAGTGGTCGCGGTGCCGGCCAAGGGGATCGAGCGGTGGCTGAATCAGCGGCTGTCGGCGGTGCTCGGCAGCGGTGCGGGGGCCGACGGGGTGTCGGCCAATATCGACTTCGCGGATCCGGCGGGGCTGGTGGCGGCCGTGCTGGCCGAGGCGACCGGCATGGCTCCGGAGGAAGATCCCTGGGCGCCGGAGCGATTGGTGTGGACGCTGCTGCCGGTGCTGGACTCGGTGCTGGACGAGCCGTGGGCGGCGGTGCCGGCGCGGCATCTGGGGCACGGGGATCCGGGTGCGTACCGGGTGGGGCGGCGGTATGCGACGGCGGCGCGGATCGCGGAACTGTTCGCGAGTTATGGGACGCAGCGCCCGGCCCTGATCACGGACTGGGCGGGCGGTTCGGATACCGATGGCGCGGGGAACGCCTTGCCCGCGGATCTGCTGTGGCAGCCGCGGTTGTGGCGGCGGCTGCGGGATGCGGTGGGGGTGCCGAGCCCGGCCGAGCGGCTCGAATCGGCGTGTGCGCGGTTGCGGGCGGAGCCGGGCGCGGTGGGGCTGCCGGAGCGGTTGTCGCTGTTCGGGGTGACGCGATTGACGACCGACCAGTTGGAGGTCTTGTCGGCGCTGTCGGCCGGACGGCAGGTGCACCTGTGGCTGGTGCATCCCAGCCCCGCGCTGTGGACCAAGCTGGCCGATGCCGAGGTGATCCCGAATTCCGGTGTGCGGGTGCGGCATCCGCTGCTGGCGGCGCTCGGGCGCGATGTGCGCGAGTTGCAGGAGCGGCTGTCGGGCTACGACCACATCGACACCTACCATCCGCTGCTCGAACACCTCGGACCGCGCACGCTGCTGAGCGAACTGCAGGCCGCGATCCGGCAGGACCGCTGGTCGCTCATGCCGGAAGCCGCCCTCGCCGACGGCACCATCAGCGTGCACTCCTGCCACGGCGCGGCCCGGCAGGTCGAGGTGCTGCGCGACGTCCTGCTCGGATTGTTCGGCGCCGACCCGACTCTGGAACCGCGCGACGTGATCGTCATGTGCCCGGACGTCGAGAGCTACGCGCCGCTGGTGCGCGCCGCGTTCGGGCAGTGGTCCCTGGACGGGGCCGCGCCGGGTCATCCCGCACACGGCCTGCGGGTGCGCCTGGCCGACCGCGCGCAACGCGCCGTGAACCCGCTGCTCGATGTGATCGGCACCCTGTTGGAGCTCGCCGACGGCCGCGTCACCGCCACCGAGGTGCTGGATCTGGCTGCGGCGGAACCGGTTCGGCTGCGCTGCGGGTTCGACGAGGACGATATCGAGCGGCTGCGCGAATGGGCCGCCGAGACCGGTGCGCGCTGGGGGATCGGGCAGCGGCAGCGACAGGCGTTCGGGCTGGGCGATTTCGCGCAGAACACCCTCAATGCCGCCGTCGACCGGATCCTGCTGGGCGTGGCCGCGGGCGAATCCACCGAGGACTGGCTGGATCTCGTGCTGCCCCTCGACGACGTGGACTCCAATGACATCGATCTGGCCGGGCGCTTCGCGGAATTCATCGACCGGCTCGCGGTCTGCCTGCGAGATCTGCGCGGCACCTCGCTGACCGAACCGGCCGGCACCGCGCGGCCGGCCACCGAATGGGCGAGCGTGCTCGGGCGGGCCCTGGACCTGCTCACCGATGTGCCCCTCACCCAGGGCTGGATGGGCGTGCAGGCACGGCGCGAACTGGCCGCGGCGACCGAGCACGCGGGCGAGATTCCCTTGCGGCTCACCGATATTGCCGCCCTGCTGGCGGCGCGGCTGGCCGGGCGGCCCTCCCGCGCCAACTTCCGCACCGGCGAGCTGACGGTGTGCACCATGGTGCCCATGCGGTCGGTGCCGCATCGCGTCGTGGTGCTGCTCGGCCTCGACGACGAGATCTTCCCGCGCACCGGCGGCGTGGACGGCGACGATGTCCTCGCCCGGCACCGCTGCCCCGGCGACCGCGACCCGCGCAGCGAGGACCGCCAGCTGCTCCTCGACGCCATCATGGCGGCGGGGGAGCGACTGGTGTTGCTGCACACCGGATCCGATCCGGTCAGCGGCGCGCATCGCCCGCCCGCCATCCCGCTGGCGGAAGTCCTCGACACCGTGCGCGCCCATGTGGGCGCCGACGCCATGGGCGAGGTCGTGACCCGGCATCCGCTGCAGCCCTTCGATCGCCGTAACTTCCAGCCGGGCAAGCCTTTCAGCTTCGACACCGTCGCCCTCGCCGGAGCCCTGGCGGCCGGTCGGCCGCCCGCGCCGCGCCCGCCGTTCCTGGCGGCCCCTTTGCCCGGCGCCGAACGCGGCGATGTCGAACTGTCCGATGTGATCTCCTTCGCCGAACACCCGGTGCGCGCATTCCTGTGGCAGCGCTTGGGCATTCGCGTCCCCGAGGACGAGGAGGAGATCGCCGACCGCCTCCCCATCGAACTCGACGGCCTCACCAAATGGAATATGGGCGAACGCATGCTGTCCGCCCGCCTCACCGGCGTCGACCCCAATGCCCTGCGCGCCGCCGAATGGCGCCGCGGCACCCTCCCGCCCTTCGGCCTGGGCGCCGCCGTCCTCGACGATGTCGAATCGACCGTGGACCGCCTCGTCCGCGTCGCCCAGCCGCTGCACGAAATCCCTTCCCGCACCATCGATATCGCCGTGGACCTCGGCGACGGCCGCCGCCTCACCGGCACCGTCCCCGACGTCCACGACGACGCCCTGCTGCGCACCACCTTCTCCCGCCTGGCCCCCAAACACCGCATGGCCGCCTGGGTCCGCGTGCTCGCCTTGGCCGCCACCGCGGGCCACCAATCCTGGCGCGCCATCACCATCGGCCGCGGCAAGGGCTCCCGCCCCGCCTGGCAATCCACCCTCACCGCCCCCGACTGCGCCACCGCCCGCACCCTGCTGCGCGATCTGGTCGCCCTGCGTGACGAGGGCCTGACCGAACCGCTCCCCATCACCCCCGCCGCCACCGCCGTCTACGCCGAACGCCGCGCCGGCGGTGCGCCTCCCGACGATGCCCTGCAGTCCGCCGAAGAGGAATTCGCGGGCAAGTACGGTGACAACACCGACCGCTACCTCCGCCACATCCTCGGCCCGGCCCCGCGCTTCCACCAGCTGACCGGCCCGTCCCAGGAAGGCGCAATCGAACCCACTCGCTTCGGAGAGCTGGCGCGTCGCCTCTGGATTCCGTTGCTCACCAACGAGAATCAGAGCCAGCCATGACCCCCGGCCCGGAAAACGGAAGGCACGGATGACCGACGACCTCTTCTCCCTCGCCGACCTCGCCCCGGCTCCCGCGCCCACCCGCGCCCGCCGCGGCGCCGAACCGAGCGCGGGCGACCGGTCCCGCCGCCGCCCCGCCGCGGTCGGGGAAACCGACGACCTGTTCGGGACGGCCGCCGCCGCGCCCGCGGACGGTACCGATTCCGGCCGCGATGGTTCGGCCCGCGCCGACGCCTGTGCGGCAGATCCCGCCGCCGGGAAGGAAGGAGCCGGTGCGGATCGGGAGATCGGTCGCGTGGATGATGAGTTTTCCCACAGCACAGGCGATTCGGAGCGGATCGGGGCGGCGCCGGTCAGGCGTGCAGTCCGCGCCGGAGCGGCGATCGAGGGTGCGGGTGGCAGTCCCGGAGCCGCGGCATCGGCCGCGGCGGACGGGCCGATGAGCTCGACAGCGGCACCCGCAGTGGCGGCGTCGGCAACCATTGCGGCGGCGGAAGCGGAATCGGAGACCGGCGCAGAGGTGCGCTCGGAGGCGAGCCGGGCCGAATCATCCACGGCCGGTGCGGAGATGAGCGGTGAGCTGTTCGAGGTCGAGGCGGTGCCGGGCGCTGGCGGACCGTTGGCGGGCGTGCGGGCGGAGGAGGAACCGCGATCGGCTGTGCAGAGGGATGCGGCGCCGGAACCCGGCGGCGCAGCCGGTGATTCTGCCGAAAGTGGCGAGGCGCTCGGACTCGACGAGGAAATCGGTGCGGGGGAAGGGCTTTGGGGCACGGGTGTGCGAGCCGGGGCGGAGTCGCCTTCGGGAGGAGTGAGTGTGGTCGCGGTGCACGGGGATTCGGGGGATCGGTTCGAGTTGACCGGGCCGCTGCCGGTGGGGACCACTGTGCTGGAGGCCAGTGCGGGGACGGGGAAGACGTACGCCATCGTGGGGTTGGCGGTGCGGTTCGTGGCCGAGGCGGGGGTGGACATCTCCGAGTTGCTGTTGGTGACGTTCAGCCGGGCGGCGACGCAGGAGCTGCGGGAGCGGACTCGGGATCGGTTCGTGGGAGTGGCCGCGGCGCTGGCGGATCCGGAGCGGGCGCGGGCCGAGGGGGATGATCTCGTCAAGCATTTGGCGGCGGCGGGGCCCAGCGAGGTGGCGGCGCGGCGGGAGCGGCTGCTGGCGGCCTTGTCGGATTTCGATGCGGGGACCATCGCCACCACGCACAGCTTTTGTCAGCGGATGCTGGACGAGCTGGGGCTGGCGGGGGAGCAGGATCCGGGGGTCCGGCTGGTCGAGGGCATCGGGGACGTGGTGTCGACCGTGGCCGATGACCTGTATCTGAGCCGGTACGCGCGCGGTAATGCGCCGTTCGGGCCGGCCGATGCGCAGCGGCTGGCCGCGGCGGCGGTGGGGGACGGGCATGCGGTGCTGGTGCCCGAGGGGGAGGGCGACGACGATCCGGCGGGCGAGCGGGTGGCGTTCGCGGAGGCGGCGCGGGTGGAGACGGCGCGGCGGAAAAGGCTTGCGGGGCTGCGGGATTTCGATGATCTGCTGGTGTTGTTGCACGAGGTGCTGGCGGATGCCGAGCACGGGCCGCAGGCCTGTCAGCGGATCCGGGATCGGTACCGGGTGGCGCTGGTGGACGAGTTCCAGGACACCGATCCCTTGCAGTGGGATATCTTGCGGCGTGCCTTCCACGGGCATGCCACGCTCGTTCTGGTCGGTGATCCCAAGCAGGCCATCTATGCCTTCCGGGGCGCGGAGGTGCTCAGCTATCTCGACGCGGTCGCGCACGCGGACGCACGCAAGGAGTTGACCACCAACTGGCGCAGCGACGCCGGTCTGCTGGCGGCGCTGGAACACCTGCACGGCGGTGCGGCCTTGGGGCACAAGGAGATCACCGTGCACAAGATCTCGGCGACCCGGCCGTTCTCGCGGCTGGCGGGGGAGCCGGAGGCCGTGATTCCGTTCCGGCTGCGGTGTTTTCCGCGCACGGGGGCCGGATCGTTGAACCGGTCCGGGTATCCGACCGTCGGCAAGCAGCGGGAACGGATCGCCATCGATGTGGCGGCCGATATCGTGCGACTGCTGGAATCCGGTACCCGCATCGACGCCGGGACGCCGAAGGAAAGGCCGGTCGGCCCGGGCGATATCGCGGTCCTGGTGCGCAATCGCAATCAGCTGGACATGGTGCGCAAGGAACTCGAGATCGCCGGGGTGGCCTCGGTACTCGCCGGTGGAGCAAGCGTTTTCGGCACCACCGCCGCGGCGGAGTGGCTGTGGGTGCTGCACGCCCTCGAACAGCCGCATCGCGCCGACCGGGTGCGGCTCGCGGCCGGAACCGCCCTGCTCGGGTTGAGCGCGGTCGATATCGACGCCGGCGGAGCGGATCTGGTGGGCCGCCTCAGCGCCGAACTGCGCGATTCCGCCCGGCTGTTCGCCCGCGCCGGATTCGCGGCCGTCTTCGAGAAGATGAGCGCCGAAACGAAACTCGCGCCGCGTCTGCTCGGCCTGGAAGGCGGCGAGCGGCAGCTCACCGACCTGCGCCAGATCGCCCAGCTGCTCGACGAGGCCGCTCTGCGTGAGGGTTTGGGCCTGTCCGCGCTCACCCGCTGGCTGGCCGACCGCGTCCGCGATCCGGCTTCCGGCAGCGTCGCCGACCGCAGCCGCCGCCTGGACCGCGATGCCGCCGCGGTGCAGATCGCGACCGTGCACGCCAGCAAGGGGCTCGAATTCCCCATCGTGTACCTGCCGTTCGCGTGGGACGCCGCCAAGATGCGCAACCCGCCGACCCTGCTGTTCCACGACGACCAGGGCCGCCGCGTCCTGGATGTCGGCGGTCCGGACGCGGTGGGCTACAACTCCCGGCGCCTGCGGGCCGAAGCCGAGGAGGCCGCCGAGGAACTGCGGCTGCTCTACGTCGCGCTCACCCGCGCGGGGGCGCAAGTGGTGGCCTGGTGGGCGCCCGCCTACGACACCCAGACCGCACCCCTGCACCGCATGATCCTGGGCCGCGAACCGGGCAGTCCGGTGGTCGCCGACAAAGCGCCGGTCCCTGCGGACTCGGTTGTCCTGGAACGGTTCTCGGAATGGGCCGCCTCGACCGCCGAACCCGGAATCATCACCGTCGAACCGGTGGATCGCGCCACCCGCGCCCGGCTGCCCCGCGCCGAGACCGGCAGCGCCGCCGAGACCCTGGAGGCCGCGCACTTCGACCGCCACCTCGACCAGAATTGGCGGCGCACCTCGTATTCGGCGCTCACCGCGGGCGCGCACGAGGCCATGCCCGCCGGGGATGCGCCCGACGGCGGCGGCGTCGACGACGAACCGGCCACGCCCTCGGTGCTCGACCATGAACTCGACGTCCCCGCCGCCGCGCCGTCGCTCATGAACACGCTGCCCTACGGCGCGGAATTCGGCACCCTCGTGCACGAGATCCTGGAGTACATCGAGACCGACGCCCCCGACCTGGCCGCCGAACTCCGCGCCCGCTGCCACCACGCCGTCGCCGAACAACTCTTCGACGCCGACCCGGAGGTGCTCGCCGGCGCGCTGCTCGCCGTCATGCACACGCCCCTCGGATTCGGTTGCCTGGCAGACATTTCCGCCCGCGACCGCCTCAGCGAAATGGATTTCGAACTCCCGCTGGCCGGCGGCGACGACCCCACCGCCACCCGCGTCACCGTCCCCGATATCGCCGGTCTGCTGCGCCGCCACCTGCCGCCCGACGACATCCTGGCCCCCTACGCCGACCAGATTGCCCACCTCGACGACACCCCGCTGCGCGGCTACCTCACCGGCAGCATCGACGCCGTCCTGCGCACCGACGGCCCCCGCTTCCACGTCGTCGACTACAAGACCAACCGCCTCGCCCAAGGCGACCTCACCGTCGCCCACTACACCCGCGACCGCATGGCCGCCGAAATGATGCGCTCCCACTACCCGCTGCAGGCAATCCTGTATTCCGTTGCCCTGCACCGCTATCTGCGCTGGCGCCTCCCCGGCTACGACCCGGCCCGCCATCTCGGCGGCATCCGCTACCTGTTCGTCCGCGGCATGATCGGCCCCGACACCCCGGACGGCTGCGGCGTTTTCGACTGGAACCCGCCCGCCGCACTGGTCGAGGAACTGTCGGCCCTGCTCGCCGGTGAGATCGAGGTGACCCGATGACGCGCATGATCGGCCACAGCCCCGCCACCGGGGCTTCCACCTTGTCGAATACGGCGTCCGACACCTCGTCCAGGGCTCCTGTTCGTCATCCCGGCGTGCTTTTGGCCGGGATCTCCCGCAGCGTGGTGGATTCCGGCCATAAACACGCCGGAATGACGGGGCGAACGGTCGATCAGGCGCCCGGGTCGTTCGTGGCGCCGTGCCTCGCGCCCGCCGCCGGGACTGCGCGAGGAGCGGGGCGATGACGGCGATTCAGTTGGCGCAGCGGGGAACCGGGCCGTTGCGGACCTTCAATGAGGCCGGGGTGCTGTCGGCCGCCGACCTGCATGTGGCCTTGCGATTGGGGCGGCTCGGGCGGGAGGAGTCCGGGCTGGTGTTGTTCGCCACGGCGCTGGCGGTGCGCGCGGTGCGGTCCGGGTCGGTGTGCCTGGAAGTGCGGCGCATGCACGAGATCGGCGTGGATGCCGAGGGTACCGAGGAGTCCACGATCGATCCGGCGACGCTGCCGTGGCCGGATGTGGAGGCGGTGATCGCGGCATTGCGGGTGAGCCCGCTGGTGTGCGGGAGCCCGGCGGGGCCGTTGCGGCCGTTGCGGTTGATCGATCCGCCCGGCGGGGCGGGGCCGCTGCTGTACCTGGACCGGTATTACCGGCAGGAGGAGACCATTCGGCGCGTGCTCACCGAGCGATCGGGCACCCATCCCATGGTCGACGCGGAATTGGTTCGGCGTGAACTGGATCGGCTGTTCCCGGATCCGCCCGCGCCCGGCGAACCGCTGGACCGGCAGCGACTGGCGGCCGCCCTGGCCGCCACGGAATGGACGACAGTCATCGCGGGCGGCCCGGGCACGGGTAAGACGCACACCATCGCCCGCGTCCTGGCTCTGCTCGTGGCGCATCAGGAGGCGATCCCCGGCGCGCCCGCGCTGCGTATCGCGCTCGCCGCACCCACCGGCAAAGCCGCTGCGCGCCTGCAGGAGTCGGTGCGCGAGCAGGCCGGGGACATCGGCCTGCCCGAACTCACCGCCGCCACCCTGCACCGCCTGCTCGGCTGGCAGCGCGGCGGCGCGAGCCGCTTCCGGCACAACGAGTTCAACCGGCTGCCCTACGACGTGATCGTGGTCGACGAGACCTCCATGGTGTCGTTGACCATGATGAGCCGCTTGCTGCCCGCGGTGCGGCCCGATGCGCGCCTGGTGCTGGTCGGCGACCCGGACCAGCTGGCCTCGGTGGATGCGGGCGCGGTGCTCGCCGACCTCGTCGCGGGACCGGTGCTGGGCAAGGCCAATCCGGCGCTGTCCACCATTCTTGGCGGCGAACTGCGCGGTAGCGCAACGCATCCCGACGGGCTGTCCGTGCGGGAGCGGGATCGGCTGCGGGGTGGCATCGTGCGCCTTACCCGCGGGCGGCGGTTCGGCGGCCGGATCGCCGATCTCGCCGTCGCCGTGCGTGCCGGGGACGCGGACACGGCGCTCGAGCTGCTGGCAGCTGGAGGCACGGAACTGTCGCTGCACACGCCGGAGGACATCACCGAGGTGCGCGAGGATGTGCTGCGGGCGTCGCGGGCGGCCACCGACGCCGCGCTCGACGGCGACGCCACCGCCGCGCTGACCGCCCTCGAATCGCATCGCCTGCTGTGCGCGCACCGCCAAGGCCCGTACGGCGTCGAGCGCTGGGATCGCATGGCGGCGGGCTGGGTCGCTGCCGCCGGAATCAGCTCCGATCCCGGTCCGGGACACTGGTATCCGGGCCAGCCGCTGCTGGTCACCGCGAACGATCACGAGGCCAGGATCTACAACGGCGACACCGGCGTGATCGTGCGCGCCCCCGACGGCACCCTGCGCGCCGCCCTGCAGCGCGGCACCGAACCGTATCTCGTGCATCCCACCCAGTTCCCGGGGGTGACGACGGTCTACGCCATGACCATTCATCGCAGCCAGGGCAGCCAGTACGACAATGTCTCGGTTGTCCTGCCCGGCCCGGAATCTACGCTGCTCACCCGCGAATTGCTGTACACGGCCATCACGCGCGCCCGAAAGCATGTGCGCGTCCTGGGCACGGAGGATTCCATCCGCGCCGCGATCTCCCGCCGCGTGCTCCGAGCCAGCGGCCTGCGCGCCTAGTCGCCCGCGAGGGCGCCCGGTCGCGGCTGCACCCACGCGGACACGCGGGCAGCCGGCCCCGGCGTGGGGCGACATGCGGTGCGGGCGCGCCGCGACATCCCGCGACCGCGACCGCGGCGGACCGGCCGGGCGTAGGCTGATAGCTCGGAAACCGTTGCAGCCGGGCCTGTTCAGCAGGTCTACGGTCGCTGGTCGGAGGGGATCGCAATGGCGGAATCGAACCCGCAGCCGGAGCAGTCGAGCGATAGCGTCATTTCCGCGGACGGTACGCGGATCGCGTACCTGACCATCGGCCATGGCCCCGCGGTGATCATCGTGCCCGGCGCGCTGTCGCTGGCCTCCGGGTTCACGCGGTTCGCTCACGCGCTGGGCACGGCGTTCACGGTGCACACCATGGAACGGCGCGGCCGCGGTGACAGCGGCCCACAGGGCGCGGACTACACCATTGCCGACGATATCGCCGATGTGAAGGCGCTACAGGACAAAACCGGCGCGGCCTTCCTCGTCGGCCACAGCTACGGCGGGTTGGTCGCCCTGGAATTCGCTCGCGCCAATCCGTCCTGCCGCAAGCTCGCCCTCTACGAGCCCGGCGTCTCGGTCGCCGGTTCCATGCCCACCGGGTGGATGGATCCGTACGAGAAACATCTGAACCAGAACAAACCCTTCGACGCCTTCGTCGAATTCGTCCGCGATATGGGCCCCGAGGGCATGCGCAAGATCCCGCGCTGGATGTTCCGCCGCGCGCTGCCGCTGTTCATGAAGGCCCCCGAGAAGGAGATGGTCATTGCCCAGCTCGGCGCCAACCTGCGCGAACACCGCGAAATCGCGCGCCTGAACGATACCTATCCGCACTATCAGGAGATCACCGCCGAGGTGCTGCTCATGGACGGCGACAAGGACCGCCGCCCGGAAACCGACGCCGATCACACCGCTTTAGCGGCCGTCATCCCGCACTGCGAGCGCATTACCGTTCCGGGTCTCGACCATTTCGGCATCGACAAGAATGCTCCCGAGCGCGTGGCCGGTCTCATCGGCGAATTCTTCTCGCGTTCGTAGTGCTCTTCACCCCAATCCGGGTGCCGCGCTGGATACCCTGGGGGCGGGTGCGCAGGGCACCCCGGCCGCGAGCGCCGGAAATGTGCGAATCGAGGGGTTTCGATGAGCAGCACGCCCGAGCACGTCGATGTGCTCATTGTGGGGGCCGGATTATCGGGTGTGGACGCCGCGTATCACCTGCAACGGGCCTTTCCGTGGCGGACCTACGCGATCCTGGAGATGCGCGATTCGCTGGGCGGCACCTGGGACCTGTTCCGCTATCCCGGAATTCGCTCCGATTCGGATATGTTCACCCTCGGCTATCGGTTCCGGCCGTGGCTGGGGGACAAGGCCATTGCCGACGGGGACTCGATTCTGGACTATGTGCGCGATACCGCCGTGGAGAACGGGATCGACAAGCACATCCGCTACCGGCACAAGGTGCTGCGCGCCGAATGGTCCTCCGCGGACAACCAGTGGACCGTGACCGCCGACCATGACGGCGACACGGTGACCATCACCGCGAACTTCTTGTTCAGCTGCTCGGGCTACTACCGCTACGACGCGGGGTACACCCCGGATTTCGCGGGCATGGACCGCTTTCCGGGCCCGATCGTGCACCCCCAGCACTGGCCCGCGCAGGGCCTGGACGTGGCGGGCAAGCGCGTGGTCATGATCGGTTCCGGCGCCACCGCGGTCACCCTCGGTCCCGCGCTGACCGAGCAGGGCGCGCACGTGGTCCTGTTGCAGCGTTCCCCGTCCTACATCATCTCCATGCCCGAACGCGACGGCTTCGCCGACCGCGTCCGCCGCCTGCTGCCCGCCCGCACCGCCTACGGTCTGGCGCGCGCCAAGAACGTGCTGCTCGCCACCGCCATGTATCAACTCTCGCAACGCTATCCGAAGCGCATGCGGGCCTGGATCCACGGCTTGCAGCAGCGCTGGCTGCCCGTCGGCTACGACATCGACACCCATTTCAATCCGCGCTACAAGCCGTGGGATCAGCGGATGTGCCTGGCCCCCAATGGTGATTTCTTCCGCGCCATCCGCCACGGCAAGCTGGAGATGGTCACCGACACCATCGACACCTTCACCGAAACCGGTCTGCACCTGGCCTCCGGTCGCGATCTCGACGCCGACATCATCATCACCGCAACGGGTTTGAATCTGCGCGTGTTCGGCGGTCTCGACCTCACCGTCGACGGCCGCGCGATCGAACTGCCGAAAGCCATGGCCTACAAGGCGATGATGCTTTCCGATGTCCCCAACTTCGCCTTCATCATCGGCTACACCAACGCCTCCTGGACCCTGAAGGCGGATCTGGTGTGCGAGTACGTGGTCCGGCTGCTGCGCCACATGGACGCCAAGGGCTATGCGAAGGCCACGCCGGTCCGCGATCCCTCGGTGGGTCCCGCGCCGTTCCTGAACTTCGAACCCGGCTATGTGCTGCGCGCGCTCGACATCCTCCCCAAACAGGGTGATCGCGCACCTTGGAAACTGCATATGAACTATCTGCGCGACCTGCCGAAACTGCGCTACGGCAAGATCACCGACGCGTCGATGGTCTTCGAGCGCGCCAATGGGGCGGCCCGGGTACCGACCGCCAAGAAGGCCGAGAGCTGATCGCTACGACCGCGCCGGGAGCGGAGTGTGGGCGGCGGCCCGCTCCCGGGGAATCAGCAAGGCCAGCAGCGCGACGATGAGCCCGCCGCCGAACGCATACAGACCCCAGGTATCGCCGAGCAGGTCCCGGTAGTTGTCGAAGAGCCCGAAGCTCTCGTCCAGCCGCCAGGCCAGCACGCCGAGCACGGCCACACCGGCCAGTACGCCCAGCCAGCCCAGGGTGCGCGACCCGAACAGCGCGGCCAGCAGCACCACGGCCGCGATGATCAGCAATGCCAGGGTCACCGAGGTCACGAAGGACCCGGACTGCCCGTCGACCTGTTCCAGGGTCTGCCCGGCCGGGAAGCCGTCGCGCAGATCCTCGAATGCGATATTCCTGCCCTCGACCGCCCCGACCAGCGGCCCGAACGCCCCTACTGCCATGGCAATGGCGCTCGCGAACAGCGCCAGATGCACAAAAGTACGCATACTCCACGGTATTCCCGTTTTCGGAAACGCGAAGCGCCGCGCGAACCGTAGTTCGGTTAACGACCGAAAACGCCTTCGAGCCGATTGCGGGATCCGGGATGCACCAGCCGGGCCACGCTCACCAGCCCGTGCTCGGACCAGGTGCGGCGGCGGATGAGCAGGCACGGTTCGGCCGGGTCGATCCGCAGCAGCCGGCACTCCTCCGGGCTGCCGAGCACGGCCTCCACCACATGCTCACCGCGCACCAGCGGCGCGACCCGGCTCAGATAGTCATTGGGCGTGGTGGCGGTGAAGTCCTGGTCGAGATAGCCCGGCGCCTCGGCCGGATTCACGTAGCGGTCCTCCACCTGAATGGGCGTGTCGTCCTCGAAATGCACCAGGATCGAATGAAAACCCCTGCCGCCGATGGAATCCCGCAGGAAGCTGTGGGCGGAGTCGATGGTCTCGGCGCGCACCAGCACCACTTCGGTGCGATGGCGGTGCCCGCGCTGCTGGATCTCATCGGCGATATTGCGCACCTCGAACAGCGGTGAGGACTTCTTGGTGGCGGCGACGAAACTGCCGACGCCCATCTTGCGGACGATGACGCCCTCGGCGGTCAGCTCCCGCAGCGCGCGATTGATCGTCATGCGCGACAACCCGAGTGCGGCCACGAACTGGTGCTCGGAGGGCAGTTGATCGCCTTCCTCCCAGCGCCCGGACCGGATCTGCGCCGCGACGAGGTTCTTGATCCGCTCATAGGCGGGCGCGGAGGTCCCGCCCGCCTGCGCGAAAAGTGCGGCGAGCTCCGTGTCGCCGTCCACCGCTGCCATCCTCGTCCCTGCTCCTCGCCCGTCCGAAACGCTCGATCCCGCAGCCTACCGGCCCGGATGACCGGCTATTGACAGTTGTATAGACAGGACTATACAACTGAGAGGGAATGCGATCCAGCACACATCGAGTCAGGACTTGCAATGGAGATCACGTCCCCCGGCCATCCGGCCCGTACCGTGCGCGCACCCCGCGGCGCCGAGCTCACCACCCTGGGCTGGCAGCAGGAGGGCGCGCTGCGCATGCTCATGAACAATCTCGATCCCGAGGTGGCCGAGCATCCGGACAGCCTGGTCGTGTACGGCGGCACCGGACGGGCGGCGCGCAGCTGGGCGGCCTTCGACGCCATGGTCGCGACATTGCAGACGCTGCGGGACGACGAGACCATGCTGGTGCAGTCCGGTAAGCCGGTCGGCGTCTTCCGGACCAGCCAGTGGGCGCCGCGGGTGCTCATCGCCAATTCGAATCTGGTGGGGGACTGGGCGAATTGGGAGGAGTTCCGGCGGCTCGAGGAGCTCGGGTTGACCATGTACGGGCAGATGACGGCCGGGTCGTGGATCTACATCGGCACGCAGGGGATTCTGCAGGGCACCTACGAGACGTTCGGGGCGGTGGCGCGCAAGCGATTCGGCGGGACGCTCGCCGGAACCATCACGCTCACCGCGGGTCTCGGCGGTATGGGCGGTGCGCAGCCGCTGGCGGTCACCATGAACGAGGGCGTCGCCCTCTGCGTCGATTGCGATGTGACGCGGATCGATCGGCGGATCGCGCACAAGTATCTGGATGTGAAGGCCGACAGCATCGAGCATGCCCTCACATTGGCGGTCGCGGCGCGGGACGAGCGGCGGCCGCTGTCCATCGGCGTGGAAGGCAATGCGGCGGAGGTGTTTCCGCTGCTACTCGAGCGTGCGGCGCCGATCGATATCGTCACCGATCAGACCTCCGCGCACGATCCGCTCGCGTACCTGCCGATCGGGGTCGCCCTCGCGGATATGAAGCGCCTGGCGGAGCAGGACCCGGTGTGGTTCACCGAACAGGCGCGGCGGTCCATGGCCGCGCACGTCGCCGCCATGGTGGGTTTTCTGGATCGCGGCGCGGAAGTCTTCGACTACGGCAACAGCATTCGCGACGAGGCGCGCAAGGGCGGCTTCGACCGGGCCTTCGACTTCCCCGGCTTCGTGCCCGCCTACATTCGCCCGCTGTTCGAGGAGGGACTGGGGCCGTTCCGATGGGCCGCGCTGTCCGGGGATCCGGCCGATATCGCCGCCACCGATCGCGCCATTCTCGAATTGTTCCCGGAGAACGAGCATTTGAAGCGGTGGATCACGATGGCGGGGGAGAAGGTCGCCTTCGAAGGGCTGCCCGCGCGCATCTGCTGGCTCGGCTACGGCGAACGGCATCGCGCCGGGCTGAAGTTCAATGAAATGGTCGCCAGCGGTGAGCTTTCCGCGCCCGTCGCCATCGGCCGCGATCACCTGGATTCGGGCTCGGTGGCCTCGCCGTACCGCGAAACCGAGGCCATGCGTGACGGTTCCGACGCCATTGCCGACTGGCCGTTGTTGAATGCCCTGGTGAACACCGCATCCGGCGCCTCCTGGGTGTCCATCCATCACGGCGGCGGCGTCGGCATGGGCAGGTCCATTCACGCAGGTCAGGTGTGCATCGCCGATGGCACCGAGCTGGCGGCCCGCAAGATCGAGGCCGTGCTCACCAATGATCCGGGCATGGGCGTCATCCGGCACGCCGACGCCGGCTACGAGCACGCGCAGGAGACCGCCCGCACCCGCGGCGTCCGAATCCCCATGTCCGAGCAGCACTGATCCACCCCTGTCGCCAGTAGAAAGAAGGCCGAGACCATGACGCACGACGGTCCCGCCGAGGTAGTTCTGACCCCCGAACGCCACACCATCGATGTCATTCCCGACGCCGAACGCCACGGCAGCCCGCGCAGTCAGTTCACGCTGTGGTTCGGGGCGAATATGCAGATCACCGCGATCGTCGACGGCGCGCTGGCGGTGATCTTCGGGGCGGATGCGCTGTGGGCCATCATCGGATTGCTCATCGGCAATCTCGCGGGCGGGGCGGTCATGGCGCTGCACTCCGCACAGGGGCCGAAACTCGGGCTGCCGCAGATGATTTCCAGTCGCGCCCAGTTCGGGGTGCGGGGTGCGGTGGTGCCGCTACTGCTGGCGATCCTCATGTATCTCGGATTCGCGGCCACCGGAACGGTTTTGGCGGGGCAGGCGATCGCCAAGGTGCTGCACATCGACAGCGCGCAGCTGGGGATGGTGATCTTCGGGTTGTTGACCGCGTTCATCGCGGTCACCGGGTACAAGCTGATTCATATTGTCGGGCGGATTGCCACCGTGGTGGGGATCATCGGCTTCACCTATCTGGCGATTCGGCTGTTCGGCGAATACGATGTGGCCGCGCATATCGGGGTGAAGGGGATCGAGACGGCCACCTTCCTGTTCGCAGTCGCTTTGGGCGCGAGCTGGCAGTTGACGTTCGGGCCGTATGTGGCCGATTACTCGCGGTATCTGCCGCGATCGACCAGTGATCGGGCCACGTTCTGGTCCACCTTCGCGGGCACGGTGATCGGCTCGCAGTGGTCGATGACCTTCGGGGCGCTCATCGCGGCGGTGGCGGGCAAGGCGTTCATGAAGAATCAGGTCGGGTTCATCGGCGATCTCGCCGGTCCGGCGGCCATCGCCATTCTCATCTATCTGGTGATCGTGCTCGGGAAGCTGACCGTCAATGTGCTCAATGCCTACGGCGGGTTCATGTCCATGCTGACCACGGTGACGGCGTTCGACGCGAGATCGCGCATCTCCACCACGGCGCGCACCCTCTACATTCTGGGGTTCACCACCGCGTCCACGCTCATCGCGCTGGCCGCCAGCGCCGACTTCCTCAACAACTTCAAGAACTTCGTGCTGGCGCTGCTCATGGTGTTCACGCCGTGGAGTGCGATCAATTTGATCGACTACTACCTGATTTCGCGTGAACGGATCGACATTCCGGCGCTCTACAATCCTTCCGGGCGCTACGGGGCCTGGAATGCGACGGCGCTGGGCTGCTACATCGTCGGCGTGGTCGTGCAGATCCCGTTCTTGGCGACCAAGCTCTACACCGGGCCGATCACCGACATGCTCGGCGGCGCGGATATCTCGTGGATCGTCGGCATTGTGGTGACCGCGGCCATCTACTACCCGCTCGCCAAACGCAGCGCCGATCCGCCCGAGCGGATGATCTATCCGGCCGATGCCGAAATGGCCCGGGACTGAAAGGAATCGATAGTGGGCTCGTTCGTCGTCACGAATATCGGAACACTCGTCACCAATGATCCCGGGCTGGGGGAGGGGGTGTTGGGTGTCCGCAAGGATGCCGCCATTGCCTTCGCCGACGGGAAAGTGACGTGGGTGGGAGACAGCGCTCAGGCGCCCGCCGCGGATCACGGGGTGGATCTGGGTGGGCGGGCTTTGCTGCCCGGGTTCGTGGAAAGTCATTCCCATCTGGTGTTCGCCGGTGACCGGGCCGAGGAATTCGCGGCTCGCATGACCGGGACGCCGTATACCGCCGGTGGTATACGGACCACCATCGAGGCCACGCGAGCCGCCGATGAGGGGCAGCTCGAGGCCACTGTGCGGCGGTTGTTGAACGAGGCGTTGCGGTCGGGCAGTACGACGGTGGAGATCAAGACCGGGTATGGGCAGACGACGCGCGATGAATTGCGCAGTGCGCAGGTCGCGGGGCGGTTCACCGACGATGTGACACTGCTGGCCGCGCATGTGCCGCCTCCCGAATATGCCGGTCGCGCCGATGATTACGTGGCCATGGTGTGCGACGAGATGATCGAAGCCTGTGCGCCGCACGCGAAATGGATCGACGTGTTCTGCGAACGGGGAGCCTTCAACGAGGAGCAGTCACGTGCGGTGCTGAAAACCGGTGTAGCGCACGGGCTCATCCCTCGGGTGCACGGCAATCAGCTCGGCGAGGGTCCCGGCGTGCAGTTGGCGGTCGAGCTGGGGGCGGCCTCGGTGGATCACGTGACCTACGTGACGGCTGCCGATATCGATGCCCTGGCAAGTAGTTCGACAGTCGCGACCCTGCTGCCCGGAGCCGACTTCTGCACCCGCAATGCCTATCCGAACGCTCGCGCCCTCCTGGACGCCGGCGTGACGGTGGCCTTGGGCGCGGATTGCAATCCCGGCACCAGCTACACCACCAGCCTGCCGTTCTGCATTGCGCTCGCGGTCCGCGAACTGCACATGACCCCGGCCGAAGCCGTCTGGGGGGCCACGGCGGGCGGTGCGCGAGCGTTGCGGCGCAACGATATCGGTCACCTCGGCATCGGTGCACGCGCGGACGCCATTGCGCTGGACGCGCCTTCCTACCTGCACCTGGCCTACCGTCCGGGTGTCGCGCTGGTGCGTGAGGTCTGGAAGGACGGCGTTCTGGTCACAGGGGCGGGTGCATGACCACCGATACCGCGGCGACCGAGATCATCGTCGATATCCCGCCCACATCGTGGACCGGCCGCACTGATGGTCACGCCTCCGAGCATCTGCGCTGGCATCAGGCGATCCGTGCCTACGATCCCGATGTAGCCGGAAGCGGTTCTGTGCTCATCGGTTTCGCCAGCGACGAAGGCGTCCGACGTAACAAGGGCCGCCCCGGCGCGGCCGCTGGTCCCGATGCCCTGCGTGGTGCGCTGGCCTCCATGGCGCTGCCGTCGACGCTCGCCCTCGAGGACGCCGGAACCATCGCCGTCGCCGATGCCGACCTGGAATCCGGCCAAGCTCGACTCGGTCGCGCCGTCGCCGCCGCCCTCGACTCCGGCCGGTTGCCCGTCGTTCTCGGCGGCGGGCACGAGGTCGCCTTCGGCACCTACTCCGGCGTCGCCGCCACCCGACTGCGTCGCACCCGGCCGCGTCTCGGAATCCTCAACCTGGACGCACATTTCGACCTCCGGGACGAGCCGGTCCCGAGCTCCGGCACACCCTTCCGGCAGATCCTCGAAGCCGAACGCGCCGCTGGATCTTCCTGCCGCTACGACATCGTCGGCATCAGCCAGCCGAGCAACACCACCGTCCTGTTCGAAACGGCCCACCGCTTGGGCGTGCACTACCTCCTCGACGAGGAGTGCGGCCCAACGGATCTCGGCATCGTCGACGCTTTCATCGCCGACCTGCTCGACTCCGTCGACCTGCTCTACCTCACCATCGACCTGGATGTGCTCCCCGCCGCGGTAGCTCCCGGGGTCAGCGCGCCCGCCGCGTACGGCGTTCCACTGGAGGTCATCCAGCGCATCTGCGACCAGGCGGCCGTGAGCGGCAAGCTGGCGGCCGTCGATGTCGCCGAACTCAACCCGTCCCTCGATATCGATGCCCGGACGGCCCGCACTGCGGCCCGCCTCATCCACCGCATCGTCACCCGCCACCGGCCGGCCACCGCTGACGATCGGTGAATCTGCCCCTGGCAGAGCTTTTCTCCTCTGGATAGCTTCGATTTCATGCCGCCCATTTCCGTCATCGAATCGGGGGAAGCAATCGAATGATCATCGAGGTGAACGCGCAGGCGACCGCAGTCGGCGACATCGAACTGTGGACCGAAAGCCGCGGCAACCCGGCCGATCCGCCGCTACTCCTGCTCTCCGGCGACACCCTCTCCTCGACCGGTTGGCCGGACCCGCTGGTCAACCGTTTCGTGGCCGCCGGTCACCGCGTGATCCGCTACGACTACCGCGACACCGGCAGGTCGACCTGGCGTGAATTCGCCGGCCACCCCTACACATTCGACGACCTGGCCGCCGACACGGTCGCAGTGCTCGACAGCTGGAAGATCGACACCGCACACGTCGCCGGTTTCGGCATGGGCGGCGGCATCGCCCAACTGCTCGCCCTGGACCATCGTTCCCGCCTGCGCACCCTCACCTTGAGCAATTGCTTCGCCCTCGGCGTCGACTTCTTCGACAACTGGGACCGCGCATTGACCGGCGAACCAACCCCCGACGGCCTCCCGACCCCCAATCGTCAGTTCGTCGAGCTGGCGTTCGGAATAGGCGAATCCACCACCAACATCGATCAACTGATAACCGGCGACTTCTACGACGAAGCCGAACTCCGGGCGGCGGAACTGGCCGCGCAACAGCACGCGGGCCGCCCGGACACCAGGCCCCAGCACCCCCACGCCGAAGTCCGCACCGGCCTGGACACCCGCGGTCCCGACCTGCCCGGCATCACCACCCCCACCCTGGTCATCCAAGGTCTGCGCGACCCGATCAACCCGCCACCCCACGGCCGCCATCTCGCCGGTCTCATCCCCGGCGCGAAGCTCGTCGAAATCCCCGGCATGGGCCACTCCCTCCCCGCCGCCATCCACCACCAATACGCCACCGCAGTCCTCGAACACACGATGACAACCTGATTCACTCCTGAAATCGGCCGTCGCTCACGGCAAATCGGAGAACTTCACGTCGTGAGCCACAGCCGTCACATGCAGCCCCTCCGCCCCCGGCCGAATATCCGTCACCTGCGCACCGAGCGGCAACCGCTGCAACGGCACCACGAACGTGAGCGATTCCCGCACCAAGGCGAGCGAAATGGTCGGCCCACCCGACGAAGGCTGCACCGAAACCGGAGTGACCTCGATCCCGTCACCAGTGGGCGCGACAGTAACCACAACCGTCGCGGGCACCGGAATCCCCTGCACCGAGAACGTCCCGCTCACCCGCAGCCCGTCCGGCCCATGGGAAATCGACTCCACCCCCTCCGGCGCAAACCTCTGCACGGTCTCATAAGGAACCACCGCCGTAGCCGTAGCCTTCCCCGCAACAAGATTCGACGTCCGCTTCTCCAGCAAATCCCCCAATGGCGCATCCACCTCGTTCAACGTCACCTCGAGCTCACGAACCGAAATCCTCTCGTCACTCCACTCCCCAACCCGAATCCCCACGTCCCCATACCGCCCGTCCACAGCCTGCGTCAAAAACGGAAACCCCCGAATATCAACCTGAGGCTCCTGCGGCAGGCTGTACTCCGACGCGATCCGCCGCCCAATCTCATCCTCCGCCATCCCCACCGCAACCCGATCCCCAACCACCAGCGCAACCGCCAGCACCACAATCAACCCCAGCATTACCCGCATACACTCACCCGCTCACTCATCCCACCATCATGCAGCCCGGCTGCTCCCGCCGCCGCCACCTCCACCACAACTACGATGAATGGTCGCGTCAAAGCCGGTCAGTGACAGATACTTCGCGGGTGAGGAAGAAGGCCGACGCAACCCAGAACCGCGGCGAACTCGTAGGCAATGCCATGCGAAGGGCGGCGACGAATGCTGCCGTCCCGTTCGAGGAGGTAATGACAGGTGCCGATCACGCCTTCAGCATCTACCTCGATCCAATGCTCGCACTGGATGGCGAGCTTCTCATTCGTCGTGAGTCCGTAGCCGATCGCGTACGCCGCGTGGTATCGGACCCGATTCTCGATATCCACGTGATCCATCCGGCAACGCAGTGGTCCCAGTACTTCCGAGACGCAGTCCGGCGAATGGATCCACCCGGAGGGCCGACACCATCTGCCGCCGCACTGGACGTGCACATCTACACCTTCGCCGACAATATCGAGAAGCTGCTCGGCACACCCCAATTCGCGGCCCAGGTCGATACCCAGCCTGAGGGCTATTACGCGAACATCTGGGATGATTTCGTCCTGATCTCCTACACACACGCCACCCGCCTATCTCTGACGGTCACCGACTGACAAACCAGAATCGGTTGCCGCAGGGAATGATGTTGCGCATGCGGATTCACCACGATTTCACCGGCTCCGGCTGGGTCGCCATCTTCAGCGGCACCGAGACCCTGATCGGACGCACGTGGGAGGTTGATGGGTGGGATCCAGCAACCGGAACCGCTCTGGTCGTCGACCCCGAGATGGGTGCACGACGACCGATCTCGGACTATCCCGACTTCTCACACCTCGAAAAAGCAAACCAAGTGGTCACCGCCCTGCCCGGCGGTGGCTGGCACGGCTGCGAGCGAGCCCACATGCCAGATGATCCAGACTCACCGATCGAGCCCGTGCTGGCATGGTTGGTGACCTCCACCGGCCGCCTCGTTCCGGTCACGATGGACGCCGACGGAGGGATCGGTTCCGACTTCGACATGAATCGTTTCTGTCCTCCTAGTCGGCACTCTGGCAGATGAATACCCACTCGTGGTCTGGGCGGTCTGGCGCTTCTCGCACATCCTGCACGCGGTAGCCGCAGGCGGTCAGGCTCGATTCGAGTTCGTCGCGGCTGCGGAAGCGGAGTGTCGAGTCGGAAGTGAGGGCGGTGTTCTCGGTGAGGAATTTGTAGGTGTGGCGGAAAGAAACGAGGGGGAGTTGGACGGTGGTGACGTGCAGGCTCTGTTCCACCGGTCCGATTCTTGGAACGTTGAGGGTGACCGGTGTAGTCGCTGCCCATTGTTCCCAGGCTCGGCGTTCGGGACGTCTGGTTTCGAACACGAGATGACCGCCTGGGCGAAGAGCGGAGTGGATGCCCTGTAACGTTTGCGACCAGTCCTCATCGGTCAGAAAGACCTGCGCGACATTCCCGGTCATGACGGCAAGGTCGGCACCGACCGGCGGCAGGGCGCTCGCATCACCGTGCAGCCAGGTGATTCGGTCGGCGCCATCCTTCGACCTCGCAACCTGGAGAGATGCCTCTGCCGGGTCGACACCCACGACGGTGCGGCCGCTTTCAGCGAGCAGAATCGCGAGACACCCTGTCCCACAACCAATGTCGAGGACGAAGTCCGCGCTCAGCTCGTCGGCGATATCGAGGTAAGCCGTTAGGTCATCGCGAGAGCCTTCGAAGGCGTCGTAGACAGGCGCGAGGCGATGGTGCGCAAAGATCGCATCAGGCATTCGGCGAGCCTATCCACTTCCAAGCGGGTGACTATGCGCCGCAGGGTGTTTCGTGCGAGAAAGCGTATTCCCTCTCGACTCGTGCTACTTCGACTGTGTAGTTCTGGTACCAGCGCTCTTTTCCGAGCCGTTGGGCCTCGAGGTGTTCGACGTCGGCCTTCCAGGCTCGGATGGATTCCTCGTCGCGGTAGTAGATGATCGACAGGTCTCGGCCTTGGCCGTCGGTCATGCCTTGGCGGCCCAGGTAACCGGGCTGGCTGGTGCCGAGTTCGGTCATGCGGATGGCCATTTGCTGGTAATCGGGAGTTTCCTCGCCTCGGAGCTGCGTGGAGATGATTACGGCGTAGTAGGGCGGTTGGGGGCGCTCGTGTGAAGGGGAGGATGGCACGGAGACGGATCGTAGCGCGATCGGTCAGTCGGGGGAGGGGTGGCGTAGGTCGGTTGGCAGCAGGCTGAACAGGACGGTGTGGCGGCGGCCTTGGAAGGGGATGTGCGATCGGAGAAGGCCTTCGCGGGTGAAGCCGCAGCGGGCGGCTACTTGTTGGGAGGCGAGATTTTCTGGTGCGCAGGTTAGTTCGAGTCGCATGACTGTGAGGTTGGTGAAGGCCCAGTGGGCCAGCAGGCGTACTGATCGGGTCGCGGCACCTTGGTGCCGGGCGTATGCGGTGAGCCAGTATCCGATCCCTGCTCGGTGATTGGTCCAATCGAGGTCGAAAAGGGAGGCGCCGCCCCAGATTCGGTCAGGGTTGGATGCGTCGGTGATCGCGAGGCTGATGGCCTCGCCGCGGAGGCGTTCGGCCTCTTCCTCGGTGACCCGGGCTCGCAAATGATCTTCGGTGAAGTCTTCGATCAGGGGCCAGGAGAATGTGAGGCACGGTAGATCGAAACGGGGCGGTCGGCGGCGGGCTCGGATCAGTCGGTGTCGGTGAAGAGGCCGGGGATGGTGAGGGCGTATTCGAGGTCTGCTCGGCGGCCGAGGGTTACCAGGACGGTGCGGATCATGGTCAGGCGGGCGGCGGCGATGGTTTGGGGGGTGGGTTCGCCGGTGGCGGAGATTCGGAAGACTACGTATTCGCAGGTTTGGAGGGCCGTGTCGAGGTCCAAGGGGGTGGGTTCGGGGCGGCCGAGTTCGCGGAATTTGGCGCGGATCAGGGTGCGGATGTCGTCGAGGGCTCGTTCGCGGTAGGCCGAGACGGGGGAGCCGGGGTCGTGGAGTTCGGCGAAGAGGGGGGAGAGCATGGGGCCGTGGCCGCTGGCCCAGTGCAGGTAGGCCTCGATCATGTTGATGCCCAGATCGACCGGTTGCACGGTGCGGTCGAGGGCGGAGCGGATGCCGCCCACCAGGTCCTCGTTGGACAGCGTCAGAAGCGCGTGGAGGGGTTCGGTGGCGTTGGCGAAGTAGCGGTAGAAGGTGGGGCGGGCCAGGGCCGCGGATTCGATGATGCGGGCGACGCTGAGGCCGCGGGAACCGTGCTGGGCGAAGACCTCGGCGGTGGCGAGGACTATGCGGGCGCGGACCTGGTCGGCCTGCTTCTCCGTCTGCGGGGGGCGGCCGCGACGGGCGGGGGTGGCCTTGGATTCGGCCGTCGGAGCGCTTGACACGGGCGTCACGGGTATTAATCTAACACTGGTGTTCATGTAACACCGATGTTCAGTAAATTGCGGGCCGCGGCCCGGACATCTCCTATCGAGAGGGCGACCAATGACGACTGCCCCGCAGTTGGCTGCCGCCGATGCGCTTCCCTTCGACCTGGTCCAGCGGTTGCTCGGGCATGCCGTCGCGGGCGGTGCGCCCTCGGTGGAGGTGTTCGCACCGGCCACCGGGCGCAAGATCGCCGATCTGCCGCAGTCCTCGGTAGCCGATGTGGAGAAGGCGTTCGCGACGGCGCGCACGGCGCAGGAGCGGTGGGCGAAGGTGCCGGTGGGGGAGCGGGCGGCGCTGCTGCGGCGCATTCATGATCTGGTGCTGGCCGAACAGGACACCATTCTCGACATCGTGCAGACCGAGACCGGCAAGTCGCGGGTGCACGCCTTCGACGAGGTCTCCGACGTCGCGGTGAACACCCGCTTCTATGCCGCGGAGGGCAAAAGGATTCTGGCGCACCGCAAGCCGCGCGGAGTCATGCCGGTGCTCACCCAGGTCGAGGTCCGCAACCGGCCCAAGGGCGTGGTCGCGGTCATTTCGCCGTGGAATTACCCTCTCGCGCTGGGCGCCTCGGATGCGCTGCCCGCGCTGCTCGCGGGCAATGCGGTCATCGGCCGCCCGGACAATCAGACCGCGCTGACCCTGTTGTTGGCCATCGATATCGCCGAGCGCGCCGGCCTGCCCAAGGGCCTGTGGCAGGCGGTGCTCGGCCGCGGCGCGGTGGTCGGCACCGAGGTCATCGCGCGCGCCGACTACGTCGACTACACCGGTTCCAGCGCCACCGGCCGCACCATCGCCCAGCAGGCGGGGGAGCGGCTCATCGGCTACTCCCTCGAATTGGGCGGCAAGAACCCGCTTCTCGTGCTCGCCGACGCCGACGTCTCGGCCGCCGCCAAGATCGCGGTGCGCGCCTGCTTTGCCTCAGCGGGCCAGCTGTGCGAATCGATCGAGCGAATCTATGTGCACGACACCGTGTACGAGCAGTTCATCACCGAATTCGTGGCCAACACCAAGAAACTCGCTCTCGGCAAGAGCCTCGACTTCGACTACGAGATCGGCTCCCTGACCTTCCCACGCCAGATCGACACCGTCAGCAAGCATGTCGACGATGCCGTCGCCAAGGGCGCGAAGGTCCTCGCCGGCGGCAAGGCCCGCCCCGAGCTCGGCCCGTACTTCTACGAGCCCACCATCCTCGAGGGCGTGCGCGAGGGCATGACCGTCTACCGCGAGGAGACCTTCGGCCCGGTCGTGTCGGTCTACCGCGTCACCAGCGACGAGGAGGCCATCGCCCAGGCCAACGACACCGCCTACGGCCTCAATGCCAGTGTGTGGAGCAAGGATACGGAGCGCGCCCGCGAGGTCGCCGCCCGTATCCACGCCGGCTCGGTGAACGTCAACGAGGGCTTCATCGCCGCCTGGGGTTCGGTGGCCGCACCGTCCGGCGGGCTCGGCATTTCCGGCACCGGCCGCCGCCACGGCCCCGAGGGCCTGCTGAAATACGTGGACACCCAGACCATCGCGGTGCAACGGGTACTGCCCATCGCCCCGCTGCCGGGCATGTCGGAGCAGCTGTGGGCCAAGACCATGACGTTCTACCTGGGTGTCATGAAAACGTTGCGGCAGAAGTGATCAGGCGAGAGACAGGGGAACACACAGGCATGAAGACCGTCGAGGGCAAGAAGGTCCTGATCACCGGCGCTGCCATGGGACTGGGCAAATCATTCGCCCAGCGCGCGGTGCGCGAGCGCGCCGCCGACGTGGTGCTGTGGGATATCAATGACACGGCGCTGAAGGAGACCGCGGCCGAACTCGCCGCGGCAGGCTCGAGCCGCATCCACCACTACGTCGTCGACGTCTCCGACCGCGAGGCCATCGCCGAGGCCGGCGCGGCGGTCCGCTCCGAGGTGGGCGGCATCGACGTGCTGGTCAACAATGCGGGCATCGTGCGCGGCAACGGCTACTTCTGGGAGACCGGGAACCGCGGCGACATCGACAAGACCATGGCCATCAATTCCCTTGCGCCCATGTACATCACCCTCGAATTCCTGCCCGCCATGGTGGCGGGCAAGGGTGAGGCGCGGGTCATGACCATCGCCTCCTCGGCGGGCCTGGTGTCCAACCCGCGCATGAGCGTCTACGCGGCCTCCAAGTGGGCGGCGCTGGGCTGGTCGGATTCGGTGCGCCTGGAGCTGGAACAGTCCGGCAACGAGCACGTCAAGTTCACCACGGTGTGCCCGACCTACATCAATACCGGAATGTTCGACGGCGCCAAGGGATTCCTGTTCACCCCCATCCTGGAACAGGAGGAGGTCGTCGAAACCTCCTGGACCGAAATGAAGAAGGGTTCCGCCCTGGTGATCCTGCCGTGGACCTCGCGCTTCAACCGCGCCATCTCCGGCCTGCTGCCGCTGAAGGTCCGCGACTTCTACCTCAACACCGTCGGCGTCTATCACTCCATGGACGAATTCACCGGCCGGAAATAGGAATTCGTCAGCTCGGTGAGCGAGTGGATGACGGTGATGCCGTCATCCACCGCCGCACCACCGCGGCGATCCAGCCAATACGACTGCAAGCCGGCGTCTCTGGCGGCGATGGCATCGATCTCGTAATCATTGCCCACATAGGCGACCTGCTCCGGCGGCAGCCCGATCATGTCGCACCCGGCCAGGAAGATGCTCGGATCCGGTTTGGCCACACCGAATTCCACACAGCACAGAATGGCCTCGCCCAGATACGGCAGCAGCCCGGTGGACCGCAGTTTGTGTTCCTGCATGGCGCGCACCGAATTCGACACCACTCCGAGCCCGACCCGCCCGTGCAGGGACTGCAAGGTCGGCAGCGCGTCCGGGAACGCCGCCATGACGAGATCGCGCTGCACCAGATACGCCGAGAACCAGGCATCCGGATCATCCACCGTGACACCGATACTCGCCAGGAACCGCTCCGTGCGGGCGATCCGCTGACCCGTGAACGTGATCTCCCCCGTCCGGAACCGCGCGTACTCCTCGTCCTCGATACTGCGCCACAGCTCCGCCGCCGCATCCTCGGACTCGAATTTCTCCAGCAGCCCCTCGGCCCGCAAATGCTCGATCACCCCGACCCTGGCGGAGGCGGAGTAATCGAACAGCGTGTCGTCGACATCGAACAGAATCCCGCGCACAGTCACTCGACCACGCTACCGGCGGCCCGCCTCAGCGGCCGATATCCACCCGGTCCTTACTGGACTCCTGCTTGTCGCTGCGACCGATCTCCCACACCGGCCCGCACAGGAACCAGATCCCGCAGATCACCCACACCCGCCCGATCCACCACGTCAGCGTGGCGTCCTGCTCGGGCGTGCCGACGAACAGCGCCAGCGCGCCCAGCGACACCGAACTGATCACCGCGGCATTCACCACGCGCAACCACTCCTGCCACACATGCTTGCGCCGCTCCGGACCGGACTTCGGGATCTGCACCGGCGCCGGCCCGCCCGCGAACCTGTGCGCGACCCGCACATCGGCCCACCGCATCAGCGAATGACCGAACGCGAGCGTGAATCCGAGGTAGAGCCCGGCCAGCCCGTGCGTGGCATCGGCGGTCGCGCCATTGTGCAGATCGATGCCGACGGCCACCACGAGCACCACGGCCAGCAGTGGAATCCCCAGCAGCACAACATTGCTCAGCGCCCGCAGGCGCAGCACGTAACGCAGCAGCAGGCCGAGTCCCAGCAGTACCCAGAACCCGACCTCGGCGGCCACGATGACGGCCGCAATGGGGTGTTCCCCCACTAGATCGAACATCTTCCATCCCCTTGCTAGCTCAACTGTGCTAATTCCTCGCCTTCAATCTAGCACAGTTGCGCTAATATCGGCTCGTGCCCAAAGTGATCGACCACGACCAGCGCAAAGCGGATATCGCGGCAGCCGTCTGGCGCCTGATTGTCGACAGCGGCGTCAGCGCGGTCTCCCTCCGCACCGTGGCCGCCGAAGCCGGCCTCGTCCTGGGCTCCCTCCGGCACATGTTCCCCACCAAAGCCGACTTGCTGGCCCACTCCATGCAGCTCGTCCACGCCAATGTCGAACAACGCGTCACCGCGCACGCGAGTGGGCGTGACCCCCGCGCCGTGGTCATGGCGATCCTGCTGGAACTCCTACCTCTCGATGCCCGCCGCAATGCCGAAATGCGAGTCAACCTCGCCCTCATCGCCGAAGCCCCTGCCCACCCCCGCCTCGCCGAACTGGCCGAAAAAGCGCAGCACGCCGTAGAAGACCTCTGCCGCCAACTCTGCGCGCTACTGGCCCAAATCGGTGACCTGCACCCGACGCGCGACGTGGAAACCGAGGCGACCCGACTGCACGCCTGGATCGACGGCACCGCCTTCGGCCTCCTGGTCGTCCCCGTCGACCCGGCCGAGGTGGAGCAGCGGCTACGCGACTACCTGAAAGACCTTGCCGCCCCGCTTCGTTGACTCATGGCCCGGTGGCCTGATTACCGGCTGCCGGGGCCCGAAGATGTTTGCGGGCGGGTGCCGATCACCACGGTCGCACCGAGCTCATCGTCCTCGGCGATGTGGGCTTCGAGGCCGTGGTGGCGCATTACGTCGGCGGCGATCGGGGCCTGCTCGTCGCTCTCCTCGACGAGGAGGTGGCCGCCGGGGGCGAGCCAGGTGGTGGCTACGGCGGCGATGCGGCGCAGGATGTCCAGGCCGTCGGAGCCGCCGTCGAGGGCGGCGCGGGGTTCGTGGTCGCGGGCCTCGGGGGGCATCCAGGCGATTTCCGATGAGGGGACGTACGGGGTGTTGGCGAGCAGAATGTCCACGCGCCCAGTGAGATCGGCGGGAATCGGGTCGAACAGGTCGCCCTCGAAGACCTGCGCGCCGAGCGGGGCCAGGTTGCGGCGGGCACAGGCGATGGCGGCGGGTTCGATATCGGATGCCGTGAGGTCGACGTGAATTCCCTCGGCGGCCAGCTCGGTGGCGAAGGCCATGCCCAATGCGCCGCAGCCGCAGCACATATCGAGTGCTATCAGCGCCCTTTCGGAAGCGGGGGAGTGCGGGACTGGTGTGGCGGCGTCTGGCAGCTGAATCATGCTGCGGCCCAGGTTGATTGCCTGCTCGACGAGGAAGCTGGTGCGCTGGCGCGGGACGAAGACGTCGGCGGCGACGGCGACTTTCAGGCCGCGGAATTCGGCCCAGCCCAGCAGGTGCTCCAGGGGGTATCCGGCAATGCGCTGGACGACAAGCGATTCCAGGTGGTCCGCGTCGGTGGCGGCGCTCAGCAACAGTTCGGCTTCATCCTCCGCGAAGACGCACCCTGCGGCTCGCAGTCGGGTGACGAGGGTGCCGGTATCGGGAGTACTCACCGGGCAATTGTGCACGCAGGGGCCCGCGCCGGGTGAGCGCGGGTCCCTGCGGGGTGGATCTCGCTAGCGCTGGGTGGGGAGCAGCAGGGTGCGGGTGGCGTCGAGATAGATGCCGCGCTGACCGCTGCGGGCGGGCGGAGGCAGCTGGGAGACCAGCTGTTCCAGGGAGGTCGTGGCCCCGACGACCGGCATGCCCGCGACAATGAAATCGGCGACCGCGCGGCGAATGTGGTTGGGGGAGGTCACGATAATGGCGCTGGTGGCCCCGGCGTCGCGCAGCATGGCGGTGCTGTTGAGGGCGTTTCCGACGGTGGAACCGGCGCGATGCTCGGCCATGACCCGGTTGGCGGGAATGCCGCGGCCGATGAGCCAGCTCTGCATGGCGGCCGCCTCGGTAATCCCGTTCTGCGGGTTGCCGCCGGTGACCACAATGGGCGACAGCGGTGAGGCGACGGCCTGCAACCAGGCCGCTTGCAGCCGGTTGATGAGCTCGGGCCGCATGCTGCCGTCGGGCAGCAGGCCGTAGCCGAGCACGACGATGCCGGTGGCCGGCCCGGCCAGCGCCGGAATCGGATTGGGCAGGGTGCCGATGGCGGCGCCGATGGCGCGGAACACATTTCGCGTGCCGTCGGCCAGCTCCGGGTCCACCACGGTGAGGCGGCTGAGGGCGGCTTCCCGGGTGATCAGGTCCCCGGAGTAGTCCGACCAGATGGCCTGCAACGACAGCGCCTCCGCGTCATCGGGCGCTTCGGCGAGCAATTGGCGCAGGTCCGCGAGCCCGGCTCCCTCATCGCCGTCGCGGAAGTTCTCCTGAGCCGAGTTGTAGAGCGGACCGGGATCCGCGAACGCGGCGCCCGGCCCGAAGAAGGTGATGGTTGCGGCGGCGGCCGCGAGAAGAGCTGGTAAACGCCTGGCGATCTGCACTGCTGTCCGACCTTTCCGTAGAGAGGGTCACACACACGCTTTGCTGGCTATCTCCGAACTTTGCTGGCTATTGGCTCGAAACCGAATGGAGACACGATACGACTGGACACGGCCGTTGTCGGGTATTTGCCGAAGTGATTTCCCAGGTTTGACCGCATCCACAGCGGGGAACGCGCGCGATTGTGGTCCCGAACAGCCGCGACGGGGTCCCGCCGGGCAGCGTCGAGCGCGGGCCCCGCGACGGCGCGCGTTAAGGTTGTCTCCCGTGGACACGACTTCGTTGACCGGCAAGGACCTCGCCGCCGCCATCAATGCCGACACCAAGCAGCGCGCCGCCGCGCTCACCGAGAACGGCGCCGCCCCCCGGCTGGTGCTGGTGATCGCCAATGACGACCCGGCCAGCGCCTGGTACGTGAAGTCCCTCAATCGCGCCGCCGAGCGCAATGGGATCGCTTGCGACAACCTCGATCTCGGCGTGGCCGCCACCGCCGAGGAGATCCGCGCCAAGCTCGCCGAACTCTCCGCCGACGCCGCCGTCGACGCCATCATGCTGCAGACCCCGCTGCCCAAGGGCATCGGCCTCGACGATGTCAGCCCCGCCATCGCCGCCGCCAAGGACGTCGACGGCGTCAGCCCGCTGTCGCTGGGCCTGCTCTCCTCGGGCCTGCCCGGCTTCCCGCCCGCCACCTCCGAGGCGGTCGTGGAACTGGCCAAGTTCCATCGGATTCCGCTCGCCGGCCGCCACGTCGCCGTCGTCGGCCGCTCGAATGTGGTCGGCAAGCCCCTGGCTCAGCTGCTGCTGGCCGAGAACGCCACCGTCACCATCTGCCATTCCCGCACCACCGACCTGCCGTCGGTCACCTCCGCCGCCGATGTCGTGGTCGCCGCCGTCGGCCGCGCCGGCCTGATCACCGCCGACCACGTCCGCGAGGGCGCGGTCGTCATCGACGTCGGCACCAATGAGGACGAGAACGGCAATATCACCGGCGACGTGAACGCGGCCTCGGTCACCGGCAAGGCCGCCGCGCTGAGCCCGGTCCCCGGCGGCGTCGGCCCCGTCACCACCGCCCTGCTCATGCGCCACGTGGTCCAGGCCGCCGAAGCGGCCCGCTGAGAGCAATCGAGAATCGGCCCGGGACCTTTCGGAGGTCCCGGGCCGAACCGCTGATGATCGATCGTCACCAGTGCAGCGTCACCGGATCACCGATGCTGACGGTGTTGTAGAACCATTCGGCGTCGCCGGGCGACAGATTGATGCAGCCGTGGCTGACATTGGCATAGCCCTGCGAGTCCACCGACCACGGCGCCGAGTGCACATAGACGCCACCCCAGGTCAGACGCTCGGCCCATTCACCCTGGATCAGATAGCCCTCGGAGGAATTCAGCGGAATCCCGATGGTGCGCGAATCGAAGGTGACCGAGCGCTCCCGCGACAGCACCGGGAAGGTGCCGGACGGCGTCTCCCACCCGGGTTTCCCATAGGACGCGGGCATCGTGTTCACCGGCGCGCCGCCGATGTACACCGTGAACGTATGGGCGGACATGTCCCCGTCGGCCGTGACACCGGCATTCGTCTGGAATTCTGTGTGCAGGCGACCCACCGACACCGAGATGGATGCCGAGGTGGGAAGGTAGCCGGCCGACGTCCATGTCAGATGCCGATCGTCTACCCAGTTGAATTGCCCGGCGAGCGTGGTCCCGGCCCGAATGCTGACGGCCCGCTCCACCCGGGCTCTCTCGGTAACCGGCTCGGCGAACCGCACATCCACCGGTGCGGCAATCCCCACCACCTGGCCTGGCCCCGGCGAAATCGCCTGCACCGCCGGGAAATCGGATGTCACGAACGCAGCCCCCGCGCCCCCGGACCCGAACGCGGCCGCCGCCGCGGCAACGGTAGCGATGATGAAGATCTTTATCGCGTTCCGCATGGTTCCATCCCTTCGAAAGGGTGTGGTCCTGGATCCCCAGACTATGACCTGATGATCAGTCCCATCCGGAAATGTTCTCGCTTCGTGACCTACCCACCGGCGTGGAAACTATGCGGACGCGATCGTGTCGGGTATGAGAACCCGTGGTCAGCGCGTGATCGCGGCGACCACGTCGTCGTGCAGCGCGTCCGCGCGCGCGAGGAGCTCCTCTATCTGGGTGAGAACCGGGGCGAACTCCGCACCCGCGCCCGCATCCAGCGAGGCCACATTGATGGCGATGTTCAGCTGCGAGCTGGCCGCCGCGGCCCGGGCGGCATCTGCGGCCGCGCCGATATCGGTGACCACATTCGGATTGCCGATGGGCAGTAGTTCCCTTGCCAGCGAAAGCACCTCGTCGGCCTCGGCGACCACGGCGGCCGGGACGCGGGCGGCGCCGAGCAGGGCGTCGGTAATGGCCGCGGCGCGGGCGGCCTGCTGCTCGTCGGTGTCCTTGGGCAGCTTGTAGGCATTGCCGACCGCGGTGAAGGCGGCGGCATCGGCATCGGCCAGGGCCAGGGCGCGATCGCGGGCCACATCGGCGGCGACGATGATGCGGTCGATGACCGGGCGATTGTCGGCGTCCTTGGCGCGGGTGGTGTAGCGCGCCACCATGGCGACCAGCGCGGCGCCCTGCGCGGCGTGCAGCGCGGCCACCGCGCCGCCGCCCGGCGCGGGCACCTTGGCCGCGAGTTGATCCAGGTACCCCTGCAGTGTCGAGTCACCGAAGGTGGTGATGGCCTGCGCGGCGTCCTGAGTCATGAGGGTGGGCCTCCCGTGATTCGCGATGAAACTCGTTCGCGCAACACCGTACCGGTTTGCCGGTCATGGCCGCCGCGAAGGGGGCGCGGCATGGTCGGTAAGGTCCCGGTCATGCGTATCGGACTGTCGATCAATTACACCGACGGCTTCAAAGAGGTGGCCGCTGAGGTCGCTGACCTCGAACGGGCCGGTCTCGACATCGTATTCGTGCCGGAGGCGTATTCGTTCGACGCCGTGAGCGCGCTGGGCTACCTGGCCGCCAAGACCGAACGGGTGCAGCTGGCTTCGGGCATCCTGCAGCTCTACACCCGCACGCCCACGCTGACTGCCATGACCGCCGCGGGCTTGGACTACGTCTCCGACGGCCGCTACATCCTGGGCCTCGGCGCGTCCGGCCCGCAGGTGATCGAGGGCTTCCACGGCGTGCCCTACGACGCGCCCATCGGCCGCACCCGCGAGGTGCTCGAGATCTGCCGCAAGGTGTGGAAGCGCGAGCGGCTGGAATACAGCGGCAAGTACTACAACATCCCGCTGCCCGCCGAGCAGGGCACCGGCCTGGGCAAGTCGCTCAAGCTCATCAATCACCCTGTGCGCGAGAAGATTCCGGTGCTGCTGGCGGCGCTGGGCCCGAAGAACGTGGAGCTGGCCGCGGAGATGGCGGAGGGCTGGCAGCCCATCTTCTTCCTGCCGGAGAAGGCCGATGCCGTGTGGGGGCAGTCGGTGAAAGCCGGTCTGGCCAAGCGTGATCCGGCGCTCGGCGAGCTCGAGGTGTTCGCCGGTCCGGCGCTGGCCATCGGCGACAATGTCGAGCCGCTGCGGGAATTCGTCAAGCCGCACCTGGCGCTCTACATCGGCGGCATGGGCGCCAAGGGCAAGAACTTCTACCACACCCTGGCCACCAAGTACGGCTACGGCGCCGAGGCCGACCGCATCCAGGAGCTGTATCTGGCGGGCAAGAAGGACGAGGCCGTCAAGGTGGTGCCCGACGATCTGGTCCGCGATATCTCGCTGATCGGCTCCGCCGGTTTCGTCAAGGAGCGGGTGGCGGCCTTCCGTGAGGCCGGGGCGACCGTGCTGAACGTGGTCCCCCTCGCGGGCACCGCGGCCGAGCGGGTGAAGCTCATCGAGCAGCTGCGCGAGCTGGTCTGATCGATCGCGCAGAATCGGCCCGCCGCACTCCGCTGCGGCGGGCCGAGTCCGCCTCCCGGCCTGATTCCGCGTCGAACCTCGGTCGCCGCGCGGTGGACCTCAGTTGCTACGCGGCGAACCTCAATTGCTCCGCAGTGCGTCGAGCGCCTCGGTGAGCGTCGGATGCAGGGCGAACACCTGATCCAGGCTGGTCATCTTGAGCTGGCGGCTGGTGGCGGGCCCGTCTGCCACCACCGCGATCCGCGTGCCGCCGGCCCGCTGATGGGCGGCGACCAGGGCAGCCATGCCCGCCGAGGCGAGGAAGCTGACCTCGGACAGATCGATGACGAGGGCCGCGGGTTTACCGCCGAGTGTCGTATCGATGGCGCTGTCGAGGGCCGGCGCCGTCGCCAGATCGACCTCGCCCGCCACGGTGAGCACGGTGACATCGTCGTGCACAGTGACCTTGGTGGTCATCGCGTCGCCTGAATAGCCGTCTCCGGAAGTGTTGGTCACATTAGAACAATCTGCCATGGTCCGTCCGTTCATGCCGCATCGTCTGCCAATTCGGTATCGGTCCGGTAGTCCGCGTTATTGTGAAAATCGCAGGTACCGCACCGATTCGGCGTTGCGCCGAAACTACTGCCGAGCGCGTGTCGGCAGGGGGTGCTTCACATTCGTCCGCCCGCCGAGAAGGAGACGGCCGGAAGTCGCACCGACATCCGCACCCGGGTGCCGGGGCCGGAATGATCGATCTCGAGCTTGTCGGTCAACGCCCGCATCATGGCGATGCCGCGGCCGCGATGGCCGGGATCCTCGGGCAGCGGCCGCCAGGAGCCGCCGTCGGTGACCTCGATGGTGAGATTGTCCAGCCCGCAGTCCGCGGCGATCACCACCCGGCCCGGCTTACTGTCCAGGTAGGCGTGCTCGATGCTGTTGCTGCACGCTTCATTGGCCGCCGCGACCAGGTCCACGGCGGTGTCGTGCGGGACCGCGGCCGAGGCCAGCCAGGTGCGCAGCGCACGCCGGATGCCCGACAGCTCGGCGGCGTCGGCGGGTACGTCCAGGTGCAGTGGTTCGGGCGGCTGCCGGTAGACGACCATGGCCACGTCATCGTCGTAGCCGCCGGTGGGGCGCAGCCGCGAGAGCACCGAATCGGCCACCTCGCGGGGCAATTGCCCGGCGGCGCCGGTCAATTCGTCGGCGAGTTCGACGAAGCGCTCATCGATGTCGACCCCGCGCTGCTCGACCAGGCCGTCGGTGAACAGCACCAGCGTGGAGCCGGGCGCGATGGCCGTGGTGGACTCCGGGCGGCGCGGGGGCTCGAAGGTGGCCAGCGGGACCGAGCGGCCGCCTTCGAGAAGTCTTCCGTGCGTACCGGGTTCGGCGAGAATGGGCGGCATGTGCCCGGCGCTGGAGTAGCGCACCACACCGCGCACGGGATCCAGGATGGCGGCGCAGACCGTGGTGCACATGGCGCCTGGAATGCGCGAGGCCACCGTGTCGAGCTCGGCCAGCAGCTGCGCCGGGCCCGCGCCGCGCAGCAGCAATGCCCGTGCCGCCGTGCGCAATTGGCCCATGACCACGGCCGCGGACAGGCCACGGCCGACGCAGTCGCCGACCACGACGCCCATGGTGCCGTCCTCCAGGCGCACCACGTCGTACCAGTCGCCGCCGATTTCCAGAGGCGGCAGGGCGGGTTCGTAGTGCACGGAGAACAGCGGCGGCAGCTCGATGGGGCCGAGCATGGCGCGTTGCAAGGTGAGCGAGGTGGAGCGGGCCTGGTCGAAGTTGCGCGCCCGCTGCACGGCCAGGCTCAGATGCCCGACCAGTAGTGAGAACAGCGCCCAGTCACCGGGAGTGATGACGCGTGGCGCGGCGAACCGCAGCCACAGCGCCGAATCCCCGGTTTCGCCGAGGGGGGCGACGATGCCTTCGGAGCTGGTGGAGCCCTCCGGGATCGCGAACATGGTTCGGCCGGGCCGCAATCGGGCGCGATCCAGCAAGGCCCGCGCCCGGGCGTCGAGCACCTGCCGGGTTTCCCCGCCGCTCTGCGGAATCGCCAGGCGATCGGCGGCTCGGCGTGCCGTGCCGTTGCCGGAGTGCGCGCCCCGGGACTCCGCGGACTGCGCGCCCCGGGTCTCCGCGGGCGGGGCTCCGCGCGCCTCCGCGAGATCGGGCGGAGTGTCCTCGGAGACATACAGTTCCGGCCCGGTGTGGCGATTGGGCCACACCGACACCACCGCCGCTTCCGCACCCACGGCGCGGCGCAGTTCCTCCAGGCCGACGGTGAGCACCTCGACCACGCTGGTGGCCGCGCCGACGGCGGTGGCCAGGCGGGAGGCGGCCTGATCGCGGGCCTGGGCGTCGTGCTCGGCGGTCACATCGCGGATGGTGCCGACGAAAATGCGTTCGCCGTTCTCGGGTTTCACCAGCGAGTTGGTGCTCACCGCCAGCCAGAGGCGACGGCCGTCGCGATGCCGGATGGGCATGACGAAACGGGCCGCGTCGGTGCCGAGGTCCGGATAGCGCGGCGCTTCTTCCACGGTCCAAGGGTGGGGGAGCGGGTAGGGCAGACCGTCGGCGCCGTACCCGGTCAGCGCGCCGAAGGCGGTATTGACCTCGATGAGGGTGCCCGCCGAATCGACGACGAAGAACCCGTCCTGCAGGGACTCCACCAAGGCGGTGCGGAAGGCGTCGCGGCCGGCGAGAGTGTCTGCGCGGGAACGCTGTTGCTCATAGCGGCGGGTGCCGTCGAGAAAGCCGCGCGTGGCCACGTCGAGGGCCGCCATGGTCTGCAGCAGGAATTCGAGGGCGTCCTCGCCGCGATCGCCGCCGTGCGGGGCGGGCAGCAGCCCTTCCTGTTCGAGAATGCGGAAGTGGTGCTCGGTCAGATCGAGGATGCTCACGCCCTCGACCAGCGCGCGGCGGCCCAACTCGTAACCCTCGGCCAGGGTGGTCTGATTCGGTGCGCGCAGGTGCGTCCGGAGCGCGTTGGTGTACGCGTCGCGGAAGGCGGCCAGCACGGAACTCATGTGGGGCTCTTGGTGTGTCCGCGATGCCGGGCCGCCAGCACCAGGGCGTCGTCGGTGTCCTTGGCGTGCTTGGCGAGCAGGTCGGCGGTGATCTCGGAGGTCGGTTTGGACAGATCCACGCCGTCGGCGAAATCACTGGTGATGCCGTCGGTGGACATGAGCAGCAGATCGCCCGGGCGCACCGGAATCGTCTGGGTCTGCAGGTGTGCCGGGAGCCGGTAGCCGACGATGCCCGCACTCACCAGCATGGCGGCGCGCACCGCCGGTTTGCCGGGCGCCGCGGCGACGATCCGGGAATCGACATTGCCGACGCCGAGCCAGTGCAGTCGGTCACCGGCGTCGAAGAGTGCCAGCGACACCGCCGCGCCGCGGGTGTCGGACATGGCGCGATGGCACAGCAGCAGCAGCACATCCAGTGGCTCCGCGCGATTCTCGGCCAGCACCTGCGCCGCGCGATCGGAGGCGTCCGCCGCGGCCGCACCGTGGCCCAGCCCGTCCAGGACCGCGAAAAGCACCGAGCCGCCGCCCGCGTCGAGCACCACGGAACGATCCCCCGAGACTCGCTGCCCGGGTAGTGCGCGCCCGGCGACGGCCCATTCGACCGTGCCGATGAAACCGTCCTCACGCACCGATGGGCACCCACTTCCACATTTCCACGAGCGTGCCGTGCCCCGGATTGGAGGTGATGACCATCCCGTCCATGAGCCGGCGCGCACCCGGAAGACCAAGTCCCAGACCGCGTCCGGTGGAGTAGCCGTCCTCCATGGCCCGGTCGATATCGACGATGCCGGGCCCTTGGTCCTGCGCCTGCACCACCATGGCGCGGCGACCCTCCCGATCCTGCACGTGCAACCGGATCTCCCCGGTGCCGGCGTAACTGGTGATGTTGCGCGCCACTTCCGAGATGGCGGTGGCGATCATGGTGCGATCGGAGAGCGAGAAGCCGAGAGTGCTTGCCAACTCCAGCCCCGCTTGCCGTGCGGTCACGATGTCATTGGACACCTTCACCGCGATCACCACGTTCTCAGCGGCCACGATCACGACCGTCTCGTTGGCCGCCACGGGCTGTGATCTTGCGGTTGAGCCAGGCCAGACCCTCCTCCAGGTCCAGCGCCGTGTGCATGTCCTCGAAGGTGAGGCCGAGTTGCACCATGGCGAACGCGACCTCGGGTTGCAGGCCGACGATGACCGTCTCCGCGCCGCGCAGCTTGGTCATGTGCGCGATGGTACGCAGCGATCTGGCCGCGAAGGAGTCCATTACGTCGATTGCCGTGACATCGACGATGATCCCCTGGGCGCGATACTTGCTGACGTACTTCATCAGATCGTCTTGCAAGCGTTCGGTGTCCGCATCGGTGAGGGCCGACTGCACCGACGCGATGAGATAGGTGCCCTGTTTCAGAATGGGTACCGGCATGGGTGGGCCCCGGTTACCGTCCGCCGTCGCGATCGGTGACGCGTGACACCTCGTAGCCGAGCAGTCGCTCCGCTTCTTCGATGCCGCCCTGGAGGTCGCCGACCGCGTTCATCTTCGACAGGTCCAGGCCGATGGTCACCAGGGTGAGCGCGATCTCCGACGACAGGCCGGTGATGATGACGCTGGCGCCCATCAGGCCGGAGGCGTCGACCGTCTGCACCAGGTGGTTGGCCACCGTGGAGTCGATCGAGGGCACACCGGTGATGTCGATGACGACCACCTTCGCGCGATTGGCGCGAATCGCTCGTAGCAGCTGCTCGGTCAGCTGGCGGGCGCGTTGCGAGTCCAGCACGCCGATGATGGGGAGGATCAGCAGCTGTTCACGCACCTGGAGCACCGGGGTGGACAGCTCGCGAATCGCCTCCTGCTGCTGGCGGATAACGCGCTCGCGCTCCTGCACGAACGACACGCCCACGGTATTGGCGATGCGGTTGGCGGCGGGCTCGTAGGCGTCGAGCACCTTGTTGAGCACGTTGAAGTTCGACTGATACTTCTCGAACAGCGAGCGCGCCAGCACATCTCGCAGCAAGAGCACGATGCCCAGCACTTCGTCGGTCTCGACGCCTCTGGGGATGATGCGTTCGGACAGGTCGCGGGCGTAGGCCTGCAGGGCTTCGACGCTACCGGTCTCGAGCACCTCGACGTAGTTGTCGTAGACGGAGGTTGCCTCGGAGAAGATCTCCTCCGGCGTCATGGCGGTGAGCAGCTGGGCATCGGTAATACGACGGGCCCACTCCTCGCGCAGCTCGGTGCGGTTCTGCCGCAGGTGCTCGACGAGCTGCGGCAGCAGGTTGTCGACGGAACCCGCAGGCAGCGAATCGGCCGAAAGGCCGATGGACACGTCGGACATGGAAATTCCTGCCCCTTTCGCTAAGGCCAGGTCGGTTGCAAACTACTCGGTCGATTTGCCGACCGTGCGCTCGGTGCCGACCGCCGTCGGAAGCCGGTGCCGAGCCTAGTCTTACCCAGTACCCGATGTCTGCCAAACCAAACGCCGGTAGCCAGCGATATTTCAGGACGGATTGCGGGTCGCCGGTCTTCGATGATGGGCCAGCAACGTGTCGTAGATGTCGGCCAAGGCCGCCAGCTGGGTGCGGTCGAGGACGTCGACCATGTGGCGGCGGACACTGTCGACATGGGCGGGGGCGGCGCCGTCGAGCACCTGCGACCCCTTGTCGGTGAGGACGGCGGCCGTGCGGCGGGCGTCATCGGGGATGGACTCACGCGCCACCAGCCCGCGCTTCTCCATGCGGGTGATCTGATGCGACAGCCGGCTCTGCGACCACTCCAGCACCGCGGCCAGCTCCGCGAAGCTGCGCCGATGATTCGGCGCGTCCGACAACCGCGCCAGCACCGTGTACTCCACATAGGTCAGATTGGATTCCCGCAGCGAATCGCGTCCGACGGCCGCGGCGATGAGGTCGCGGGTGAACACGTATCCCAGCCACGCGCGCATCTCGACATCATCGAGCCAACGGGTTTCGGTCACGATTCCACTCCCGGGTTCTGATGTCATGCTAAATCCTCCCCGCCGCAGACAAGCGCATCCTGACAGGTAACACCCCCCGACTTGAAGGTGCAACCTGTGCCGATTCGCGCAACGTCGCCCGGCAAGGCTTGCCTGGGCGAAAGGGGGCGATCGGGCGCTCGGTAGAGTCTGCGTGCTTGAACCGTTGGCTGAACAGCCCCCAGCCCTGCTCGAGGAGTGCGATTCGTGACCGCGCCTGATTTCCTGTACTCGGATCTGCTGCCGATCGGTGCCGACGACACGCCGTACCGGTTGCTCACCACCGAGGGTGTGAGCACGTTCGAGGCGGGCGGGCGGACCTTCCTGCAGGTGGAGCCCGAGGTGCTGAGCATGCTGACCGCGGAGGCCATGCACGACATCAGCCATTACCTGCGGCCGGCGCATCTGGCGCAATTGCGGAAGATCATCGACGATCCGGAGTCAAGTGGCAATGACCGGTTCGTGGCGCTGGATCTGCTGAAGAACGTCAATATCTCGGCGGGCGGGATCCTGCCCATGTGCCAGGACACCGGCACGGCCATCGTGATGGGCAAGAAGTCCGAGGGCGTGCTCACCGGAGCCGATGACGCGGAATGGATTTCGCGCGGCGTGTACGACGCGTACACCAAGCTGAACCTGCGGTATTCGCAGCTGGCGCCCATCACCATGTGGGACGAGAAGAACACCGGGACGAATCTGCCGGCGCAGATCGAGTTGTACTCCAACGCGGGCGATCCCGCGCATCCGGCGTACAAGTTCCTGTTCATGGCCAAGGGCGGCGGGTCGGCCAACAAGTCGTTCCTGTATCAGGAGACCAAGGCGATCCTGAATCCGGATCGGATGCTGGAGTTCCTGGACGAGAAGATCCGGTCGCTGGGGACCGCGGCGTGCCCGCCGTACCACCTGGCGGTCGTGATCGGCGGCACCAGTGCGGAATTCGCTTTGAAGACGGCGAAATACGCCTCCGCGCACTACCTGGACAATATGCCGACCGAAGGCTCGATGGCCGCGCACGGGTTCCGCGATCTGGAGCTCGAGGAGCAGGTCTTCAAGCTGACCCAGTCCTTCGGCATCGGCGCGCAGTTCGGCGGCAAGTACTTCTGCCACGATGTGCGGGTCATCCGGCTGCCGCGCCACGGCGCGTCCTGCCCGGTCGCCATTGCGGTGTCCTGCTCGGCGGACCGGCAGGCCCTGGCCAAGATCACCCCCGAGGGCGTGTTCCTGGAGCAGCTGGAACGTGAACCGGCGCAGTACCTTCCGGAGCAGACCGACGAGATCCTCGGCGGCGACGTCGTCAAGATCGACCTGAACCGGCCGATGTCGGAGATCCGCGACGAGTTGTCGAAATACCCGGTGAAGACCCGGCTTTCGCTCACCGGCCCGCTCGTCGTGGCGCGCGACATCGCCCACGCCAAGATCAAGGAGCGCCTCGACGCGGGCGAGCCCATGCCGCAGTACATGCGGGACATGGCCGTCTACTACGCCGGCCCCGCCAAGACCCCCGACGGCTACGCCTCCGGTTCCTTCGGCCCCACCACCGCCGGCCGCATGGACTCCTACGTCGACCAGTTCCAGGCCGCCGGCGGTTCCTTCGTCATGCTCGCCAAGGGCAACCGCTCCGCCCAGGTCACCAAGGCCTGCAAGGAACACGGCGGCTTCTACCTCGGCTCCATCGGCGGCCCCGCCGCGCGACTCGCCCTGGACTGCATCAAATCCGTCGAGGTCCTCGAATACCCTGAACTCGGCATGGAAGCGGTCTGGAAGATCGAGGTCGAAGACTTCCCGGCCTTCATCGTCGTCGACGACAAGGGCAACGACTTCTTCGCCGAAACCTCGAAGCCGATCGCCCTGCGCGTGCGCGAGCGATCCAAGGAACGAGTCTGATCCAGGAGGCCAAGTGAAGCGGGCGACCAGTCGCGACGAACTGCGGGTGCGCACGGTGCACACAGCCGCGCGCGTGCCGGACTCGCGCGCCCTGCGGTCGCCCGCTGCGGGGTCACCCGCCACGGTCGCCTCGCGCCCCGGCACGGGAACGGCTGCGCGCGGCATGGAGTCGCGTGCCGCCGTACGGCGCGCCGCCGCGACCGCCCTGCTGGCGAGCGTCGGGCTACTGGGTGGCACGGTCGCCACTCCCGCCCTGCTGCCGAAGGCGCAAGCCACCCCGCCCGCCACCACTCACGGTCATTCCGATGAACCGGCCACGGTGCCAAGCGCTTCCGGCGAATCGATCGGCGCGCCGATCGAGGCGATCGCCGGTGCCGCCACCCCTATCGCTGAAACCGACGGCCTCAATCCCTGGCTGTCCCTGGCCTATTCGCTCGCCGCCCAAGAGGCCCACGCCGCCGGCGTCCCCCTGTGGATCGTCTCCGGCTACCGCACCCCCGCCGAGCAGCAGGCCATGTGGGACGACGGCATAGCCACCTACGGCAGCCCCGACGAAGCCCGCCGCTGGGTCCTCCCGCCCGGCGAATCCACCCACGTCACCGGCGAAGCCATCGACGTGGGCCCCCGAGCCGGCGCCCAATGGCTCGAGGACAACGGCAACCGCTGGGGCCTGTGCCGCACCTACGACAACGAATGGTGGCACTTCGAAATCGCCACCATCCCCGGCTTCCCCTGCCCACCCCGCGTCCCCGACGCCAGCGGCCGCTGACCCGAAACCTGCCACCGAACCGAGCCACCGCCGGCTGTCCACCCGGCACCTGACGCCTGCCGGGGCGAAACCTCTGCCGCCGCAGCGAATCGAGCGGTGTCGCTGGTCGAGTTCGCGGGTCGTGTGTCCGGGGTCCGGGTGCATGGTTGCTGCGATGGGCGTGGCGCGGGCGAGTCCGCGTGGCTGCTGTGCATCTGATATCAGTCGAATCTGGTGCTGCCCAAACGATTTGCGGGGATCGGCGGGGGAGTTGGGCGATCTTGTCGGGCGATTCGGGCCTTGGGCAGCCGGATTCGGGCTATCGTTGCGGCTCGATTGCAGGTTCAACCGTCCGCTCGGCTACCCTGAGCGCGGCGTGGGGGAGGTGCACGGGGGAGCCGGATGTGAAAGGGAGTCGATGCTGCTGAACGGCCGGGGCCGCACACCTGTCGGTGTGGGGACGCCTGCGGGGCGCGGGCGACGCGGGATGCGGCGGAGTGCCGCCGTCGCGTTGCTGGCCGGGCTGGCGGGCAGCGTGGCGCCGGTGGCGCATGGCGCGCCCGGGGAACCTGCACTCGCACCCGTGATGCCGCCGCTGGTGCTGCGGCAAGCCGCGGCGACGGACGCGGAGGCCGAGAATACGCAGGCGGCTGCCGTGCTGTTGGGGCTGCCTCCGACGCTGGGTGCGGCGCGAGATGATTCGCGGGCCTACGTTGCCGTCGCGGGGAGTGCGGAGGCGGGGGCGCCGGCGGGCACGACCCGCCTGCTGCCGGGGGTGGTGATCGCGTCCATCGGGGCGAAGACGGCGCGCGAGGATCTTTCGCTCGTGTTGTGGGGGCAGCCGGCCGTGCCGGTGGTGGAGGCGACACTGCCCGTCGCGACCGCGATCGCCGCGGGGACCGAGGGGTTGGATCCGCGGCTGGCGAGTGCGTTCACCGAGGCGGAGAAGGCGGCCGCGGTCGAGGGGGTGACGGTGTGGATCACGTCCGGTCACCGCACGTATGGGGAGCAGCAATGGCTGTGGGAGGACGGGATCGCGCGGTACGGGAGTCCGGAGGCGGCGCGGCAGTGGGTGCTGCCGCCGGAGGAGTCCACGCATGTGTCGGGGGAGGCCATCGATGTGGGGCCGCGCGAGGGGGCGCAGTGGCTGGAGGACAACGGGTATCGGTGGGGGCTGTGCCGGACCTACGACAACGAGTGGTGGCATTTCGAGCTCGACACCGTGCCGGGAGTGGCGTGCCCGGCTCGACTACCCGACGCCAGCGCGCGCTGAAGATCGGTCCGGACACTCGGTTGTCCGCTTGATCGCCGCTGTGCGCGGGGCATTGGTTCGGCATCCTTGGTTTCGGCACATTTCCAGCTATGGAGGCATGCGTGGGTAGGCAGGGCAGGGAACAGCAGCGCGTCAAGCACGGCACCGTGGGGCGGCAACGGCCCCCGGTGCGCACCTCGCATCGCAAGCGCTCACCCGCCCGGCCGCCACGGGAGACGACCTTCACCCCCGGCTGGCTCATCCTCGACTTCCCGACCGCCGTCCTGCTCGCCGTATTCGTGGGCACCGGCTGGCTCGGCTACGCCCAGACCTCGGGCACACCCGCCCAGCCCCGCCCGGCGGTGGTGGTACCCGTCGAGCATCCGGGCGGCCGCTGACCGGAGCGGAATCTCGTTCGGGGCCCGGCGATCTCGACAGCCGCGCGCCCACGGCATCAGGATGCGCCCACGCGAGAAGTAGCGAGCTCTGCTCACGCACGCGTCTCGGAGCCGCTCGCACATCGCGCCCGAGCAGCCGCTCGCACAGTGCCGTGGATGACGCCCACACGGAGAGCGGTGGGCGCGCTCTCGCCAAGAGCCGTGGGCGCCGCTCCTTCAGAGAGCGCTCACACGGAGAACTGCGGAGAGATCCTCACGCATTGCTCCGTTCGCGAATGTCGCCGCGGTGCGGCTGGAAAGTGCTGGGGGCTCGCGCCGTCCCCTCCGCTGCGGCGCGAGCGGATCGAGAATGCCTGCGGGGGTGTGGGATCGTCATGTCGTGCCCGGTTGGGGCGGCTGAAAAAGGCTAGCTGACCGGGGTATTCGGGTGCGGAGGCGGTTTTCCGGTCCGGAAAGGTTCGGGCGGGGACCGGGGGGTGAGGGGCGCACGAGATCATGTGGGGGTGTTGGATGTTTCGGAGGCAGCGGCGGAGGATTCGCCGAGGCTGGTTTTTCCCGCCCGATTGACGGCTTTGTTCGCGGCTGCGGGCAATCCCACGCTCGAGCGGGTGGTTTCGGCTGCTGAAAGGCGGACGCGCGGTATGCGGGCGCCGGGGCAGCGTGGGGCGTTGACGGTGCAGCGGTTGAGTGATTGGCGTGCCGGGCGGAATCTGCCGTCGCGGTTCGAGACTTTCGTGCCGGTGCTGCGGACGCTGATCGAGCTCTCGCGGGCGGCGGATTTGCCGGTGGATGCCGAACTGGTGGATGTGCGGGTCTGGCGGGAGTTGTGGAAAGCCGCGCGGCGGCAAGGTCGTTCGCGGGCGGCGGTGGTCAATGCGCTGCGCCGCGATATCGGTACCTTCATCGGGCGGGAGGCGGAATTGCGGCGGATCCGCGACGCCGCGGCGCCGGGCGGGGTGGTGTCCATCCACACCGTCGACGGCATGCCGGGCATTGGTAAGACCGCCCTGGTGACTCGCGCGGCGCATCTGCTGGCCGAGCACTATCCGGACGGACAATATTTCGTCGAGCTCAATGCGCACACGCCGGGCCAGCCGACCGCCGATCCGGTGGACGTGCTGGGCACCCTGCTGCTCGATGTGGGCGTGGAACCGCGCGCCCTGCCGGAAACCCTTGGCGCGCGCCGTGATCTGTGGCGGGACCGGCTCGCGGGCAAGCGGGTGCTGCTCGTCCTCGACGACGCGAGGGATCACGAGCAGATCGAATCGCTGCTGCCCGCGTCCGCGAACTGCCTCACGCTGATCACCAGCCGCAGGCGACTGGTCGCGCTGGACGGCGCGGCCCCGGTGACCTTGAACGCTCTCGAACCGGATGCCGCGCGTGAGCTGTTCTGCACCCTCGCGCAGCGAAACAGCCTGGGGGACAGCGGAGCAGCAGCAGAAATCGTCGGCTTGTGCGGCCATCTGCCCCTGGCGATCGTGCTGCTGGCCGGTCGCCTTGCCCACCACCCGAACTGGACCGTGCGCGAACTCGCCACCGAATTCGCCTCCACGCGTGACCGGCTCGACGAACTCGATAGCGGGAATCGCGCCGTGCGCGCTGCCTTCACCACCTCCTATCGTCTGCTGTCACCCGAACGACAGCGCTTGTTCCGGCGGCTGGGCGCACACCCCGGCCCGGACCTCGACGCGTATGCCGTTGCCGCCCTGGACGACACGACCCTCGCCGCGGCGCGCCGGAACCTGGAGGCGCTCTATATCGAGCATCTGATCGACGAAACAGCGTTCGGTCGCTACCGCATGCACGACCTGGTGCGTGAATACGCGCAGAGCCTGCTGCGCGAGGACGCCGAGGACCACGCCGCGGCACTCGACCGGCTCCTGGACTACTTCCGCTCCACCGCCCTGCAGGCCGCCGAGCCCGAGCGATCGACGCCGCACGGCCCCGCGACCTCGCCGCGGCCGGACCTGTCCAGCCATGGGACCGCCTCGGCATGGCTTCGCGTCGAACGCGCGAATCTGCTGGCCTGCCTGACCCAGGCCGCCGCAGCCGGGCAGTTGCCTTACGCGATCGATCTGACGGAAGCGCTGGTGGGTGAAGTGCGATTACACAACGCCTGGTTCGCCGAGGTCGCAATCCGGCAGCGCGGGGCCGTCGCCGCGGACAGCATCAACGCACGCAGCGCCGAGAACTTCGCATTCAAGGACCTGGGACCGACCGGATTCGTGGCCGACCACTATCCCGCCGTCGCCGACCTGCTGCGCCACGCACTGCACGGCCACACCGGTGACGATCCGAGCCTGCTCGCGACGGGCCTGCGCACGCTCGCGCGAGTCCAGCTGCTGACCGGCGATTTCCCCGGGGCCGCAGCAGGTTTGAGCCGAGCCGTGGACAGCTGCCGGGCCGCGGGTGATCGCCCCCGTGCGGCCGAATCCCTGAGCGACCTGGGCTGGGTGCGTCATCTCACGGGTGACTATCCGGCGGCCCTGGCGGCCCTGGAGGAGGCGCTGACGCTCCATCGCGAACTCGTCGATCGCACCGGTGAGGCAGTGGTGCTGCGCAGCATCGCCTGGGTGCGATCGCTGACCGGCGACCACACCACGGCCATCGACCTGACCCGTGCGGCAGCCGGGTTGCTCCGCCGCACCGGCCGCCGCACCGAAGCCGCTCACACCATCAGCCTGGCGGCCTGGTACCACCACCTGATCGGTGACTACGCGGCCTGCGGCTCCGGCATCAAGGAATCCCTGGCGCTCTACGAAGAGGTGGACAACCTGTCCGGTGTGGCGGCCGCGCTGAACAACCTCGCCGCCGTCCAGTGCGTCACCGGCGACTACCAGGCCGGTCTCGACTCGGCCCATCGGGCCCTGGCGTGCTACCAGGATCTCGGCAATCGAACCGGCGCCGCATCGGCGCTCAACATCCTGGGCCGCCTACATTGCGGCACCGGTGAATTCGATCTCGCCGGCGATCTGGCACAGCGAGCGTTGGACATCTTCGAGGCCGTCGGCAGCGACGTCGGCAGCGCCGACGCACTCGGCAACCTCGGCTGGAGCCGACATCTGGCCGGTGACGGGTGCGGCGCCGAGGATCTGCTGTACCGGGCGCTGGCCAGCTGCCGGAAGACCGGCCAGCGAACCGTGGAGGTGGAGACGCTCAACCGGATCGGCTCGCTCCACGCCGCATCGGGAGACGCGTCGCGCGCCCTCGCGTTCCATGACGAAGCGCTGCGGTTGGCTCGCTTGATCGGCAATCACCTGGAGGAGGCGCGCGCTCTGGAGGCCGCCGCTCGAACTCGCATCCGCCTGGGCGCGAAGGAGTCGGCAGCGGTGGCCCTGGAAGCGGCCCTCGTGATTTATCGACGCCTCGGAGCGGCCGAAGCCGACTCGGCCGCAGCGGAATTCGACGCGATCACCGCGCCGGCGGCCGAGCGCTGACGCGGAGCCCAGCCGAGTGCTGGCGCGAAGCGCCGGCAGCCGAGCGGCGACGTGACGCGCCGTGTCGGCTGAGCTGTCGCGTTTCCCCGGACAGGCGCACTCCGCGGCGTCCGAAGCTGATTCGGCCGCAGCGGAGTCCGGCGCGATCACCGCTCCGGCAGCCGCGCTGACGCGAAGACGCCGCGCCGGTCCGAGCCTTCGTATTCGCGCGAACGAGCGCGCTCTGGGCCGAAGCGGAACGGCCGCTGTCGATCTCACGGCGATTACCGCTGCGGCCCCCGGCGCACTACGACGGTGCATCGATGCATCTCGTGGAGATACGCCCGTGACGTCAGCCGGAGCGCTCGAGGCGGACCGGCTCAGTCGTCGAGTTTGGTGGCCGAGTTGCCGTTGCGGGCCTTGGCGGCTGCGCGGGCGCGGCGGCGGGCGGCCTGGAGTTCGGCGAGTTCCTGTTCCAGGGTTTCGGCAATGCGGAACTGGCCGGTGTCGTAGACGTTCACCGGGTCGGTGAGGTCTGCGAGGGGCGACTTTTCGTCTTCGGGGGATTTGCCCTTCTTGGTGGCGGAGGTGCGCTGGTCCTTGTCGGCGGATTTGACCGTGGGCGCGGAGGTTTCGCGCTTGGGTTCCGGATCGGGCTCGACGACGGTCGCCTTCTTGTCCGGCTCGGCGGCCTGCTCCGGCTCGATGGGTGCGGCGGGCAGGGCCGGGGTCGGCACCGGGACCGAGGCGGATTGCCCACGGGAGGGCCAGGTTACGACGGTGGGCAGGGTGCGGCGTAGTTGTTCGGCCGGATCGGGCATATCCCGGATCTGGTCCGTCGCACGCACGATGGCGAGGCCGTAGCGGGCGCTGGCGGCATTGTGAATGAGCAGGGCGACGCCGATCATGACCGGCGCGATCGCGTGCACGGCGACCTCGTACCAATTGCCGGACTGCAGGTATGGGTACGTGTTCAGCACGACCGTGAGGGACAGCAGCGCCACTTCGGCGGCCACGACCTGCTTGCGGCTGTCGATCACACCCCATTCGGCCACCTTGTTGGTGCCGATCATGATGATGACCAGGCAGACGCTGATCATGCCTTCGAGCAGGTAGCTGAACCAGAACAGCGGATCGGTCGCCCCGCCGGGGGCGATATTGTGCTGGACATTGACTGCGGACCAGAGCATTCCGGCCGCGACCACACCGGCGAGCGCGCGCTGCGACCACGCGCGATGCTTGTACAGCGACGCCAGCTTGGCGTGCGGGCTGGATTCTCGCCGCTGCGCGGCGATCGCCTTGCGGGCGAGCAGCAGATCTCGAATGTCGGCCTTCTCAATCTCTTCGGTTGTCTGCCGGGCGCGATCGGCCGTGGCGGCCGCTGCCTCGGCTTGCTTCCAGCGCTGCGAGCGATCCTGCTCGCGAATGCGTTCGGCTAGGTCGCGCTCGGCGTGGAGCTCGTTTTCCGACAACGCTTCGGTGAGCGCGGGATCGAATTGGTAGGCCAGCCGCCCGCGGGCCTTCTCGACCCGCCGCGCCAGCTGGGAGACATCGTCCTCATGCGGATGTTCGATCGTCATCTGGACCCCCGTCCAGGGAGTTTCGATGGCTGACAGGTGATCTCGGGGAACGGCACGGAACATATTTCTAGTCGATGCAGCGCCATCGGCGAAACTGTTGATTTGCCGAAGGTCCAATCCTTACGGCGTGCCGCACCGCGACACGCGCAAACCCTGTCCTATTGGGGCCTTTACGGGGCGGAAGTTTGCTCGCCCGCGGACCCCGCCGAAAGCAGCAAACGCGACGGGCCGGACACGGTTCGCGTCCGGCCCGTGCGCCAGGCTCGGCTACCGGCCGCCGTGGCTGTGCTGGCCGCCCTTGGCCTTTGCTTCGGTCGGCTGCGCCGCGGCACCCTTGCGTCCCGCCGCGCTCGGATCGGCGGCATTGGGTTCGCCGAAACTGCCGCTGCTGGCCTTGCCGCCGCGGCGAGCCTGCTCTTCGGTGTCTTCCCGGTTTCCGAACTGGCCGGGATTCTTCGGGTCAGGCATTTCGGTCCTCCTACTGCATCGGTGTATCTCCGTCGTGGCGTCGAGTGCGCCACGACGACGCACTACCCGGTAATGCGCGAGCTACGCCCCCAACTGCGCGACACGGCAAGGAATTTCGCCACCGGTACGCCGGCGTCCGACCTGCGGCCGGAGCGCCGGCGACCGGTGTAGGCGGCGGCCGGGCGGGTATGCGCACAACGAAAGGCTCACCCTCGACAGCTATCAGGAGGACAATCGTGACTACCGCACGCGAGATCATGACGCCCGGCGTGGAATGCGTCCGCTCCAGTGACACCGCACTCGACGCCGCGCGCAAGATGGTCGATATCGATGTCGGCGCGCTACCCATCTGCGGCGAGGACGGAAAGCTCAAGGGCATGCTGACCGATCGCGATATCGTCGTGAAAGTCGTTGCCGAGCGCAAGGATCCGATCGGGATTCATGTGGGTGACCTGGCGCAGGGCGTGCCGGTGCTGGTGCGCGCCGACGACGATGTGCAGAAGGTGCTGACCACCATGGCCCAGCATCGGATCCGGCGGGTGCCGGTGATCGACGGTGATGAACTGGTCGGGATCATCTCGCAGGCCGATGTGGCGCGCGCCGCCTCGGCCGAGCAGACCGGACGGGTGGTGGGGGAGATCTCCGAAGGCTGATTCCCGGGGCGAGAGGACTGCGCCGCTCGGTCCCCCACCACTCACAGCGAACTCACAGGCGGCTCGCCCATTCGGGCCGAACCGCTCCTGACCTGGCATGGAGTGCTGGCACATGGTCCCTAAGTGGACATTTGGGACTATTTGCCCGGAGTATGCTCCGAACAGTGGTGGACAGCTTTGGAGAGGCAAACCTACCGGGACGCAACCGGGGGTCCCGGCAGTGACGCTCATGGATAGTGTTCGGGGACAACGATTCCGAATCGATCGGATAATCGGGGACAGACGGCATCGGCGGCGTTTGCTGGAGATGGGCTTGCTGCCCGGTACCGCCGTCGAGGTGGTGGGTGTGGGGGCCTTCGGGGGACGAATTCTGCGGATCGATGACGCGCGGGTGGCCGTGGACGCCGGGACCGCGCGACAGATCGAAGTGAGCGCGGCATGAGTGATTGCTGCGAGACCGGATCCGGCACCGCCGTCCATGACGCGACCGGGACCGTCGCGCTGGTCGGCAATCCGAATGTGGGCAAATCGACGCTGTTCAATGCGGCCACCGGGGCGCGGGTGCGGGTCGGCAACTGGCCGGGCACGACGGTGGGCGTCGCCGAGGGCGGCTGGAAGCTGGGGGACAACGAGGTGAAACTCGTCGACCTGCCCGGCACCTACAGCCTGCTGCCGGCCTCCCCGGACGAGGCCGTCACCCGCGACGCCCTCCTGAGCGGCGACGCCCGCCCCGATGTGGTGGTCGCGGTCGCCGACGCGGCCAATCTGGCGCGCAGTCTGTATCTGCTGTCGCAGCTGCTCGAAACCGAGCTGCCGGTCGTGGTCGCGCTCACCATGACCGATGTGGCCGCCGGGCGCGGCACCGATATCGATCCGGCCCGGCTCGCCGCCGCACTCGGAGTTCCGGTCGTGCCGGTCGTGCCGCGCGGCGGCCGAGGCATGGCTGCGCTCGCCGAAGCCGTTGCCGTCGCGATGATCTCGCGCGCTGCTCCGGCCGCGCCGCACCTCGGCGACGATATCGATTCCGCCGTCGCGGAATTGGCCCCGCTGCTGCCGGAGGGCTACCCCGCGCGGTGGCTGGCGCTGGCGGTGCTGGCCGGCGAAGCCCCGGCGGGCGTGACCGTCTCCAGCACCGCTGGTGCGGCAGCGGACGAGACCGCCGGTGCGGCACCGAGCAAGGCTGTCGATGCGGCGATAGTCCGGCTCGACTCGGCTGATCCGGACGATGATCCGGAGATCGTCATCGCCGAACGGCGCTATGCGTGGGCGCACGAGGTATTGACGGCCGCGGTCACGCGCAATCGCGGCGCGGTCACCCTGACCGATCGCGTGGATCGGGTGCTGACCTCCCGATGGCTGGGCGTTCCGGTATTCCTCGCCATCATGTGGGCCGTTTTCCAGCTCACCACCACGGTCGCCGAACCGGTGCAGGATTGGCTCGGCGATTTCATCACCGTGACGGTTGCGGGGAAGGTCGGGAATGCCCTGGCGGCGCTGGGAGCCCCGGATCCGGTCATCGGGTTCATCCGGGACGGATTGATCAACGGCGTCGGCCAGTTGCTCAGCTTCGTACCGCTCATGCTCATCATGTTCGTGCTGCTGGCGCTGCTGGAGGACTCGGGCTATATGGCCCGCGCGGCCTTCGTGGCCGACCGGCTCATGCGCACCATGGGCCTGCCCGGCCGCGCCTTCCTGCCGCTCATTGTCGGATTCGGCTGCAACGTGCCCGCCATCTCCGGCACGCGGGTGCTGGGCAACTCGCGGCATCGGCTGCTGACGGCCCTGCTCATCCCGTTCACCAGTTGCAATGCGCGGCTTGTGGTTTACGTGCTGGTGGCCGGTGTGTTCTTCGGCAGCAATGCGGGCACGGTGGTGTTCGCCATGTACGTCACCTCGATCGTGCTGGTGGTGCTGGTCGGATTGCTGCTGCGCGGCACGCTGTTCCGCGATATGGCGGGGGAGCCGCTGGTGCTGGACCTCCCGCCGTATCGGCGTCCGAGCCTGCGCGTGATGGGCACGCACACGTGGCAGAAGATGCGCGGGTTCCTGAAGACGGCCAGCGGCATCATCGTCGCCACCGTGACCGCCGTCTGGCTGCTGTCCTCGATTCCGGCGGGCAGCGGTTCCTTCGGTGAGGTACCGGCGTCGGATTCCATGTTCGGCGCGGTGTCCTCGGCGGTGGCGCCGGTCTTCGCGCCCGCCGGATTCGACGATTGGCATGCCTCGGCGGCGCTGGTCAGCGGGTTCGTGGCCAAGGAGGCGGTGGTCAGCACCGTCGCGCAGTCCTACAGCATGGACGATCCCGGCGACGGGGCCGCGCCGCAGCCGCTGGCGGATTCGCTGCGCGCCACCTTCGACCACGCCTCGGGCGGGCATCCGATTCCGGCGGTGCTGGCGTTCCTGATGTTCCTGCTGGCGTATACCCCGTGCATGACGACGCTGGCGGTCATGCGGCAGGAAATCGGCACGCGCTGGACCTTGTTCAGCGTCGCCCTGCAATTGAGTGTGGCCTGGGTGCTGGCCGTGGCCGTCTTCCAGATCGGGCGGGTGTTCTGGTGAGCGCGCTGCGGGAAGTCCTCGCGGAGATCACCGCGGCGCGGGGCGGCGTCGGCCTGGACGATGTCGCCCGGCGAATCGGGGTGTCCCGCAATGAAGTCGACGCCATGGTCGACTATTGGGTGCGCAAGGGCAGGCTGTCGGCCGAGCCGGTCACCTCGGGATGCCCGGCCGATGGGTGCGGCGGCTGCCCGTCCGATGGCGCCTGCTCCACCACGGTGCAACCCGGGCCGGTGCTGGTGGCCATCACTTCGCGTCCGCCGCAAGGGAACTGACCTCCGAGCGGTCGCGCGGTCCCGGCCTGCCGATCATGGTGCGGACGACGATCAGCGCCAGGACGGCGAAACCGGTCATGACGATCCAGCTGGAGGTGGCCGGGCCGCGGAAGGCGTCCTCCGACTCGAGCGCGCCCGGGGTGCCGGCGATGATGGAGCCGATCACCGCCACGCCGAGCGCCTGACCGAATTGCCGGGAGGTGGTGGCCACGCTGGACGCCACACCCGCGCGGGATCGCGGCAGGCCCGAGATGGCGGTATCGGTGATCGGGGTGTTCATCATGCCCACGCCCGCGCCGAGGCAGCCGTAGGCGGTCAGCCGCACCACCGGATGATCGGTTTCGAAGGTGAAGGTGAGCGCCAGCGCGGCCAGCGTGGTGATGGCCGCGCCCAGGGTGAGAGCGAACCGCGCGCCCCGCAGCGCCGTCAGCCGCCCCGACAGTGGTCCGGCCACCGCGATGGCGGCCGCCATGGGCAGCAGTTCCAGTCCGGCGTGCAGCGGGTCGAGTTTGCGAATGTCCTGCAGGTAATAGGTATTCAGGAACAGGAACCCGCCGACCGCCACATAGGCGCTGATCGCCACCAGCACCGCGCCGGTGAACGGCGGCGAGCGAAAATCGCGCACATCGATGAGCGGCTGGTCGTGGCGCGGTTCGTAGCGCAGCAGCCCGGCCAGGCAGGCGAGACAGCCGAGGAAACAGCCGATGGTCACCGCCGAGAGCCAACCCCGGTGCGGCCCTTCGATAATCGCGAAGATGAGCAGGCCGAGGAATCCGGTGGCCAGCAGCTGGCCGACCGGATCCAGGCGGCGCGGGACCCGGGTTCGCGCGCCGGGAATGAACCGCAGCGTCGCCAGGAAGGCGAGCACCGCGATCGGCACATTGATCCAGAAGATGCTCTGCCAGCCGGCCGAATCGACCAGGAAGCCGCCCACCACCGGTCCGGCGGCGGTGCTGATTCCCGTTGTGCCGCTCCAGAATCCGAGGGCGCGGGCGCGCTGTCCGGGACCGGTGAAAACACCGGAGATAATGGCGATGGCCGAGGGGTTCAGCATCGATCCGCCGATCGCCTGGAAGATCCGGAACCCGACCAGCCAGCCGAAGGAGGGCGCGAGGCTGCACAGCAGGGATCCGCAGGCGAAGACGACCAGGCCGATGAGGAAGACCCGGCGTTTGCCGATCCGATCGCCGAGTGCGCCCATGAACAGCATGAGGCTGGCCAGCACCACCGTATAGGCGTCGACGGTCCACTGGGTGCCCGAGATCGAGGTGTTCAGGTCGCGGCCGATGGACGGCAGGGCGACATTGAGGGCGGTGCTGTCCAGTTGCGCCATGAGCACGGCGGTGCAGCAGGTGCCGAGAACGATCCGCTTGCGGGCCGGGGACAGTTCGGGGCCGCCGGAGACCACCGTGGTCGCGCCCGGTTCGGCCATGTCCATTCCTCGCGTCCCCGATCGTCTCGAACTCTCGTGGTGCGGCGGTGGTGCTCGAACAGCAGAGGTCATCCTACGTCGGCGACCCGCCGTGTCCGGGTACCCGCGCGGCCGGAGGGCCCGGCATCAACCTCCACACAGTCGTATAGTGCGAATTGTCCGGGTATGCGGAGATGGGACAGGTATCCGTCGTCCGAGGAGATACGGACATGGAATGGTTCACGGCATCCGAATACTGGCTGGCCAGGCAAGTCCTGGAGCGCGGTATCGCGGCCCTCTACGTGATCGCGTTCGTGGCGGCCGCCCGGCAGTTCCGGGCGCTCATCGGCGAACACGGCATGCTGCCGGTGCCGCGCTACCTGGCGCGGCGGTCGTTCTCCGAGGCGCCGAGCATCTTCCGATTCCACTACTCGGATCGATTCTTCGCCGCCGTCTGCTGGTGCGGTGCGGCGCTGGCCGGCGCGATCGTGCTCGGCGCGGCCGATCTGGTGCCGCTGTGGACGGCCATGCTGCTGTGGCTGGCGCTGTGGGCGCTGTATCTGTCGATCGTCAATGTGGGGCAGGCCTGGTACGCGTTCGGCTGGGAGACGCTGCTGCTCGAGGCCGGATTCCTGGCCATCTTCCTCGGCAATGACTGGACCGCGCCGCCGGTGCTGCTGGTGTGGCTGGTGGCCTGGCTGGTCTTCCGGGTGGAATTCGGGGCCGGGCTGATCAAGATGCGCGGTGACGCCTGCTGGCGGAAGCTGACCTGCCTGTTCTACCACCACGAGACCCAGCCCATGCCGGGGCCGCTGAGCTGGTTCTTCCACCATCTGCCCAAGCCATTGCATCGGGTCGAGGCGGGTGCGAATCATATTGCGCAGCTGGTGGTTCCGTTCGGATTGTTCGCGCCGCAGCCGGTCGCCAGTTATGCCGCGGGGATTCTCGTGGTCACCCAGTTGTGGCTGGTGCTGTCGGGCAACTTCGCCTGGCTGAACTGGATCACGATCGTGCTGGCCTGCGGTGTGATCAGCCAATCGGCGCTGCCCGCTCCCGCGCCGCCCGCGCTGCCGGAGCCGCCGCTGTGGTACGCCGGGCTGGTGGTGGCGTTCACGGGTCTGGTTGTGGTGCTGAGCTATTGGCCGGTGCGCAATATGCTGTCGAGCGGTCAGCGAATGAACATGTCCTTCAACGCCTATCGACTGGTCAACACCTATGGCGCGTTCGGCACGGTCGGGCGCATCCGCCACGAGGTCGCGATCGAGGGCACCCGTGACGCCGAGGTCACCGACGACACGGTGTGGGAGGAGTACGGATTCAAGGGCAAACCCGGTGCGCCGCAGCGCATGCCACGACAATGGGCCCCGTATCACCTGCGCCTGGACTGGCTGATGTGGTTCGCCGCCATCTCGCCCAGCTATGCCCGGCCCTGGCTGGGCGCGTTCCTGCATCGACTACTCGAAAACGATCCCGACACCTTGCGGCTGTTGCGCACCAACCCTTTCCGCGACGCACCACCGCGCCACGTGCGCGCCCTGCTCTATCGCTACCGCTTCACCACCATGCACGAGTTGCGGCACCAGCACGCCTGGTGGCACCGCAGTCTGGTCGGCGAATACGTGCCGCCGCTATCGCTGGACAGCGCCGTCTTCGGTCCCGCGGAGGAGATCAACAGGTAGCGGTTCAGTCGGCGGGAACGGCGGCGGCCTGCGCGGGGGCGGGTCGGATAGCGTTCGACCGGGCAGAGTGCGAACTCGCACGATGCCCGGTCGATGGCGGAAGTGGTTACACCGTGGCCAATTCCCGCTCCGGGGCGTCGGGGGTGCGGGTGCGCTCGCTACGTCCGGCCAGGGCCAGCACGGCCAAACCGGCGACCGCGAACCCGGCTCCCACCCACAGCGGCGAACCCCAGCCGAGCCCGGCGGCAATGGCCAGGCCCGACAGCCACACGCCGAGGAAGTTGCCGACATTGAAGGCGGCGATATTGGCCGAGGAGGCCATGGTGGGCGCTGCCGCCGCGTGGTTCATGATCCGCATCTGCAGACCGGGGGTCGCGCCGAAACCGAAGAAGCCCATGGCCGGCAGCAGCACGATGGCCGCGATCGTGTAATCGGCGAGCAGGCCGAACGCCGCGAGCGCCACGGCCAGGGCGAGGGTCATGCCGAAGAGGGTGCGCGACAGATTGCGGTCGGCCCAGCGGCCGCCGACCAGATTGCCCGCGAACAGGCCCAGGCCGAACAGCACCAGCAGCCACGGGATGGCGCCCTCGGAGAAACCGGTGACGCGGGTCAGCAGCGGCTCGATGTACATGAACGCGCCGAACATGCCGCCGAAGATGAGCACCGTCAGCGACAGCGAGAACCAGACCTGCGCATTACGGAAGACGGCCAGTTCGGAGCGCAGGTTCGGGCGGTCGGCACGGCCGATCGGCTGGGCGGGGACGAGCGCGGTGATACCGGCCAGGGCGATCACGCCGACCACCGCGATGACCGCGAAGGTCGCGCGCCAGCCCCACTGCTGCCCGATGACGGTCCCCATCGGCACACCCAGGACGTTCGCGATGGTCAAGCCGCCGAACATGATCGAGATGGCGCCCGCCTTCTTCTCCGCCGCGACCAGCGAGGCCGCCAGCACCGCGCCGATCCCGAAGAACGCGCCGTGCGCCAGCGCCGCGAGAATGCGACCGCCCAGCAGCGCGGCATAGCCCGGCGCGAGGGCGGAGAGCGCATTGCCCACGGTGAACAGCACCATCAGCACCTGCAGCGCCCGCTTGGGCTCCCAGCGATTGACGACCGGGGTCAGCGTCAGCGCGCCGACCACCACGGCGAGGGCGTATCCGGAGATCAGGTACCCGGCGGTGGGCACCGAAACGCCCATGTCGTCCGCCACCGAGGACAGCAGACCCGCGATCACGAACTCGGTGAGCCCGATTCCGAAACCCCCGAGTGCGAGGGCGATGAGGCCGAGTGGCATGTCGATTCCTTCCCTAGCTTCCGCCGATATACCGCGTGTGCAACAAACTGCACACGAAGATAATTGCACACGCGCACTATTGCAAGTCGGCGCTATGCTGTCGCCATGGGAATTGCCGACGACGCGATCGAAGTGCGGGCCACCGGCTGGCGCACCCTGGCCGCCCTGCACGGCCACATCGAAACCGCCCTCGAGCGCGAACTACGCGAACACGACCTCTCCGTCGTCGAATACACCGTCCTCGACGCCCTCTCCCGCCAGGACGGCTGGCACATGCGCATGTCCCAGCTGTCCCGCGCCGCCGCCCTCTCCGCCAGCGCCACTACCCGCCTGGTCAACCGCCTGGAAGACCGCGGCCTCCTCGTCCGCGTCCTCTGCGCCGACGACCGCCGCGGCATCTACACCGAACTCACCCCCAAGGGCCGCGAAACCTACGACCGCGCCCACCCCACCCACGACCGCGCCCTCGAACAGGCCCTCACCGCCGCCGAATCCATCCCCGAACTCGCACCCCTGGTCGACTTCCTCCACCGCACCCCGGCCCGCACCTGACCCTCCTCGGCAGGCGAACAGTCCGAGGGGAACCCACCACAGCGGGCCTTGCCTGTCGGTCCGCAGCCGCACCCGTCGGCGAAATCGAACTCGTTGGACCGAGCGCACGAGGTGCGGCTGGTCGGGCCGCCGACCGCGTGGTGCCCGGAACGGGCCGCGCCACCGTGCTGGATCAGCGTGTGCGACAAGGAGTCCCGCGACATCCCGTGAGCGCCTCGGGTTGCGAATGCTTCCAAATCCGAAGGGCGACAGGGTTTCTCAGGGTCGGGCCGGTGGGCGGGCGGTCACAGGGCGAGTTTGAAGCCGATGTGGGTGGGCTCGTAACCCAGGCGTTCGTAGAAGCGGTGGGCGTCGGTGCGCTGAGCGTTCGAGGTGAGTTGTACGACGGTGCAGCCGAGTTCGCGGGCTCGCGTCGCGGACCACTCCATGAGGATGGTGCCGAGGCCTGATCCGCGTTCCCCGCGGTGGATGCGGACGCTCTCGACTTGGGCTCGTTTGGCGGCTTTGAGGGAGAGGCCCTGAATTACGGTGAGCTGCAGGGTACCGACGACGCGGCCGTCGCGTTCGGCGACGACGATGTGCTGATTCGGGTCGGCGTCCGCGCGGGCGAAGGCATCCAGATAGGGGGCGAGATCGTCGGGGTTCTCGCGGGTGGCGCCGAGGAAGTCGTCGGCCAGCAGGGCGACGATGGCGGGGACGTCGGCGGCGGTGGCGGGGCGGATCTCGAGGTCGGTCACACCGGCCGACATTACGTGGCGCACATGTGAAATAGCACCGACCGGGAACTGGTGGCGGGGTGCTCTCGGGCGATGCCGCCACCAGTTCCCGGTGATCGTATGTCCAGGTGGATCAGGCGTCGGCTAGGGCGGCTTCGTCGAAGGTGATGCCGCCTTGGATGGTGTGGGGGGTGCGGCGGCGGTTGGGGGAGCCGAGGGCGGCGGTGAGATCGGAGCCGTCGTGTTCGGCGAGGAGGTCGTCGCTGTCCCAGACCAGGAGGGTGGCGCTGACGGTGTTCTCGGCGGCGCTGTGAGCGAGGTCGTAGTGGGCGCAGGCGGGGACGTGGGGGTAGGTGATCCAGAGGTCGTAGCCGGTCATGAAGAGGTCGAGGTCGAATTGGACGGAGAGGCCGAGGAGTTCGCTGCGGCCGTTGTCGTCGACGCCGGCGAAGGCCTCGTCGAGGGCCAGCAGGCGGGGGGCCTGCGGGTCGGCGGAGTCGAGCATGACGTGGGCCGCGGCGAAGAGGGGCAGGTGCAGGGAGACCGACTGCTCGCCGCCGGACAGGGCGCTGTGCCGGGCGACGGTGAGGCGGTCCTCGGTGCCGTCGGCGGTGACGATGGTGAAGGAGAACACCCGCCAGGTGCGGTAATCCAGTGTGGCCGCGAGGATTTCGGGGAAGGAACGCTCCGGGTGCGACGCGCGGGCGGCGCGGATCTCGGCGGCGAAGTGCGCGCGGATGGTGCTCAGATCGTCCGGGGTGAGTTCGGAGGAGTCGCGGTCGAGGAGTTTGCACACCGCACGTGCGGGCTCGGACAGGTTGTCGGCCAGCACCCAGTGCACGCCGATGGTGTTGCCCGAGGACATGCGGCGCTGCTTCATCTCCATACCCATGCGGGAGATGAGATCGCGGGCGTCGGACGTGCGTTCGTGAATCTGCTGCGCGAGCCCGGTGAGCAGGGCGTCCTCGAGAATGCGGCGCTCCGAATCGGTGAGCAACAGCTCCTGATCGCGCCGCGCCGCGCCGATGCGCTCGGCGAAATCGGCGAGCGCGGACAAACCGTGATCATCGTGCACCTGCACCACGGTCAGCCCATCGGCGGCGTCCCAGTGCAGGCGGTAATCCTGGCGAGCGGCCGCGAGGGCGGCGTCGAACTCCTGCAGAGCGGTGGTCACCGCACTGCGCGTGTTCTTCCGAGCGGCTTCACCCGCGCGTACCGAAGCCGTTGCGGTGGACAGGTTCTCGAACAGCTCCGCCACCTCCTCGGGCAGCACCCGAGGTTCGGACTCCGGATCCCCGTTCTCGATCCGGTACAGCAGCTGCTCGGCCGTCGACCACGCCGCATCGCTGCTGGGCCACCGTGATTCGGCCGGAGCACCGAGCAGACTCAGCAGATCCGGCCGCGCATACGGCGCCAGATGCCGCACATCGGCCAGCAATTCGGCAAGCGCGGTACTCAACGTCTCCCGTGCTGCCCGATGCGCTCCCTCAGCAGTTCCGACCCCCTCGATCGCCTCGTGCGCGGCCTTACGGGCAGCCTTCTGCTCGGCGCGAGCGGCATCGATCTTCTCCCGCGCCAACTCCAGTTCACGATCGATATCGGCGGCCCCGGCACCCAGCGCTTCCCGCAGGGTCTCCAGCTTCCGCAACTGCTCCTCGTACCCGCTGCGCGCGGCCTCCGCTTCCTCCGCGAAAGCCTCAGCCAGATCCTTGGATTCATCCAGCCGGTCGGTGGCTTCGCGCGCCCGCTCGTGCTCCCGCTGATGATCCCCACGCAGCCGCAACAGCGCGGTGCCCGCATTCTCGAAATGCCGCACCGCCGCCGCCAGCGCATCCAGCTCCGCCGGATCCCGCGGCGCCTTGTGCTCGGCCGCGATCGCCCGAACCTTCTTGTCCGCCGCCGTGTACTCGGCAACGGCCTGATCGAGATCCCGCTCCGCCTGCGCCGCCCCCTCCGACCGCGACCGCAACACACCCGCCGCCTCCGACACCGCCCGCAACGCCGCGGTGACGGCGGACGTGCGGGGCAGCGCCTTGGCCGCAGCCGAAATCCGAGCCAGCTCCTCGGTCGCCGCCTGCTCCGCGGCCGCGGCCTGCCGCGCCTCACCTTCGGCCGCCTCGATCGCCGCGGCCAACTCGCCCAGTCGCAGCTCCCGGCGGCGTGCCCGCGCGGTCGTACCGATGAACTCGGCATCGGCCTTCCAGTGCCGGCCGACCTGCACACCCTGCCGGTACCGGCCGTCCGTACCAATCGTGAGCCGCCCGTCGATGCCGACCGCCTGTGCCGCCACCCCGGATACCTTGTGCGTCTCGCGATTCGAAGACCCGCCTGCGGTGACACTCGCGGCGGCACGCGGGTTCGCGGCTGCCGTGCCGCTGCCCGCGTCGTGCAGGGCGATCGAGGCGAGTACGTCGGCGACGGTCTGGCGTGGCACGGTCAGGGATTCGGAATCGTCCTCCACCACAAGCACATCGGCGAGTGTGCGGCCTTCCGGCCGCTGGTCGGTGGGCAGTGGGACCAGGAATTGGTCGGATGCATGGTCGGGGAGTTCGGAATCCGCGCACACCCAGCCGTCGAGGAGGTTGGCGGCCTGCAAGGCGGCTTCGATGCCCGCGGCCTGGACGGGGCCAATGTGGTCGGCGAAGCGCACGAGCCGCCACAGCGGTGCGCCGGGGCGTTCGGGGCGGAGGTCGGTGCGTGCGGCGAAGGCCGGTGGGGCATCGTCGCGTTCGGCCGCGACCTGCTCGCGCTCGGTGCGCAGCTCGGTGGCGCGGGCGGCGGCCTGGGCGGCGCGGGACCGCGCTTCTTGGCGGCGGCCGCGAATCTCCTCGGTCAGCGGCTCGGTGCGTTCGGCGAGGACCTCGGCGGGAGTCGACGGCGCTGCGGCGGCCGGGTCGAACGTGCCGCCATAGTCCGCATGATCGGCGGTCGCGGGGTTGGCGCCGGAGGTCGCGAGAAGTCCGCTCTCGGCGGCGGGCCGCGCGCCGCCCGGACCGCCGTTGTCATTGTCGGAGCGGCCCGGGGCGGCGTCCGAAGCGGACGCTGCGGCTGATTCGCCTTCCTCGGAGTGGGCTGTCGGACTCCCCGCGGGGGATTTGCGGCCGCGGCCCTTGTCCGAGCGTGCGGGCTCGGCTTGCGGGGCGCTCGCGGCGGAATGCTCGGTGCCCGCCTGGGCGAGGGCGTCGTTGACCGCTTCGAAGAGGCCGTCGCGGATGGGGGTGTAGACGTCGCGGTGGGTTTCCCACCAATCGCGGAGGGAGGCTGCGGTGTTGGCGCGGGCGAGGGTGACGGCGGCTTCGGCTCGGGCGAGGTCGGCGGCGGCGGATTCGCGGAGTTCGGTGGCGCGCTGGGTGGCTCGTTCGGCGCGGGTGCGTTCGGTGACGGCGGCGTCCACGAGGGTGAGGGCGCGGCGGACGGCTCGGACGTCGGCGTCGCGTTCCTCGGCGTGGGAGCGGACGGTGGTGGTGAGGTGGTCGGCGCGGGACTGCTCGGGGAGGGAGGTCCAGGGGATGCCGGCTTCTTCTGCGGCGGAACGGAGTTCGTCTTCGCCGCGGGCGAGGGCGGAGGCGGCGTTCTGGACGGCGGCCTGGGCGCGTTCGGATTCCTCGGCGCGCTGGTCGACGGTCTGGCGGGCCTTGAGGGACTTGTCGTGGTGGACGGCGGAGGAGGTTTCGAGACGCTTGACGGCGTCGGCGAGGTCGTCGAGCTGCTGTTTGCCTTCGTAGGCGCTGGAGCGCTGCAGGGTTTCGCGGTCGGCGAGGGCCTGTTCGTAGGCGCGGTCGGCGTCCTCGGCGCGGGTTTCGGCGGCGGCGCGCTCGGTGTCGCGGCGCTGGCGCAGGGCCGCGGCGGCATGCAGGGCGGTGCCGGCGTGGGTGACCGCGTCCAGGCGGGTGCGGACCTGGTCGACATCCGTCTTGGCTTGCACGGCAAGGTATTTGCGGTAGACGCCGACGAAGGCGCGGGTGGCGGTGTCGGCTTGGACGAGACCCTCGAGGGTGCGGCCGACCTCCTCCATATCGCTGAAGGAGCGGGCGGCGTCCAGGATGAGCTGCTCGTCGAGCGGGCGCAGGCCGTCGGTGAGCGCCTGCGACAGCCCGCGCGGGTCGAGGTTCTTGGCCAGCTGCGGGCGGCGCAGCGTGAGAATGAGATTGATGAGCTGGTCGTAGCGCTGCTGGCCGAGACCGAACATGCGGGCGTCGATGGCGGCGCGATACTCGACGGGCCGGTCCACGATGGCGTCGCCGCCGATCTGCTCGGCCAGCTGCTTGCGGGTGAGCGGGCGGTCGTCGGGACCGAGCAGTGAGAAGTCCACGCCCACACGACCGTCCGCGACGAAGTACCAGCGGGTCACCTTGTCGGTGGAGCGGGTGGCGCGCATGCCGATGCCGATGGTCACCGTCTCCGGCTCGGCCCAGTTGCCGCGCGCGAACTCCATCCACACATAGGAGTAGGCCGATTCCTGCTTGCGGTACAACAGGTTCGACTTCATGGTGCGCTCTTCACCCGCGAACGGGTTGAGCCGCCGCGGTTCGATGCGCCCGTCCAGCACGAAGGGGAACAGCACTTCGAGCGCCTTGGTCTTACCGGACCCATTGGGCCCGCGCAGCACCAGTCGCCCGTCGGCGAAGCAGAACTCCTGATCCCGGTAGTCCCACAGGTTGACGATGCCCGCGCGGGTGGGAACGAACCGGACTCCACCGTGAATGAGGTCGGTCATCAATTCCCCTTCTCTGCGATATCCCCGCCGACTTCGGTTGGCGAGATGAACAATTCGGTCTCCGCGCGGGTGCGGATGGTGACGATGGCGCCGCGATAGCGGGCCAGCGCGGGCAGGATGAGCAGTCCGCCGTCCACCAGTTCGACCAGCCGCAGCCGCTCCAGCAGTCCGACCACCTCGGCGGTGAGGCCGGGCACGTCGGCCTGCCATTGGGCGGCGAAGGTCGCGCCGTAGCGGTCGGTGAGCATCTGCACGGTGTCGCGGATCCAGGACGATTCGATGAACGGGTACTCCGGAATCTCCGGCTCCTGCTCCTCGGTGTCCGAATCCTCCTCGGGCGCAAAGATATCCACGGGATCGGCCAGCGGCGCGAACACGGTGGTCGCCGGAATCGCGGAATCGAGCTGCTCCACCAGATCGGTGAGCGGCCGCTCCGGTCGCACCCGCCGCTCGACGGGATTGTCGATATCGAGCACCAGATCGGCGATCTCACCGGCGAGCAGCAAGGCCACCTGCGCGAGCGTGCCCGTACCCGGGAACCGCACATCCGACAATCGCCCAGAACTGTCGATGAGCGCGACTCCCTCGGCCCGCCGCTCCGCCTTCAATCCGGTGACCAGTTCGACCTCGCCCACCAGCTTCTCCTGCGCCAGCAGCGACCGATGCGGTTCCTCCCATTCATCGGCGTAGACGACGGGCTGTTCCACCAGCGCCCGGCGAATCTTGCGCGCCGCGAGCGCCTGTGCGGGAGAACGCGTATCCGCGCCCCCGGCCTCCTCGCCCAGCAGCCCGGCCACACTGTGCAGATGCTGCAGCGCCCGCGGCGGCCGGAACAGCGCGAACACGATGGCGCGATCGATGTCGTAGAGCGCCTCCCCGGCTTCGGGATCCGACGCCCACCCACCAGCGTCACCATCGGCGAGGGTGACGGCCCCGCGCGCCGCCAGCCAGCCGATCGCATCGACGAACGCGTCGCGATCCGCCGCACGATCCGGCGCGAGCTCCAGGCCCTCCACCCGCTCGGTGTACGCCGCCACCTGATCCGCCAACTCCGACAACGTGATCTGATCCCCGGCCCGCCCCAGCGCCGCCAATGCCAGCGCCAGATACGCGTACCGCCGCCGATCGAACACCCGGTCACCGGTGGTCCGCGCGGGCCGCCCCGAATCCAGCTCGTCCAGCACGGGGAACAGCCGCGCGGTCGTCTCGGTGATCTCGAGCCGATACCCGAACAGCTCCGCCAGATCCTCCCGCAACTCGGTCGCCCACCGCCGCAACAGCGGCAGCGCGATCCGATCCGGATAGGTCCGCGTCACAAGATGATTCGCCAGAATCACCCGCGCCGCCCGCTGATAACTGTCCAGGGCCAGCGAATCGATGGATCGTGCGTGCATCAGCCCCGCTCCTTTCCGGCCTGGCCGCGCGCGGCGGCGGCGCGGTTGAGGGCGGCGGAGTTCTTGCGGGAGGTGGCGGTTTCGCGGACGTCGAGGCGACGGCCGTTGAGGTGGAGCAGGCCGCGGGCGGTGCGGACCACCGTGGAGCCTTCGCATTCGGACACGGTGAGGGTGACGCCGCTGTCGGATCCCGTTGTGCCGGAGACCCGTCCGGAGACCGGCACCCAGGCGGTGGAGGCGGCGTCGATGAGCCGCAGCAGTACTTCGGTTTCGCTTTCGTCGAGTTCGCGTTCGTGGACGTCGGCGGAGGCCAGGGACCGTGCGGCCTCGGCGCGGGCGCGCTGGGCGTCGAGCTGGGCTTCGCGCAGACGGCGGATGCCGGCGTCATTGCGTTGCAGGCGGGCCGGTGCGCCGGGGGTCGGCGGACGGCCGGTTTCGGCCAGCGTCCGGGCGATCTCCAAAGGCGGTGCGTCCCACCAGGATCGGATGGCCGGAATGACATCGGCATCCGGATGGTGCATGGCGAGATGGCGCGGCCGGCCCAGTCCGAAGACGGCGTCGTAGAGGGCGTGCGCGGCATCGGCGGTCGGTGCGGCGGTGAACCAGCCCGCCAGGTGGCGCAGCGCGGACTCGCGGCTGACGCCGCCCTTGCGGGTCTCGGTGACGCGTCGCAGCAGCGACAGCACCGCCGCGATGGCGCTCATGGTCGCTTCCCGCAGGCGCTCGCATTCGGTGAGGGCGGCTTCGCCGTCGGCGAGGAACCAGGCCCGCAGACCCTGCCAGCGGGCTCGCCAATCCGCTTGCCGCTCGGCGGTATTCAGCAGCACCCGCTCATCGCAGCGGGCCGCCCGCTCGATGAGTTCCTCGACCCCGGTCTCCTCGACCTCACGAATGGCGGTCGCCAGCCGCGGCGCGAACCGCGCCAGATCCATCGAGAACTCACGCATGTGCGCCAGCAGCGCATCCTTGTGCGCGAGGAATGCCTCCGGCGTCGCCTCGGTGGTCCGCACCAGATCCCCGAGAGTCAGATAGAAGTGCGCCGCCCGCTCGGCCAGATCCGACAGTGCCCGGTCCAGGCGATTGAGCACCCGGTACACCCGCGGCGCATCCCCGCTCTTGTTCGCCTCGGCAAGGGTATTCAGATCCGCCAGCAGCTCCGGCAACACCATCCGCGACAGCGCCGCCTCGTCCAGCCGCGCCGCCAGCACATCCGAAACCGCCCGAAATGCCTGATATCCGGCCTGCGAGAACTGGTACACGTAATGCCGGTTCCGGTACTCGGCCAGCGTCGCCGCCCGCGTCCCGTCATAGCTGCGCTCCAGCACCCCCCATTGGTGCAACTGCTCCAGCAGCGGCCCCACCTCGGTCGCGGTCAATGCGGGCGCCCCCGGGCAACGATTGAGCGTCTCGACAACGTCCGAGGCGTGCAACAGCACCACATACGCCGCCCGCGCGGTATCGAACGCCCGCAGAACCCACAGGTAATCCCCCCGCTTCTCAGCGGTCGCGAACGAGAACAGCCGCAGCCGCTCGGCATGCGGAAACTCCTCGGCGCCGACCCCCGTCGGGTCGGGCAGCAATCCGTCAGCGGACTCGTTCACCGGGAGAAGGTTAGTACGCCCCGCCGACCGCCCGGGCATCGCCGCGACTGTCGGCGCGCCCATTCCGGCGAATCCGGCAGCACCGCTCCGGCGGGAAATAGAGCACGATCACACCAGCCGCCCCGCGCGTATCAGTCGGGATATAACTGCCGGGTGACCCGTTCGCCCACGCTCGTTGTCGTGAGCGGCCCGCCCGGGTCCGGCAAGACCACCCTGGCGCATGCCCTGGCTCGCGCGCTGGGCTGCTGCTGACAGCCGGGGTCACCGCGGTCGCCGAGGCCGCGTTCCAGGATCGGCTGTGGCGTCCCGGACCGACGCTTCTGGCGGGCCTGACGGAAATCCGCGTAGTGCACTGCTCTGTCGCCCCTGAGGTAGCGGCCGCCAGGATTCATCAGCGCCATCACGAGAACCCGGTGCGCCGAGCACATTCGGATCCGACGCCGGCGCTGCCGGTGACGGCTGCCCGCGGCTTCGAGCGGGTGCTCAACCGCGGCCGGCGGCTGCCACGGCCTGCGAGAATGCGCGCACGCGAGCGGTTTCCGCGGTGCGGTGCCAGACCACGCCGAGGCGGGAGTCGGGCAGGCCCAGGATCGGGACGAAGCGGACGGAGCGTCGGTTGTGGGATTCGCCGGTGGGGTGGCACAGCAGCATGGCGCCGCGACCGGCTGCCACCAGGGCCAGTCCTTCCTCGAGGGTGGCGACCGCTGGGCCGGAGGGCACCGGTCGACCGCCCGGGGTCACGTCCAGGGCGTGCGCGCGGCGCCAGTACTGCGGGGCGGGCTCGCGGACTCCGATCAGTGCGAGGTCGGCCAGATCTTCGGCCGAGACCGCGGGGCGGCGCGCGAACGGGTGTCCGCCCGGTACGGCCAGGGTCAGGGGATGGCGGGAGAAGACCTGGCCGAGTACGAGGTCGGGCTCCTCCATGGGGAGCAGCACCACGCCCGCGTCGACCTCCTTGCGGTGGATCGGGCCGAAGGGGTCGGCGAGGGGGATTTCGGTGAGCTCGAGGGCGCAGTCGGGATGGCGTTCGCCGAACAGTTCGAGGGCCAGCATCAGGTGGTCGTTGGGCGCGCCCTGAAAGCCGATGCGCAGCAAGCCGGTGACGCCGCGGGCCGCGGCGCGGGCATCGTCGATGGCGGTGAGCAGGGTGGCGTAGGCGGGGCGCAGCCGGGCGTGGAAATCCGCGCCGAGGGGTGTCAACTGGACGCGGCGGCTGGTGCGTTCGACGAGCGGTGCGCCGATGCGCTGTTCCAGGGCGCGCAGCAGCTGGCTGATGCGGCTCTGGGAGAGGTACAACCGCTCAGCGGCCCGGCCGAAGTGCAGTTCGTCGGCGACCGCCAGAAAGGCTTCCAGCTCACGCGCTTCCAGGGTCATTCGCTTCCTCTCCCGCCGGGCGGACCTCGATCGATGAGTCCGGCTCATAGAACGATGAGACCTTCGCCGTTGTTTCCGGCCGGCACGATCAATTGACTCGGAGGCATGACCAGAGTCGAAGACCTCGCGAATACGCCACCGGCGCAGGGGAATCGGGACGATCTACAAGCCGAGCGCGCGACCCGGCGCGGCTGGCTGGGCGTGGCGACCGTGGGCCTGGGCACCTTCACGGTGGTCACCTCCGAGATGTTGCCGGTCGGCCTGCTCACCCCCGTGAGCGCGGACCTGCGCATCACCGAGGGCGCGGCCGGGCTGACCATGACCGTCACCGGGTTGACCGCCGCGGTCTCCGCGCCGCTGCTGACCGCCTGGTTCGGCCGGTTCGACCGCCGCACGGTGCTGTGCGCGCTGCTCGCCGTCCTGCTGCTCGGCAATCTCGCCGCCGCGCTTGCGCCGAATTTCGGCGTCATGATCGCGGCGCGCGTGCTCGTCGGCCTCGGCATGGGCGGCGTGTGGGCACTCGCCGCCGGGCTGGCGGTGCGCCTGGTTCCGGTGCGCTCCGCCGGTACCGCGACCTCGATCGTTTTCAGCGGCGTGGCGGTGGCCTCGGTGCTCGGCATTCCGGCGGGCACCTTCCTCGGCGCGCTCGCGGGCTGGCGGGCCGCGTTCGCGACGGCGGCCGGACTGGCACTGCTGGTATTGATCGCCGTGGCCGCGGTCCTGCCCGCGCTCCCGGCCGAACAGGCGCTGCCGCTGCGCGGTGCCCTGCGCCGCGCGGCCGATCCCCGGGTGCGCACCGGATTGCTGGTGGTCGCCTTCCTGGTCACCGGCCATTTCGCCGCCTACACCTACATTCGTCCCGTCCTGGAACAGGTCAGCGGCGCGGGCGCGGCCGCGATCGGCGCGCTGCTGCTGGGTTACGGAATCGCCGGAGTGCTCGGCAATTTCGCCGCCGGTTCGCGCGCCATCCGGTCGCCACGAGCCACGCTGATAACCATCGCCGCGCTGCTGGCGCTCGCCGTCCTCGTCCTGCCCGCCCTGGGCGGCACCGTCGCGACCGCCGCCGGTCTCCTGCTCCTGTGGGGTCTGGCCTACGGCGGCGTCTCCGTCGGCACCCAGACCTGGATGCTCCTCGCCGCCCCCGACGCCCGCGAAAGCGTGTCCGCCCTGTTCGTCGCGGTCTTCAACGCGGCTATCGCCGTCGGCGCGCTCGCCGGTGGACTGGCGGCCGACCACCTGGGCATCACCTCTCCGATGTGGCTCGGCGGACTGCTCGCCGTCGCGGCCGTGCTGACCGCCGCCGTCGGTACGCCGCCACGCGCCACCGGCGATCAGCTCTGATCCCGCTCAGCTGACAATGCGCTCCAAAGCGGCCAGATCCTTCTCCAGCATCCGGAACAGCCAGTAGACGCCGATGAATGCGAGTGCGCTGCCCACGCAGAGCACTCGCAGCGGCACGATGACCGACGGAATATCCACTGCCGGAATGAACGTCGCCCCCGCCACGCCCAGCAGCGGCACCGCCGCCGCGATGGCGAGGAAATACGTACTGCGCCGGTCCAATTCGCGCAGCTGCCGCGCGTCGTCGGCGCCGAGCCCGCCGTGCGGCAGGAACATCGGATACAGCGAGCGCACCGCGTAGAAACTCACCAAGAAGTACGGATACGCCATGGCGATTGCGCCGCAGACGATCTGGGTGATGAAGAAGTGCACATACGATTCGGGGGGCAGGTGATTGCCGGTCGCCGTCACCGACACCGGCACCACGATCCCGGCCAGCACCCACAATGCGAAGCAGGTCAATACGTTCCGCTTCCCGAGTTGCAGGGTGTCGGTGCGGGCGCGGGCCAGCGTCGCCGCGTCGTAGGTCCGACCCTTGCGCAGTCCGCGCGCGATCGGCCACAACTTGGCCAGCAGCACATTGGTGACCACGAACCCGATGAGGAAACAGATGCCGTAGGTGGTGATCGCGATCTGATCGAAGCGCTGCTGGGCGTAGGCGTCCATCTTGTCGATGATCAGCGTGCGATTGTGGTTGTAGCTGTACAGGATTGCCAGCGCGTTCGGTATGGCGATGGCCGCCGCCATGATCGGATGCATGAGCATGCGCGCCCGCAGCCGCCCGCTGCCCGGCGGCGGATCGACCAGATCGCGCGCCCGCTCATCCATGCAGACATCCAGCTGCTGCGCCATATCCGCCCCGCTGGCCCACCGGTTCGCCGGTTCCGGATCCAGGGCCCGGACCAGCGCGCGGCGCAGGGCGGCCGGGCAGTCCGGCGGAAGATCCTGGTACGGCAGCGCTTCCGGACTGCCGGACCGGCGCTCCAGCATGCCGTCCAGCGCGGTGCGGTCCCCGCCGTCGACGGTCTCCTCGCCGAAGGGCTTACGGCCGGTGAGCAATTCCCACAGCACGACGGCCAGCGCGAACAGATCGCAGCGCACATCGAGGTCCGCGGCGGTCGTGGCCTTCTCCGGGTGCACCACGGCCAGCTGTTCCGGCGACATGTACGCCAGCGATCCGCCGAAGTAGGCGACCGGGCTGTCGCCGGAGACATTGCCGCTGAAGCTGATATTGAAGTCGGCCAGCTTCGGTACGCCCTCGGCGGTCAGCAGCACATTGGCCGGTTTGACATCCCGGTGCAGCACCCCGCTGCGCCCGGCGTAGTCGAGCGCGGCGGCCAGTCGGCTGCCCAGCCAGGCAATGGTCTCCGGCCAGGACAGCCCGGCCAGTTCCGTCCGGATCGCAGACTCGCTGGGCCGGATCTCACCCTTGTCCGCCAGGACACCGTCGATCACGTCGAGCAGCAGGCGGCCGTTGCGCTGCTCCGCCGGTGTCTCGCGCACCTTTTGAAGCACGGTGAACAGGGTGCCGCCGGGCACGTACTGCATATACAGCAGCCGCAGCCGCCGGTCGGGCAGCACCCGCTGATCGAAGACCCGCACGATGTAGTCGTGGTCGAGCTGCGCGAGGGTCTGCGGCTCGGTGCCCTTGTCCTGCGAGATCTTCACCGCGACCAGCCGCTGCATGGAGCGCTGCCGGGCCAGAAACACCCGGGCGAAGGCGCCGCGCCCGAGGCCGGCCATCAGATCGAAGTCGTCGATCTTCTGGCCGACGTCCAGATCGTCCAGGCGCACCGGATCGGCCGGCCCCATGAGCGTGCTGTGGTAGTCGTCGGTGGCCAGCATCTCCGAAAGCTGCTCGGCCTGTTCGGGATACGCGGCGGTGTACTCGCCCACATCGACCTCGGTGCCCGCCCGCCGGCGCACGTGGAATTCCTCGTAGATGAGATCCGGCGGCAGCGGCCAGGTGCTCAGCTCGGGCAGGTCGGCGACATAGTCGGCGAGGCGTTTGGGTTCGGCGCCGCGCGACCACCGATTGGCCAGATCCACCTTGATCAGCTCGATGAGCGAGACCCGGCGGATGGCGGGGGAGTCGGGCAGGAATGCGGGCAGCGGCGGTGGCGTGCGCGCCTCGCGCCAGGCTTCGGCGAACCGCTCCACCACCTCGGCCACGCCGCCGCGGGCAGCGCCCGGCGCCGGGGCGGATGCGACCGTCGCCCCGTGTCCCGCGGTGCCGGGGTGAGCCATTTTCGCATCGTATCCCCGCCGCCGCGTGGTTGCTGCGGGTTGTGAAACGCGGTCTACGTTTGTGGCGAACCGTGCGGGGGAGCTGCGGCCACGGCGGCGCGTTCGACGGTGAGCAGGCTCTCGGAGTGATGCTCCGCGTAATAGGCCGCGGACCCGCCGTTGATTCCGAACAGCCGCTTGCTCCACAGCAACCAGACGACGGCGGCCACATTGATCAGCAGCGCGGCCACCCGGAAAACGGTGACCTTCTCGGTGAGCTCGTAGATCTCCAGGGGCAGGAACACACCGGTGGCGATGACCGCGAAGTACTCGCCCCAGCGTTTGACCAGCCAGAGGCCGACCGCTTCGATGAGTTCGACTGCGGCATAGGCGAACAGGCCGGCCGCGATCCAGGTCAGCGTGGCGGGGGAGAGGGTGAAGGCCTTGTCGATCCAGCGGATGATCTTGGAATGGTCCGGGTTCCAGCCGATCTGATCCTCCAGCTGGCGCAGCAGCGGGAGCTCGGTATCCCAGGTGGCCTTCCAGGATTGGCGCGAGCCGCGCAGTTTCAGCACACCGCCCGCGAGGGCGATGAAGACCAGCGCCCGCAGCGCGCGTTCCACCGCCAGCGCCCGCATGAGGTAGCGGTCGCGCAGCAGCCGGCCGCGCGGGACCTCGGGGGCATCGTCGGCGGGACCGTGGTGGCGGGGCTCGCCGACGGTGAAGTCACCGCAGCGCAGACAGCGCCACGCCGTCCCGGCCGGAGTCGGGACATGCAACCGCGCGGCCAGGTCGGGCTCCTCGGGCGCATAGGTCATATGCCCCTGGACGGCGCAGGTCCACAGACTGAAGTCCATGTGCTGGAGAGTAACCGGGCCGAATCACCCGGCGGCCAAGGCGCGCAGCTGATCGAGATAGGTCCGCGTGCGCGGATCGCCCGGAAAGCGCTCGATCATTTCCCGCGCCGTTTCCCCGGCGATCCACATGAGCGACGGCAGGGAGCGGCGCTTGCCGGTGAAGGCGCGCATGCCCTCGTCGAGGGCGAGCTCGAGATTGCGATCGCGCACCGCGACCACCGCGAGGGTGAGCCGCGCCTCGGAAACCCGCATGGGTTTGCGGATGCTACCGTCCGGTCGGGTTGAATTCAGGATGACTTGCCGGGCATAGGCTTCGGCGAGGCGGTCGTCTCCGGCTACCCGGCAGCAGTCCATGGCGTAGAAGTCGAACTTCTGCGGATCGACCACGAAATGATTGTCCAGATTGGCTGGATGGTCCATTTTGTCCAAGATCGAACGGCCCTGTGCGAGAGCGGTTTCCACCTCGCGCCGATCTCCCAGCCGCGCCCATGCCTTGGCGCGCTGCGCCGCCAGCTGGACGCCGACGCCCAGATTCACCGTGGCGTCGTGCGCCGCCTCGGCGGTCTCGATGGCCCCGCGATAGTTCGCCTGGGTAAGGGCGAACCAAGCGGCCATTTCGGCTCCCCAGCCAATGATTTCGGCATGCTCGGCCTCCTGGCCCAGCGACAGCGCGGCCCGCCGGGTGGCCTCGGCGGCGGTCCGCCAGCCCAGGTCGTAATCAACGCAACCGACCAGTAGGGCAACCCATCCGGCGAGAACCAGCACTTCACGGTGCTGCGCCAGAGTAAGTCGGCCGTCCAATAACGAGGTGATGCGGCGCAGCCATGCCGTACCCTCGGCATGCAGCTCATGCGGGTCCGCACAGGGGTATTCGGAACACAGCCGGTCCGCGGTAATGCGGATGGCATCGAGCGTCGCGGAGGAGACATCGGACATCCGGAGCCGTCCGATGAACTCCAGGGTGTCCATTCCGGTCGCCGACAACAGCTCGTCATCGCGATTGGGCCGGGCCTTGGGGAAGAACGCCGCGGTCACCGTATCGAAGGCGGCCGCGATAATGGGCGCGTAGAAGTCGTCGGGGCGTGATTCGCCCGATTCCCAACGCCGCCAATTGCGTAGCAATGTCGAATCGGTGGGCAGATTGTGGGTGGATTTACCCCGCATGGCGCGCACGGCGTCGGCTTGTGACCACCCCCGAGCATCGCGTTCGGCGCGCATTCGGACAGCCCAGACAGGTCGATCGTCACCAGCGGACACGCTCTGTAGTATCTCACCAGTTAACGCTGGATGGACCCGGATAGGGCACGTGGATGTCAGTGGGTTGACATCTGCAATTGCATCTTCGAGAACGCCATGCTCGATGTGGGCACACGACAAGAACAGCGATCCCCAATCCAACGGAGGTTCGGGTGGAAGCGTTGATCTATGGGTACGTGCGTGACGATCTGGCCGACGGCCGCAGTGACGAGCTGGAAGACGCGATGACCAGCCTGGCCCAATCAGCCGGACTCTGCTTCGCCGCCACGTTCCATGAATCGACCCCCGGCGATGGCACGGCGTTTGCCGAGCTGACCGCCGAACTCAAGCGTGCCGATGCCCACCATGTGGTGGTTCCGTCGCTCGATCACCTTGCCGGCCAGACGATTCCGCGCGATATTCTGATCGCGAAGCTGGCCCAGGAAGCGGAGGCGCAGGTCTGGGCCGTGGAGCACTGAGCCCGGCGCCGCCGCCGAAATCCGGTCCGGGACAAGCGGCTACAGCCCGAAACCACCCCGGCCGCGCCGGCGCAGATACTTCTCGAATTCCGCGGCGATGGCATCACCGTCGATCTTGGACATGGCCTCGTTGAGGTCCACCTCGGCATCGCCGCGCTCTTCGAGCGAGCGCACGTACTCGGCGATCTCCTCATCGCCGGTGGTCATCTCATTGACCGCGGACTCCCACTCCTCGGCCTGCTCGGGCAGACCGCCGAGCGGCACCTCGACATCGAGGACGTCCTCGACGCGGTGCAGCAGCGCGATGACCGCCTTCGGGTTCGGCGGCTGTGACACATAGTGCGGAACCGCGGCCCAGAAGGAGATGGCCGGCACACCCGCGCGCACGCAGGCGTCCTGCAGCACGCCGGTAATACCGGTCGGCCCCTCGTAGCGGGTCTGCTCCAGGTTGAAGCGCTCGGCGGCTTCCTTGCTGTACGCGGTGCCGGTGACGGGAACCGGACGGGTATGCGGGGTATCGGCCAGTAAAGCGCCGAGGATCACCACCGTCGTCACATCCAGCTGCTCCACGAACTCCAGCAGGTCATTGCAGAAGCTGCGCCACCGCATATTCGGCTCCACGCCGCGCAGCAGCACCACGTCCCGGTCGCTGCCGGGCGGCGAGCACACCGAGAGCATGGTCGACGGCCAGTGGATTTCGCGCGTCACCCCGTCCACCTGACGGACGGTGGGCCGGTTCACCTGATAGTCGTAGTAGTCCTCGGAATCGAGTTCCGCCAGCGGCTGCGCGTCCCAGATCAGTTCCAGATGCTCGACCGCTCCACTGGCGGCATCGGCGGCGTCGTTCCAGCCTTCGAAGGCGGCAACGAGTATCGGATCCCGCAATGTGGGAAGGTCCGATTCGGGTGGCACCGGGGGTTCACTGGCGTTCACCCGGTCAGCCTACGGTGTGGTGTTCACCTATGTGCCATCGACGCACTGTCTTTGTTCGGCCCCGGGCCACCCTCCGCGGATTCTGTGCAGATTGTCTTGCCCGGGGTAGGGCGCAGGTGACTCTGCCAGTACCGAGGCCGGGATTGTCCGCGCTTCCCTTTACTCTTGAGTACATGTCTGTGTCCCCCCGCGCCGAGTTCGACACCACCCTTCTCGACACGCTCAATCGGCGTGTCGTCATCGGCGACGGTGCGATGGGCACCATGCTGCAGGCCGCGGATCTGACGCTCGACGATTTCCTCGGGCTCGAGGGCTGTAATGAGATCCTCAATGAAACCCGTCCCGACGTGCTGCGCAGCATTCACCGCGCGTACTTCGAGGCGGGTGCGGACGCGGTCGAGACCAATACGTTCGGGTGCAATCTGCCCAACCTGGCCGATTACGACATTGCGGACCGGATTCGGGATCTGTCCGAGCGCGGCACCCGGCTCGCGCGTGAGGTCGCCGATGAGATGGGACCGTCCGCGGACGGGACTCCTCGGTATGTGCTGGGGTCCATGGGGCCGGGCACCAAGCTGCCGACCCTCGGCCATGCGCCGTATGCCTCGCTGCGCGATGCCTACTCCGAGGCGGCGCTGGGCATGCTCGACGGCGGCGCGGACGCGATCCTGATCGAGACCTGCCAGGACCTGTTGCAGGTGAAGGCCGCGGTCACCGGCAGCCATCGGGCCATGGAGATCGCCGGGCGCCGGATTCCGATCATTACGCACGTGACGATGGAGACCACCGGCACCATGCTGGTCGGCTCCGAGATCGGGGCGGCGCTCACCGCGCTGGAGAAGCTCGGCATCGACATGATCGGCCTGAACTGCGCGACCGGTCCGGACGAGATGAGCGAGCATCTGCGGCACCTGTCCAAGCACGCGCAGCTGCCGGTGTCGGTGATGCCGAACGCCGGTCTGCCGATCCTCGGGGCGAAGGGTGCGGAATACCCGCTGACGCCGGAGGAGCTGGCGGTCGCCATGCGGCAGTTCGTCTCCGAGTTCGGGCTGGCGCTGGTCGGCGGCTGCTGCGGCACCACGCCCGAGCACATCCGGCAGGTCGCCGAGGCGGTGCGCGAAGTCACTCCCGCGCAACGCAATCCGGTGCACGAGCCGAGCGTGTCCTCGATCTACTCCGCGGTGCCGTTCGAGCAGGACGCCTCCATCCTGATGATCGGCGAGCGCACGAACGCCAACGGCTCCAAGGCTTTCCGTGAGGCCATGCTGGCCGAGGACTGGCAGAAGTGCCTGGATATCGCCAAGGATCAGATCCGCGACGGCGCGCACATGCTCGACCTGTGCGTCGACTACGTCGGCCGCGACGGCGTGCGCGATATGGAGCAGCTGGCCTCGCGGCTGGCCACGGCCTCCACGCTGCCGATCATGCTGGACTCCACCGAAACCCCGGTACTGCAAGCCGGTCTGGAGCACCTCGGCGGGCGCTGCGCCATCAACTCGGTGAACTTCGAGGACGGCGACGGTCCGGACTCGCGGTACCAGCAGACCATGCGCCTGGTCGCCGAACACGGTGCGGCCGTGGTGGCCCTGACCATCGACGAAGAGGGTCAGGCGCGCACGGCGGAGAAGAAGGTCGAGATCGCCGAGCGCCTGATTGCCGATATCACCGGCAATTACGGGCTCGACGAGTCCGACATCATTATCGACACGTTGACCTTCACCCTGGGCACCGGCCAGGAGGAGTCGCGCCGCGACGGCATCGAAACCATCGAGGCCATCCGGGAACTCAAGCGGCGGCATCCGAATGTGCAGACCACGCTGGGTCTTTCGAATATCTCCTTCGGCCTGAACGCCGCCGCGCGGCAGGTGCTGAACTCGGTGTTCATGCACGAGTGCGTGGAAGCGGGCCTGGATTCGGCCATTGTGCACGCCTCCAAGATCCTGCCCATGAGCCGGATTCCGGAGGAGCAGCGCGATACCGCCCTGGATCTGGTCTACGACCGGCGCGCCGAGGACTACGACCCGCTGCAGAAGCTCATGTCGCTGTTCGAGGGCGTCTCGGCGGCCTCGTCGAAGGCCTCGCGCGCCGAGGAGCTGGCCGCGCTGCCGCTGTTCGAGCGGCTGGAGCGCCGCATTGTCGACGGTGACCGTAACGGGCTGGGCGAGGACCTCGATGAGGCCATGAAAGAGGTTCCGCCGCTTCGGATCATCAATGAAACGCTGCTGTCCGGTATGAAGACTGTCGGTGAGCTGTTCGGCTCGGGTCAGATGCAGCTGCCCTTCGTGCTGCAGTCCGCGGAGGTCATGAAGACCGCTGTGGCGCATCTGGAACCGCACATGGAATCCACCGACGATTCCGGCAAGGGCCGCATCGTGCTCGCCACCGTCAAGGGCGATGTGCACGACATCGGCAAGAACCTGGTCGACATCATCCTGTCCAATAATGGCTACGAGGTCGTGAACCTCGGTATCAAGCAACCGATTTCGGCCATCCTGGACGCGGCGGTGGACAAGAAGGCCGATGTCATCGGCATGTCCGGGCTGCTGGTGAAGTCCACCGTGGTCATGAAGGAGAACCTCGAGGAGATGAACACGCGCGGCGTCGCCGAGCAGTTCCCCGTTCTCCTCGGCGGTGCGGCGCTGACCCGCGCGTACGTGGAGCAGGACCTCACCGAGGTCTACGAGGGCGACGTGCGGTATGCCCGCGACGCCTTCGAGGGCCTGCGGCTCATGGACGAGCTCATGACCGTCAAGCGCGGCGGCGGCATCGATCCCGACTCGCCCGAGGCCGTGGCCGAACGTGAGAAGGCCGCCGAACGTAAGGCCAGGCATGAGCGCTCCAAGCGCATTGCCGAGGAGCGGCGCGCCAAGGAGGTGCCGGTCGAGGTGCCCGCGCGCTCGGACGTGGCCGCGGACCTGCCGGTGCCGGCGCCGCCGTTCTGGGGGACCCGCATCGTGAAGGGCCTGTCGGTCGGCGAGTACTCCGGGCTGCTCGACGAGCGCGCCCTGTTCCTGGGTCAGTGGGGCCTGCGCGGCCAGCGCGGCGGCGACGGGCCCAGCTATGAGGAACTTGTCGAGACCGAAGGCCGCCCGCGCCTGCGATACTGGTTGGACCGGCTCATCGCCGAGGGTGTGCTCCAGCATGCCGCGGTGGTGTACGGCTACTTCCCGGCGGTCTCCGAGGGCGACGATGTGATTGTTCTCACCGAGCCGAAACCCGATGCGCCAGAGCGCTATCGGTTCACCTTCCCGCGCCAGCAGCGGGACCGGTTCCTGTGCATCGCCGATTTCATTCGCTCCCGCGAACGCGCAGTCGAAACCGGTCAGGTGGATGTGCTGCCGTTCCAGCTGGTCACCATGGGCCAGCCCATTGCCGATTTCGCCAATGTGCTGTTCGCGGAGAACAATTACCGCGACTACCTCGAGGTGCACGGCATCGGCGTCCAGCTCACCGAGGCGCTGGCCGAGTTCTGGCATCGCCGGATCCGCGAAGAGCTTGTGCTGGAAGGCCATTCCGTCGCCGACGACGATCCGGCCGATGTACTGGATTACTTCAAACTCGGATACCGTGGCGCACGGTACTCCTTCGGTTACGGCGCCTGCCCGGACCTCGAGGATCGCGCGAAACTTGTTGACCTGCTCGAGGCGGGTCGGATCGGAGTCGTTCTGTCGGAGGAGCTGCAGCTGCATCCGGAGCAGTCCACGGATGCGTTCGTACTCTTGCATCCGGAAGCAAAGTACTTCAACGCTTAAGATTTTCACGAGGTTTCCGGGCTTTCGCGCAGAGTTGCAGGGTGGCTCGGCGAAAGCCAGCAGGAGGGGCACGACCACATGACTTCAGACCGGCTGATTGCGGGGCGGTACCGACTAACGGATCCGATCGGCACGGGGGCGATGGGGGTCGTGTGGCGCGCGACCGACGTTCGATTGCGGCGCACGGTCGCGGTGAAACAGCTGCTGCTCGCACCGGGGCTGTCCCGGTCGGCGGCCATCGAGGCCAAACTCCGCGCGATGCGGGAGGGGCGCATCGCCGCGCGGCTGCACCACCCCAATGCCGTCACCGTGTTCGATGTGGCGGAGGAGGACGGCCAGCCCTGGCTGGTCATGGAATTCGTCGACGCCGTGAGCCTGGCGGCGCTCATGCGGGAGAAGGGGCATCTCGATCCCGCGCAGGTGGCGCGCATCGGGGCCAAGGTGGCGGCGGCGCTGGCCGCGGCGCACAAGGCCGGGATCGTGCACCGGGATGTGAAACCCGCGAATATCCTTGTGGCCGATGACGGGACGGTGAAGATCACCGACTTCGGCATCTCGCGCGCGGTCGGCGATGTGACGGTCACCTCGACCGGATTCCTCGCGGGCACACCGGCGTATCTGTCGCCGGAGGTGGCGCGCGGAGAGAACCCGGAATCGCCGTCGGATGTGTTCGCGCTGGGCTCCACGCTGTACGCGGCGGTGGAAGGCATGCCGCCCTTCGGTGAGGGCGACAATCCTTTGGCCGTATTGCATTCCGTGGCGCGGGCGCAGGTGCCCGAGCCGCGCAATGCGGGCGCGCTGGGGCCGGTGCTGAAGGAGCTGCTGGCCGCGGAGGCGGGGGACCGGCCCACCATGGTGCAGGCCGCCGAGCGCCTGGAGGCCGTGGCGGACGGGCGGGCCGTCGCGCCGCACCAGCCGACCAGGGTGCTGCCGGTGAATGCCGAAGCGGCGGTGGACAGTTCGTCGGCCACGACGGTGCTGCCCGGTGGTCGCGGCGGCGCGCCGAACAATGCCACCGATCCGACGATGCACATCGACCGGAGCACCCGGGTGGATGCGCGGGCGACCGCGCCGGACCGGCCCGCGCCCATGGTGCCGTTCGGCACGAACAATGGTGGGGCGGAACAGAATCGGCGGCGGCTCGCGCTCATCGCGGTGGGCGTCGCGGGCGCGGTGCTGCTGGTCGTGGTCATTGCGACGGCCTTCAACCGGGGCGGCGGTGGCGGGGAGACGCCGCCGATCGCCACGGGGACCAGCGCCGTCGCGCCGCCGGTGGAGCCCGGCACCGAGGGGACCTCGCCGCAGGCGATTCCGCCCGTGGACAGCGGCCAGCCGACCAAGACGGTGCCGTCCACCCAGGCGCCGACCACGACCACCACCGCGCCGCCGACCACGACGACCACCACCACGACGACAACGGCTCCGCCGACCACCACGCCGCAGCCCGCCTCGGTGGCCTCGTTCATTCAGAGCTACTACGGCATGCTGCCGGGCAATGTGAACGGTGCGTGGAGCATGCTGTCGCCGTCGTATCAGGCGTCCACCGGCGGTTTCAACTCCTATTCGCAGTTCTGGAGCAGCATCGCCTCGGTCAGTGTCGGCAGCGTCACGCAGACCGGTGACAACCGGGCGGTGGTGAACCTGACCTACACGCTGAAGAACGGTCAGGTCTCCAGCGAAAGCCGCTGGATCCAGGTCGACTCGTCCACCGGCCGGCTGCTCATCACGGCCTCCGGGCTGTAGCCGGACGGCATCGCGGGGCGCTCGGAGCCATCCGGGCGCCCTTCGCGCATGATCATCCGTCCGCACGGACCGATACCCTGGGAATCGGTCTTGATGCGGACGTGGAAGGAGCTGTGCCCCGGTGACTCGCTTGGAAGCGGTGTTGTGGGATATGGACGGGACACTGCTCGACTCGGAGAAGATCTGGGACATAGCGGTTCGCGAACTGGCGGTCGAGCTGGGCCGTCCGATGAGCGATGAGATCCGGCACGCGCTCATCGGCGCCTCGGGGCCGAACGCGCTGCGGATCATGTTCAACGGCCTCGGCCTGGACCCCACCCCGGCGGCGCTGACCGAGGCGGGGCACTGGCTCGAGCGCCGGGTGACCGAGTTGTTCCACGGGCCGATTCCGTGGCGGCCGGGCGCGAAGGACGCGCTGGCGGCCGTGCGCGCGGCCGGGATTCCCATGGCGCTGGTCACCAATACCAAGCGCTCCCTCACCGAATACGGCCTCGACACGCTGGGCCGCGAATTCTTCGACGTCTCGGTGTGCGGGGACGAGGTCGCGCACGGCAAGCCCGATCCGGCGGTATATTTGCGTGCGGCCGAACTGCTCGGCGTCCGCGCGGAAAACGCTGTGGCCATCGAGGATTCGCCCACGGGCGCGCTGGCCGCCGAGGCCGCCGGCTGCGCGCTGCTGGTGATCCCCTGCGAGATCTCGGTGCCCGAGGCGCCCGGCCGCGTCTTCCGGGAAACCCTGGTCGGCTTGACCGTTCCCGAACTGCACGGCCTGCTCCTGGAGCGCCGCGCGTCCTGATCGGGATGATCCGGGCATCGGCCGGAGTTTCTCACTGGGCACCACCTGTTGCCGGTGTTACGCTCGGCAGCCGGTCGGTTGCCGTTGTCGCAGGTCGAGAAGGGAATTCAGCTGATGCTCGCCGCAGGCCGGTGTCGTATCCGTTGGCGCGGGGCCGTGCTGGTCCGTTGGCGCGGGGCCGTGCTGGCCGCCATGCTGCTGCTGGCCGGGTCGGCCATTATGACCGGGGCCGCCGGTCCCGCTCGGGCACAACCACATCGGATCGATTTCGTCATCGACTCCGAGATGGGGCCGGTCACCAGCCGGGTCTTCCGCGCCGCCGACGGCAGCACCGGGCGGGTGGTCTACGCGCTGCACGGGATGGAATCGATCGACAATGGCAAGGGCTGGGACACCGACACCGATCTGGTGCGGATTCTCACCGGCGCGAATATCAATGTCGTTGTGCCGCAGAACGGCCGGACGAGCTTCTTCACCGATTGGAAGGCGCCGAGCACGCCCGGTCTGGGCTGCTTCTCCCAGATCCTGCCCGATGCCGGTTCGGCGGACGGCGCGCAATCACTGTCCGCCGAAACGAATTCCGCGGTGCAGGAGCGGGCCTACAAATGGGAGACGGTCCTCACCCGCGACCTGCCCAACGCCTTGCAGCAGCGCTTCGGCCTGAGCCCGGTCGGCAATGCGGTCATCGGCGTCTCGATGGGCGGTCTGGCCGCCTTGAACCTCGCCGCCCACCATCCCGGCCAATTCGACTACGCCGCATCGCTTTCCGGATTCCCGCACATCTCGACCCTGGGCATGCCCGAGGCCATGCGCCTCGCGGTGGCGGCGAAGGGCTCGCTCAATATCGACTGCATGTGGGGACCGCCCTGGCATGCGCTGTGGCGGCGCAACGACCCGTACGAGATGGCGGCCGCCTACATCGTCGCGAATACCCGCCTCTACATCGCCTCCGGCACAGGCAATCTGGGGCCGTCGGAGCAATCGCCCGACGGTGACACGGCTTTCGGCGCATTCCTGGAATCGGCCGCCTACTCCAATACCAAGGCGTTCGAGGAGAAGCTCGGTGCGATGAACTACGGCAATGTCGTCTACGACTACTGGGATCCGGGCATCCACTCCTGGCCGTATTGGCGCGATCACACGAAATCTCTGACCGATGACCTGATCGCCCATCTCGCACCGTAAGGTCAGGGTAGGCGGAGTTGGCCGGACGCCATTCGGATCCGGCAACCCGGCGCAGTCCCGGGAAGGGCTCCCAATGACCGGCCTGATGCACGAACACAGTGAATTCGAAGAGGCCCGCGCGGCCGAAAAAGCAGCCTGTGCCAGGCAGAATGCCCTGGCCGCCCGGACCGTGGCGGGCCATTCCCTCGATGCCGAGGACTGCGACCACCTGCTGCGCATGCTCGGTCTCGACGCGGCCGCGGGGCTCGACGCCGCCGGGGTGGACTGACCGCGGGCGATCACCCGCGGTGATCCGCCCAGGCCGCCGGCAGCGCGTGGCAGGAGATCTCGGCGATCTCCGCCAGCCGCTCCCGCGGGGTATCGAGGCGGCTCAATTGAATCAAGCCCTGGGCGACCACCACGATATTGGCGCTGAGGGCGGACAGGGCCACTCGTCGACGGTGGTCTCGCGGGCCGCCATGGCCGGGCGTAGCCGCTCGGCCACCCCGTCCTCCATGGCCGCCGTGGCGCGGTTGGCCAGGATGGGAACCTCCGGGATCCGGGCGCCCAGTTCGGCAATGCTGTTGATCATGAGGCAGCCGCGCCGGTCGGGTTGGGCGGCGCAATCATCGATCACGGCCTGGAACAGCGCGCGCATGGCGGCGCGCGCGGATCCGGGCGCGGCGAGGGCGGTGCTGGTCTCCTGGGATGGCAAGAGCGTGCAGACCTCGATCGGGGTGCGGGTGGAGGTGGCCGGGAAGGCGTCGGAGGCGGGGCGGTTCGACACCGTCTTGATTCCGGGCAGTGAGCTGCCGCCGGCGAAGTTCGTGACGCCGGAGGTGCTGGCGGCCGCGCGGCACCTGTCGTGGAATACCCGGCGGCTGGCCGCGATCTGCAGCGGGGCCTTCGTGCTGGCGCAGCTCGGCCTGTTCGACGGGCGGCGGGCCACCACGCACTGGAAGGTCGCCGCCGATCTGGCGCGCGGGTTTCCGGAGATCACGGTGGAATCGGATGCCATCTTCGTGCGGGACGGGAATCTGTACAGCTCGGCCGGGGTGGCGGCGGGCGTGGACCTGGCGCTGGCCATGGTCGAGGAGGATCACGGGGCCGATGTCGCGCGGATCGTGGCGCAGCTGCTGGTGGTGTACATGCAGCGCGCGGGCGGGCAGTCGCAGTTCTCGGCCTCGCTGACCGGGCCCGCGCCGCGCAGCCCGCTGCTGCGGTCGGTGGTGGATCTGATCTGCGCCGATCCGGCGTATCCGCACACGGTGCAGTCGCTGGCCGAGCACGCGCGGGTCAGCCCGCGGCATCTGACCCGGCTGTTCCGGGCGGAGCTGGAGCGATCGCCCGCCGAATACGTCGCCTTCATTCGATTCGGCACGGCGCGGGACATGCTGCACGCCGGATGCGGTGTGACCGAGGCGGCCATGGCGGCCGGGTTCGGGAGCAGTGAGGCGCTGCGCCGGGCATTCGTTGCGCGGCTGGGCATTTCGCCGCGCAAGTATCAGCAGCGATTCCGGTCCACCGGAACGGCGTCGGTGCCGGCCATGGCGGCGGCCGTGTCCTGATCGGAGGTTTTCGCGGCCGGTGAGGCGGGGCGCGAACACGGGCGCCGCGGCGAGACTGAATGCGGCCGATCGGCCACTCGCAGTGTCGCAGAAAGGAACCCGATGCCGGACGTCGAAACTCCCGCCATCGTGCTCGTGCACGGCGCCTTCGCCGATGCCGCCGGCTGGGCTCCGATCACCGAATTGCCGCTCGGCCAAGGATTCCGGGTATTCGCGCCGCCGGTGTACAACCCGCTGTCGGCCGCGGCCTTCACCGAGCCCGCGGCGGTCGCGGCGTGGAAGACCAAGCCCGCCTGGGGGATCGTGTCCAGCGCCGACCGCACCATCAATCCCGATGTCGAGCGATTCGGGTACATGCGCGCCGGGCTGCGGCGCGTCGTCGAGATCGACGCACCGCATCTGGTGATGCGGTCCCATCCGGCCGAGGTCGCTGCCGTCATCACGGCTGCCGCCGCCGAATTGTCCTGAACAGCACTGTTTTTCACACCCTTCGAGAAAGGCATGTCATGACCGGAAATCCGCTGGGAATCTCGCTCGAGCCCGCCGCGCAGGCCTTCGTCGACGCGACCTCCGAACCGCCGTTCCTGTACCAGCTCGCGCCGGAGGAAGGGCGCAAGGCGGTCGACGGGGTGCAGGACGCGCCGATCTTCAAGCCGGAGATCGACGAAACGTGGATCACCGTCGACGGCGGCCCGACCGGGTCGGTGCGGGTTCGCATCGTCAAGCCGCAGGGCGCGGAGGGCGCGCTGCCGGTAATCGTCTACACCCACGGCGCGGGCTGGGTTTTCGGTGACGCGCACACCCACGACCGGCTGGTGCGCGACCTCGCCGTCGGTGCGCACGCGGCCGTCGTGTTCCCCGAGTACGACCGGTCGCCGGAGGTGCGCTACCCGGTCGCGAACGAGCAGTCCTACCGGGTTGCCCAGTGGGTCACCACCAATGGCGCCGAGCAGGGCCTGGACTCCTCGCGCATTGCCGTGGCCGGTGATTCGGTGGGCGGCAATATGGCCATCGCGCTGACGCTCATGGCCAAGGAGCGCGGCGACGTGTCCTTCGTGCAACAGGTGCTGTTCTATCCGGTGACCGACGCCAATTTCTACACCGGCAGCTATCGGGAGTTCGCCGAGGGCTACTTCCTGACCCGCGACGGCATGAAGTGGTTCTGGGACCAGTACACGACCAGTGCCGAAGAGCGGGAACTGATTACGGTCTCGCCGCTGCGCGCCACCACCGATCAGCTGACCGGTCTGCCCCCGGCGCTGGTCATCACCGCCGAGGCCGACGTGCTGCGCGACGAAGGCGAGGCGTACGCGGTCAAGCTGCGCGAAGCGGGCGTGCCCGTCGCCCAGGTGCGCTACCAGGCCATCGTCCACGACTTCGTCATGGTCAACGCCCTGCACGACACCAATGCCGCCAAGGCCGCTGTCGCCCAAGCGGTCTCGACGCTGCGCTCGGCCCTCTACCCGGCCTGATCTCCCGACTTCGACCATCAAGGATTGTTCATGACCTCCGAAACCCCCACCATCGTCCTGGTGCACGGCGCCTTCGCCGACTCCTCCAGCTGGAACGGCGTCATCGCCAACCTGCGCGCCCGCGGCTATTCCGTCCTCGCCGCCGCCAACCCGCTGCGCGGCCTGGACTCCGACGCCGCCTACGTGGCCGCCGTCCTGGACAGCGTCGACGGCCCGTGCGTCCTGGTCGGCCACTCCTACGGCGGCAGCGTCATCACCGTCGCCGCCGAGAACCGCCCCGACGTCACCGCCCTGGTCTACATCGCCGCCTTCATCCCCGACACCGGCGAGAGCGCCTTCCAGCTCCGCCCTGTCCGCCCTCCAGCAGGGCGCCACCGCCACCGCCTGGCGCACCATCCCCGCCTCCGCCCTGCTCACCACCGACGACAAGAACATCCCCCTGGAAGCCCAGCGCTTCATGGCCGCCCGCGCCTCGGCGCACACCGTCGAAATCCCCGCCTCCCACGCGGTTTCCGTCTCCGAGCCGGACGCCGTCACCGACCTGATCGTGCTGGCGGCCACGAAGTAACCCCTGCGGTCGAGCCCGCGCGGCGTCCCGGACCGGACCCGCGCGGGCTCGTCCGTTTCAGTGACTCTCCGCCTACCTACCTCCGGCGCAACAGCACCCCGCGAACGAATGCCGCCTGCCCGGAATGCTGAATGTCATCATCGACAACACTGATCAGCCGAACCCCCAGCGTCACAGGCGGATCCCACCGAGTGTCCACAACCCGCGGCAGATCCGAATCCACCAGCCCCGCAACGTATCCCACAGTCTGCTCGTGCACCGCATCGAAGTACCCCAACAACAACTCTGCCGACACCCCCGCCAACGCCCCCACCTCCCCGGCCGCCTGCCCATACCCCGTAACCGCCTCATCGAACGGCAACTCGAACCGCTTCGCCCACCCCTGCGCCGTCCACACCTGCTCGAGCCCGGCCACATCGGCGACGTGGTCATCCTGCACCCGAGTCAAATGCCAGATCAACCAAGCAATCGAGTTCGCCCCCGGCTCCAGCTGAACCCCCAACTCCTCCGTACTCAGCCCCTCGACAGCCCCATACACATTCTCCCGAACCCGCCCGAACGCATCGATCAACAACTCAGCGCTAGTCATACCCTCATGCAATCACCTCCCCCCGGCCACGTATTCCACCCCACGCCCACCGCTTCCCATTCCTCCAAGCAATCCCCGCCCCACCGATCTAACCTGCGACCATGCCCACCCCCTTGGCGCACGTCCGCACCCTGTGCACCGCCCTCCCCGAAGTAACCGAACGCCTCAGCCACGGCGAACCCACCTGGTTCATCCGCACCAAGAAATCCTTCGTCATGTACGCCGACCACCACCACGACACCCGCCTGGCCCTCTGGTGCGCCGCCCCACCGGGCGTCCAGGAAGAACTGGTCGCCGCAAACCCCGACCACTACTTCCGCCCACCCTACGTAGGCCACCGCGGCTGGCTCGGCGTCTACCTGGATATCCCGGTCGACTGGACCGAAATCGCCGAGATCATCGAGGACGCCTACCGTATGGTCGCCCCCAAAGTATTGATCGCCCAACTGGATTCCCGCCCGTGACCCTATGACGCCGGGTGGGAGTTGAAGTGGGCGTCGAGGATTGGGACGGGGTCCAGGTCGGAGATGTTGTGGCCGGCGTTGATGTGGTCGGTGAGGTCTTTGCCGTCTCGGGCTTGGAGGATGCGGAGGTGGGGGATCAGGGGGGTGAGGGATTGGGCTACCCGGGTGGCGTGGCGGTAGCCGGGGGCGTCTCGGTCGGCGATTATGAGGGCTCGGGGGGCGCCTGCGAGCCAGGTGGCGTGGTCGGGGTGCCAGGCTTGGGCGCCGCCGGCGTTGCAGGTGGCGGTCAGGCCGGCGTGGGTGGCTGTCAGGACGTCGGCTTCGCCTTCGCAGATGTAGATGTCGCGGGAGTGGTGGATGGCGGCGAGGACTTCGGGTAGGTGGAAGGGGAGGCGGGGGAAACCGCCTGGGCGCCAGCCGGATCGGGTGGGGTGTTCTTGCCAGAAGGATTTCTTGTGGCCGTGGCGGTGAGGGGTGTGGACGCGGATTATGCGGCCGGCGGGGCGGCCGTCGGGCCAGCGGTAGATGTAGACGGCTCGGCGGCGGGGGCGGCCGGTGCGGGGGCCGAGGTCTGGTTTGTGGGCTTCGAGGGAGAGACCGGCGGTGAGGATCGCTCGGTCGGCCAGGGATAGGTCGGGGCGGGAGGAGGGGCGGCGGGGGAGGGTGGGGGTGCGGGGGTGGTCGAAGAGGTCGCGGATGTGCAGGCCCAGGCGGTCGAGGACGGCTTCGTCGGGGCAGCCGGCGAAGCATTTCACGACGGTGCGGTGGCGGGTGTGGTTGTAGACGACGCCGAGGGAGGGGTGGTGGGGGCGGCCGTCGGCTTCGTGGACGGGGCAGAGGTAGGTGGTCCAGGCGCTGCCGCGGCGGCCGGGGCCGGAGACGCGGGTGAGGGCGCTGGTGATGGTGTCGAAGGAGCGGTTCGAATCCATGGTGCTGTCCTCTCCATTCCGGTGTACCCGGATTGACGAGGATTGGAAACGGCGCGAACCGCCCTGGCGGACAACGAAAACGACACGGTTTCCCGGTGTGCTTGCAGCTGGTTTTTCGAGGTCAGCGGCCGGAGAGGAGGTTGGCCAGGCGGGCGATGCGGGAGGTGCGGGGGAGATCGGATTCGCGGTGGTCGGCGGCGCGGTAGAGGGAGTACATGAGCTGGACGCCCAGCCAGCGCAGGGGTTCGGGCTCCCAGCGGCGGACGTGCCAATCGACCCAGGGCAGGGTGGTGAGGTCGGTGTCGTGACGGAGCAGCAGGTCGCGCAGGGTGCGGCCGGCGAGGTTGGCGGCGGCCACGCCGTGACCGGTGTAGCCGCCCGCGTAGCCGAGGCCGGTGGTGTGGTCGAGGATCACGGTCGAGCACCAGTCGCGGGGGACGGCCAGGACGCCGGACCAGGCGTGGGTGAGCGGGATTTCGGCGGTGGCGGGGAACAGGTCGGCCAGCGTGGCGCGCAGGACGTCGATGGTCCACTGCTGGGTGCGGCCGGCGGCATCGATGCGGCTGCCGTAGCGGTACGGTTTGCCGCGGCCGCCGAAGGCGATGCGGCCGTCGGCGGTGCGCTGGGCGTACATGTAGTAGTGGGCGAAGTCGCCGAGGAGTTCGGCTCCGGCCCAATCGATTTCACGCCAGACGTGGTCGGGCAGGGGGTCGGTGACGATCATGGAGCTGTTCATGGGCAGCCAGTCGCGGTGGTGCGCCGGGAAGGCGGCGGTGAAACCTTCGGTGGCGCGCACCACGTAGTCGGCGGTCACGGTGCCGCGGGCGGTGATGGCGGCCGCGGAGTGGAAGGCGGTGCGCGGGCGGATGGCGTCCACCGTGGTGTTCTCGTAGATGGGCACGCCCAGCGCGCGGACCGTATCGGCCAGTCCGCGTACGAGTTTCGCGGGCTGCACCCGGGCGCAGTGCGGTGTGAACAGTGCGCCCGTCGCCCCGGCGACGCGGATCCGCTCCCCGGGTGCGAGCTCGCACAGATCCTCCTCGCTCCACCCCCATTGCCGCGCGTGTTCGAGGGTGTCGGTCAGCCGTCCCTGCTGGGCGGCATTGCGCGCCACCGTGATCTGCCCGCTCTGCACCAAGTCCGCGTCGATGCCCTCCGCGTCCGCGACACGCACGATCTCGTCGACGGTGTCGAACATGGCCCGCTGCAACCGCACCGCGGCGTCCCGGCCGCGCGTGCGGGCGTACGTTTCGGCCGAGCCGGCTATTTCCCCGACAACCCAGCCGCCATTGCGACCGGACGCCCCGTATCCGGCGAACTCCCGCTCCAGGATCACGATCCGCAGATCCGGCTGCGCCTGCTTCAAGTAGTAGGCCGTCCACAGCCCGGTGTACCCGGCCCCGACAATGCACACATCGGCCTGGGCGTGCCCGCTGAGCGGCGCGCCCGGCTCGACCGGGCCCGTCTCGCGGAACCAATACGACACCGAACCATTGACGAATGACATGAACAGCATCCTGAGCTATCGCGGAGCAGACGGCATCCCGAGGTGAATGCCCGATTCGAGCCAAGCGGGTGGAAGCTCATGGCACAAGACTGCGCTCGCCAATTGTGTCACATGTAATCTCTTGGCACACAGGAAAAGTGAGTATCCACAATCGCGCATCATCCCGGGCGTGTCGCCGGAATTTATGGCCAGAATGGTCGGCATGGTTACGACAGGGGGTTGGGCAGACGCGTGCGATGCCAGGGGAACGGGCAACTCGGTGCCCGGCGTGGATACCGCGCGTTATCCGCTCGATGCCCCCGGCAGTGAACAGTGGGCAGCGGCGGTCGAGGCGGCGCGCGCGGAACTGGCCGCCGACGGTTGCTGCGTGCTGCGCGGTTTCATCCGGCCCGAGGACCTCACCACCCTGCGCACCGAGGGCGTCGAACTGGCCCCACACGCGTACTACACGGTCGAGCAGGTCAACGCCTACAACATCCCGCTCGACACCGACCTGCCCGCCGATCATCCCGGCCGCATCGTGCTGCACCGCGGAAACGCCTTCGTCGCAAGGGATCTGATCCCGCGCGAGGCGCTCATCCACCGCCTGTACACCGATCCCCGCTTCCAGCGCTTCGTCGCCGAGTGCTTCGGCCTCGACCAACTGCACGAGTACACCGACCCGCTGGCCGGCCTGTGCCTCAATGTCGTGGCCCCCGGCATGTCCCACCCCTGGCATTTCGACACCAACGAGTTCACCGTCAGCATGCTCACCCAGGAACCCGAATCCGGCGGCGTCTTCGAATACTGCCCCAATATTCGCTCCCGCACCGCCGAGCGGCTCGAGGATGTGCGCGCGGTCCTCACCGGCCATGCCGAGCGGCTCATCCGCCGGCTCGAGCTACGCCCCGGCGACCTGCAACTGTTCCAGGGTCGTTTCTCCCTGCACCGCGTCGCTCCCGTCAGCGGTGCGGTGCAACGCCATTCGGCCATCTTCGCCTACAGCGACACCCCCGGCGTGGTCGGCACCGCCGAGCGCACCCGCCAACTGTTCGGCCGCGTACTGCCGGACCATCTCGCCGCGAGCGGCGTCCGCGGCGACCGATTGCTCGACTGAAAGAGGACCAGCGTGCCGGTTTCCTTGCACAGCACCGGAAAAGCGTCATTCGACGACATCTACGATCGGCCCGACCCGCGCGAGTACTACGCGCGCATGTCCGAACTCGACTACCGGATTCCGGAGCTGGCCAAACCGCACTTCGAGCAACTCCTCGCCGACCACCGCGCCGGCACCGGCATCGCCGCGCCCACCGTCCTCGACCTCGGCTGCTCCTACGGCGTGAACGCGGCCCTGCTGCGCCTGGACATGACCATGGCCGAACTGGCCACGCACTATCGTGACTGCGGCACAGGCGATCTCGTGGAACACGATCGGAAGCTGCTGGCCGCCCGCGACCGCCTGCCCGGCGTCCGCTTCATCGGCATGGACTCCTCCGCCCCGGCCCTCGACTACGCCCGCACCGCCGGCTTCCTGCACGCCACCGTGCACGCCGACCTGGAGACCGCCGACCCCACCGAGACCCAGCGCCGCACGCTCGCCACCGCCGACCTGGTCATCTCCACCGGCTGCGTCGGCTACATCACCGACCGCACTCTGCTGCGCGTGGCCGGGGCGCACGGTGGGAAACTGCCGTGGATGGCGCATTTCGTCCTGCGCATGTTCTCCTTCGAACCCATTGCCGCGCGCCTGGCCGCCCTCGGCTACCGTACCGAGCGCGCCCCCGGTGCGTTCCGGCAGCGCCGCTTCGCCTCTCCCGATGAACAGGCCCAGGTCCTGCAAACCCTGGAGGCCGCCGGCATCGACCCCGCCGGCCTCGAATCCGACGGCTGGCTCTACGCCCAGCTCTATCTGTCCCGGCCGAATCTATCCACCGACCACGAGGACCACCCTTGAGCGAACGGACCTTCGCCCACGACGAGCAGCTGCCGCGAGTGCCGCTGCCCACCCTGGAGGAGAGCTGCACGCGTTTCCTGCACTGGTGCGCGCCACTGCTGACCAGCGCCGAATACGCCGACACCGCGGCGACCGTCGCGGATCTGCTGCGCCCCGACAGCCCGGCGCGCACCCTGCACGCCGATCTGCAGCGCTTCGACGCCGAGCCCGGCGTGGGCAGCTGGCTGGACGAGTTCTGGCCGTCGCGGTATCTGGGGCGGCGCGATCGAATCGCATTGAACGCCAACTTCTTCTTCCTGTTCCGCGATGACACCGTGCTGGCCGCGTCCACCACCGCCGATCAGGCCGAGCGCGCCGCGGCCATCGTGACCGCGGCGGTCGATTACAAGCTGCGCCTGGACAAGGAAGAGATTCCGCCGGTCACCCAGCGCGGGCAGCGGCTGAACATGGCGCAGAACAAGTTCCTGTTCTCCGAGACCCGGATTCCGGGTGATCCGCAGGACACCGTGCGCGTGCCCTACAGCGCGGAATGGCCCGGACCGTCCCAGGCGCGGCACATCGTCGTCTTCTACCGCGGCAATATGTTCCGCATGGACGCCATCGGCCCGAACGGCGTGCCGCATACGCACGAGGATCTCACCGACGGCCTGCGCTCGGTCATGAAGGCGGGCGCGCGGCGGGCGGCGACCAGTTCCTCGCCCGGGCATCTCACCACCCTGGCCCGCGTCGACTGGGCCCCGGTGTACGCCGAGTTGCGCGCCACGAATGCCGCCGCCCTCGACACCATCGAGACCGCCCTGTTCTGTATCTGCCTGGAGGACTTCGCTCCCCGCGATACCCTGCACGCCTGCGATCAACTGCTGCACGGCGACAGCGGCAACCGCTGGTTCGACAAGGCGGTCTCCTTCATCGTCTTCGCCGACGGCCGCGCGGGCATCAATGTCGAGCACTGCGGACTGGACGGCACCACCATCCTGTCCTTCGTCGACGTGCTGCTGGAGTCCCCGGTCGCCGAGCACGCCGCGCAATCCGGCGCGCAACCGCAGGGCCTGCCCGCCACCGAGCCGATCGAGTTCACCCTCGACGCCGAGCAGAAGTCGACCGTGGCCTCCGCCGCCGCGTCCTTCGCCCAGTACGCGGCCGAGAACGCCACCAGCGCGGTCTCTTTCGACTTCGGCACCGGCCGCATCAAGAAGCTCGGGATCTCCCCCGACGCCTTCGCGCAGCTGAGTTATCAGCTCGCCCACAAGCGCAGCAAGGGCCTGACGGGCGCCACCTACGAATCCATCGCCACCCGGCAATACCGCAACGGCCGCACCGAGGCCATGCGCGTGGTGACGCCGGAGATCCTGGACTTCGTCGCCGTCATGGCCGATCCCGAGGCCGATGCCGACCGCAAACGCGCCGCCGTGCAGGCCGCCGCCGCGGCGCACGTGCAGCGCGCCCAGGAATGCCAGCGCGGCGAGGCGCCCGAACAGCATTTGTGGGAACTGCAACTCATCCAGCGCCGCCGCGGCGCGCAACTGCACGCGGACGGTCCCATGGCGTTCTACGACAGCCCCGGCTGGCGCATCGCGCGCGACGACTATCTGAGCACCAGCTCCGCGCCCTCGGTCAATATCGAGTACTTCGGTTTCGGATCGACCAGTCAGCGATGCATCGGTGTCGCCTACGTGCTGCTGCCCGACCGGTGGAATCTCTACCTCGCCACGCCGAAATCGGTTGCGGAGCAAATGCACGGCTTCGCCGAGCAGCTGCGCGGCGCGGTGGCCGAACTGGCGGAACTGCTGGCAGTGTGATCGAAACCATCCGTTAAAACTTTGCACCCCACCGCGATCCGCAAACGCCGGTAGTGTGGCAGGCGTGATTACGCTTCGGAAAGAAGACGGCGCAGCGGATCTCGGTGGGATCACCAAGATGAGTGTGGGCGTCAGCTGGGACCCGTCCTCCGGTGCGAGCGGCGGGGTGCTGGGTCTGGCCCGCCGCAAGAAGGGCGTCGACCTGGATCTGATCGCCATCCTCATGCAGGGCACCGAGCCGGTGCGCTTCGCCGGGCTCGACTCCCTCGATCCGCTCGGCAACGGTTCGGTCGTGCACACCGGCGACGAGCAGACCGGCGCGGCCTCCGGTGACGACGAGACCGTGCACGTGACCTTCGGCAATGTGCCGCAGGCCATCGACGCCATCATCTTCGTGGCGGCCGCCTTCAAGAAGGGCTCCAGCTTCGAGAAGGCCAACAACATCTCCTTCAAGATCTACGACGCCACCGGCGGCAGCACCCAGCAGGTCGCCGACATCTGGCCGTCCCTGCTCGGCGCCGACAATGCCAATGCCATCGCCCGCGCCTTCCGCACCGGACCCAACTGGCAGCTCGAGGTCCTCGACCGCAAGGGCAAGATCAAACAGGGCGATATGCAGGCCCTGTTGCGCTTCGCCATGGCGTAGCCGTTTCCCACAGCAGAGAGAGACCGCCCGGCCACATGAACTGTGGCCGGGCGGTTGGCTGTGTGGGGCGGAGGGGCAGGCCACCGTGGCCGGGGCGATGTGGTCGAAGGGGAGGGCAGACCCGGGCAATGTGGTCGAGCGGTTCGCGCAGACCGGGCGAATTGCAGGGTGTTCGCGGTCATCTGCGAGAATGTCTTCCCGTGAAATCTTTCGAAGCCCTGTTCGCCGAGCTGCAGGATCGTGCCGTCAATCGTCCGGAAGGTTCCGGCACCGTCGCCGCCCTGGACGCCGGCGTGCATGCGCAGGGCAAGAAGGTACTGGAGGAAGCCGGCGAGGTGTGGCTCGCCGCCGAGCACGAGAGCGATGAATCCCTCGCGGAGGAGATCTCCCAGCTCTTGTATTGGGTGCAGGTTCTGATGGTGGGCCGCGGACTGCGGCTCGAGGACGTTTACCGACATCTGTGACGCGCCGGTTCTTCGGCCACCGCGCCGGCAGCGCCGCCAGCGTGGTGCGACCGAATCCCTCGCGACCACCGACCGATCGTCCTCCGACCCGTCCCGAAAGGACACCCTATGCTTCGCGTCGCCGTCCCCAATAAGGGCGCACTCTCCGAATCCGCCGTCGCCATCCTGTCCGAAGCGGGCTACCGCAAGCGCACCGATTCCCGCGAGCTGAGCGTGCTCGACCCGGCCAACCAGGTCGAGTTCTACTTCTTGCGCCCCAAAGACATTGCCATCTACGTCGGCTCCGGCGAACTGGATCTCGGCATTACCGGCCGCGATCTCGCCCTCGATTCCGGGGCGCCCGTCCAGGAACGCCTGGCGCTCGGCTTCGGCCGCTCCACCTTCCGCTACGCCGCCCCCGCCGGCCGCGACTGGAAGGTCGAGGACCTCTACGACAAGCGCATCGCCACCTCCTACCCCAACCTGGTGCTGGCCGATCTGCAGAAGCGCGGCATCGAGGCCGAGGTCATCCGCCTCGACGGCGCCGTGGAGATCTCCATTCAGCTCGGCGTGGCCGACGCCATCGCCGATGTGGTCGGCTCCGGCCGCACCCTGCGCCAGCACAGCCTCGTCGCCTTCGGGGACACCCTCTGCGATTCCGAGGGCGTACTCATCGAGGCCAAGGGCGCCGACCAGCGCGACAAGGCCCGCAACCAGCTCGTGGCCCGCATCCAGGGCGTGGTCTTCGCCCAGCAGTACCTGATGCTGGACTACGACTGCCCGAAGGAGTTGCTCGACGCCGCGGTCCGCATCACCCCGGGCCTGGAGTCGCCGACCGTCTCCCCGCTCACCGATCCGGACTGGGTCGCCGTGCGCGCGCTGGTGCCGCGCAAGAACGGCAACGAGCTCATGGATCAGCTCGCGGAACTGGGTGCGAAGGCCATCCTGGCGACCGACATCCGGTCCTGCCGCGCCTTCTGAATCGAGTCCATACGCGATCGCGCCCGCTGCGGAGGAAAACGCAGCG